>UQQI01000014.1 GCA_900543055.1 uncultured Mollicutes bacterium
TTATAAGCTTTATACATGTATACACCTCCAACATCTTGACTTACTATAATATAGTACAAACAAATGTTTGTCAATATAAAAATAAAACATTTTATGTTAATTAAATATTCTAAAAAAAGCCATAAAATAAAAAATTCTAAACGCACTTTCCTAATAAATAAAAAAGAGATTTTCAATCAAGAAAATCCTATTTTTTTTTAGTATTAACCATTTTACTATATTTTCTATTTTCCATCTTAATTAGTTTTTTGTTCATCTTTGGATATAATCTTTTATCACTATAGTCTGTATTATTATTTTCATTCTCAGAAATAAAGAAATCTCTTGTGTTTGATTCAATTTCCATAAGTGTTCGTAATAAATCATCTAAATTATCTGTTTCATTTACTTTTGTATGAAATCTAATTATATAATTATCAAAATGAACTTCATCTGCTTCTTTTACTAAACAATAACTGATTCCGTATTTTATCAAATATCTAATTAGAAATTCAAGAAAATATTCTTTATCACTTACATAAATATTTCTTACTACCATGCTTTTCCTCCTCTATAAAAATTTATTTTCTTTTGATATGGTTTTCCTTCTGCTCTTTTCTTTTGTTCTGCTTGTTCATCGAAAGATTCAAGCATTAAATAACTTTCTCTAGTTATAAGAGAAGTTTTACTATTATTTTCAGGGTTATCATCATCAAAATAACATTCTAAAATATCAAAGTCAAATTTAGCGTCTGTAAATACTATAGGAACGCAATATACTAGATATTCTTCATTTAACTCATTTTTATTTACTTTATTTAATACCCTTGTTTCATTCTTAGACAAAGTGATATCAAATGTACTTGTTTTACCTTTTACTTCGTTCTTTCTACTTTCAATAATCTCATTCATATTAGACACCACTCATATTAATCTCAATATTATAATTACAAGTTACAGAATGATTAGGTAAACTTTCACCAGTATATAACTCATCAATATAAATTTTAACTATATCTCCACTATTTACTATTAAAACATCTTTTTTATTAGAAAAACTAACGTTAATTTTCATATTACTTTTAACTAATTTTTCATCTAATTCTTTATTTTCTCCACTACCAATACAATCTAACTTAATATCACTTGTTTTAATATTTACTGGATAATTATAATTGTTTTTATAAACTAATATCTTATTATAGTCAGACTTTGATACAGTATTTACCAAGGTAAATTTATTCTCGATATTGTCACTTAAATCAATAGTATTTAATTTAAATTTAAAAACTGAAAATACTAATGCAATAAAAAACATAATATATAAAAATTTCTTTTTCATAACCAATTAACCCCCATTAATTGCTGCTTATTATAACACAGTTTTATAAAAAGAAAAAGAGAATTATTATCTTTGTGTAATTGTTCTCTTATTTAACTTTACTTAATATTTTTATTTTTCCTTGTGCAAGATACTCATTTGTCCATTCATGAACATCTTTAAATTTTGGATGCCAATATTTAAATGCTTGATTATAATCATCTCCATAGTTTGCTTCTTCATCTGGTAATAATTGTTCATTAGTTTTAAATATTTTGCCTGTTACTAAAACTTTATATGTATCAAATCCATTTGGCTGCATTCTTCAAGGATATCCTTCCAATATTATAAACTATCTTCATCGCATAAATAAATTGAATGTAATCTACTAGGTAAAGCAATGTTATAGACTTTACGACAATCTTCTAAGGCTGCTTCTCTTTTGAAAAAAACAGCTTTATATGTCAGTGCAAAAGATGTTCTTAACAGATTAGAGATAGCTTTTAATTTCTCTATACTAACAGAATTAGAACTAGAAAGTTGTTCAATATACCTAGGTAATAATTCATAAAAATTTCTCATTTTACCATCAAATAAAACTGACTGAGAAAAACTCATTTGTCTTTTAAACATTTCAGAATTAAAGCTTGGAGAAACATTAATAGTATTATTAACGCTCCATTTTTTATCATAACTATTTCCTAATTTATGTATATGATATAATTCCATTTCTTGTTTTTCCATAATATTCCCCCTCACGAAGAATATATTATAACACAAAGTGTCAGATAACAAAAATTAAATATTTATTTTAGAAATTTTTTTCAAATTTATATTAAATAACTTCCGATAAATTCTATAACTTTACATAAATATACATATATTTTACATGATTTTACATATAAAAAGCGTTATTAGTTTAAAGCTCTTTCAAATCTTTTTATTAGAATCTTCATTAATTGTTAATGTTTTAGTATCAAACATGTCATCCAATTAATTATGATGTTCTTTATTAAAAACTGAATTACTGATATTTTTCTTTCTTAATCTATTTATTATTTCAGTTACTTTAGAATCAAATTCACTAACTAAATTTTCAAATCCTGATTGCTTTAAAGTATTGATTCCCTCTTCCTTATCATATTCTATTGACTCAATATTTACAAACTCTGTACTACATGATTTTTCAAAATAAGTAAGTAAAGCAGGTACAATATTTTTTCAATATTTGAATCATAATTATAAATATAATTGACAATATTTGAATATTTTTTTCTTATACCAGATAATTCTTCTTTATATTCAGCATATACAGAAGATGCTTTTGATACCTGTTTAGCAAATTCATCCCTAAAAACAACTCTACTTATTTTGCTCATATTAGATGCCGTATCAATAACATTTTGTTTTCTATCTGCAATTTTTATTAGACAATTTGAATAATCATTTAATAAAATTGTTCCCTTCTCCATATTAGAAAAAATATCTTCGCAAATAGCTGCTCCAACTACACTAGTTTTGCAAAAATCACTATCTTTAATATATACATTTATTTTTTTTGAAATAATCTTTTAAATAATAAAGAGAATTATTTGTTACTATTGACAGATTTGAAATATCTGGGGATTTTAGTCCTATATTGCGTGTATTTTCTTTTATAAGATTTATTAGATTAAAATAAGATGAAGATTTATTGGTAACTCTTTCATGTAAATATGCACTTATTTTCTCCTCATGTTTATTCATATATTCAGTAATTTTCTCATCCATAATAAATGTTAACCTCAATTATTAATATAGCATCTAAATAGGAAATAGGAAATTGAATAAAAAAAGAAGTACTTATATTATTAGTAAAAATTATTAGCTTTTTCTTATAAATTAAATAAATATTATGAAATATAATGTCAACATAAATGAATGCATAAAAAAAACGGAGCCACATGGCTCCCTTCAGGTGGCGATTTAAATTAAAAAGAGATTCATACGAATCCCTTAAAATATCGGCATATTTTAAAATTTAAGTTTATTAAAATTTAACAAAATTACATCAAATTTATTAACATTTGATGGGTAGCTGATGGGTAGAAATACTTATCAGCTATTTTCATTTAACTGACTTTTTTTTATCAAATAAACATTTCCTTTACTTCTAGTTAATGCTACATATAATTTGTTTGTCGATGAAATACTTTCATTACGAATAAAAGACTCTTCATTTAAATTTGAATATTTATCTGTTAATATAACACATACATTTTCATATGTATCTCCTTTAGAATATCCCCATGTTACTGCATTAAATTTATAATTTTCTGTTGAATTCCAAACAAGTTTTACTATATCATCATCTTCTATGATATTAGTTATTTCACTTGGATCATCTAATGCTATAATTCTACCATTATTTATCTCATTACTTTTTATTTCAATCCCAAGTTTTTTTTTAATAAATTCACACACTTCTTTTGAACATCTTCTACTCTTTATCAACGTTTTATCATCTACATTTAATCCAATATTTTTAAGATATTCTATATACTCCATATAACCTATGTATTTAGTTTTTATTTTAAAAGGTTTACCAGTATTATTTGTTGCATTTACAGAATGTTGATAATAATCACCCACAAGAATAATATTATTAACATTTTTTATAATTTCAACTAATAATTCCCAATTATTTTCCCTAAAATCTTGCATTTCATCAATATATATACAATCAAAAAATCTGTTTATATTTTCACATCCATATTTTAATAATGATATCTTTTTATTATTTGTTTTCATAATAAGTTTAGATAAATAATCGCAATAATATTTATTATTATATGTATAATGTTGTAATGTTTTATCGTTACTATATAATGGATTCTTTCTCCAATATCCGTTTTGTTTATATGATTTTTCAGGCGGATTACTAATAGAAATACCTTTACTAACAAAATTGCTAACTCCATAATATTCACCTATTATTAAATCAAAAGGCCTAATCATATATTTATAAATAAAACTATGAAAAGTCATTATTTTTGTATTTTCTGGAATAAATTTAAATCTTTTACATATTTCATTTCTGATATTTTTTATATTCTCATTAGTATAAGCAATAATAATATTACGTTTTGTTTCATCTATTATATTACATAAATGATATGTTTTACCTGAACCAGCGACTGCTAAAACTACTTTCTTATCCATTCTAGACAGTCCTTAATGTATTTTGGAATTACATAATCAAATTCAGAATTATACATTTTATATGCAATTTCAACTTTATTATTCAACATTTTCCCAATTGTTTTATTACCATAATCTTTTTTATGATATTTATAATCACACTTTTCATCAG
The DNA here is from genome assembly GCA_900543055.1 of uncultured Mollicutes bacterium. Classification (GTDB taxonomy): domain Bacteria; phylum Bacillota_I; class Bacilli_A; order RF39; family UBA660; genus UBA3789. The sequence goes on from UQQI01000014.1 coordinate 4,653, forward strand.
CATCAACCAACAAATCTAATTTTTGTTTATTTAAATTATAAAAACAAACTTCCCATGTCCAATTATCTAACGAATCATCCATAAATATTTTCATATTATTTTCATTTTGATTATAATTATTTTTAAAATCTAAATTTGACTGTTTATTATCATTATCAGTTAATACTGCTACAGTTTTATTCATTTTTTTGGCTATATCTTCAAATCTCTTATATTTAATTCCGCCACAATCTATAATAGTTATACCTTCATCTTCAATATTTTCATTATATATTTTTTCATAAATTTTTGGAATTAAAAGAAATTCTGTAGGCCCCTCAACCAATAAAACTTTACGTGAAAGAATAAATTGAAGTATATTATTATTTGAATTTTTATAAAAGAAATCAGCATCATCTTTATTTATTTTACTCAATGATTCTGCATATTCTTCTTTAATCCATAAAATTTTACTTAAATTCAAACTATTTGCAATCATACTTTCATGTGTAGTAATAATCATTTGTTTTCCTTCTTGACTCCTAATTTCATTAATCATTTTCTTTAAATTATTAAAACTCAAATGATTTTCTGGTTCTTCTATTGTTAATACGTCAGTTTTTCCAACATTTTTATCAAGTGCAATTTTCGTTTTTATAATATTTTCTTTTCCCTTTCCCTTATTTTCAATCGGAATATTATCATCTAAAATTGTTAAAATATTTTCAAAAATTATTTTCTTTTCGTTTATTCCAAATTTTTGATGGTCATTTACATCATTTATTGGTAATTGATTAAATATTCCATTTATTTTTTCACGAAATTCATTTTTTATTTGTAATTGTAATCTATTATCATGATTATTATTAAATAAAGATTTATTATAATAATTATAAGAAGAACCAGATTCTATATCATCATTATCAATGGACAATAGATTTATTGGCCTTTTAATTATGTTGTAAGGCTCGCCTTGAAATGTACTCCAAGACATTTGATAATATTCATAAGGTAATTGACCAGACTCTATTATAGGTAATAGTTCATCTATTATTTCATCCGAAATTTTACAGCTAAATCTTATTCCATACATGGTTTGATTTTTTTCAAAAGTATGGGTCATACCATAAAAATTTGCGTTTGATGGTATATTATCTAATAGTAATTCTATATCTATAATAATATAAGGTAAATTTTCTATCTTAGGATTTTCCTTAAATATTTTTATCAAATCATTATTTAACAATTCCTTCACAATATACTTATCATAATTTTTATATTTTTGATTTAAAGTTATATTAATTGCTTCTAATAATGTACTTTTACCGCTTTCATTATCACCAATAATTATATTTATATCATCATTAAATTCAATTTTAAAATTTTTAAATTTTTTAAATCCAATAATATTCATTCTTTTTAATTTTCTCATAATTCACCTTCTAAATACTCTAATCTTTTTAAATCATTTAATATTCTAAAAATTATAATATTATTGCAATCAATTGCATGGTCTTCAATACTTTTCTTAGTATATTTATCAAAATCTTTAAAATCATCAAAATAATATATGAGTCCCATGAATTCATCAAATAAATCAAAATATAATCCAATAAATGAACCATAATAAACATTTATATATTTTTTTAAATATTTAGCAACCAATTTATAGAGAACAAATTGCTTTTCATTAATATCAAACCATTTTTTATCTAAAAGATGTTTAGTATCATATATAATATTAGGATCATTTTTTGTATCATTATATATAGCTCTCATCATTCGTGCTATAAATCCACAAAACATATCAGATATTCTTATTCCAGGAGAATATTTTGAATCAATTTGTCTTACTTTTCTAAAACCTTCCATTCTTGCACACATGCAATTCTTACCGATTCCTTCTTTATCAATAATAATGCTAACATCTCGTATATTTAGTTCTTTTATCAAATTTTTCAAACCATAATAAGTAAATCTATAATTAAATTCATAGTTGATTTGTGATGAATCTATATTATTTAAGTAGAGTAAAATATTCTTTATCGCATCATTTTCTTTTTCTTTAAGTTTAAGATTACCATTTATTGATAATTGTTTTTGCATAAATTTTTTTAAATCAATTATAAAACTTTTTTCGCCGTTCATTATATCTTCTATTACCTTTTTAGGCCTATAAACATTAACAAGCTTTGTAATACTATAAATGCAAGCAAATTTATTTAAATAAAAAGGAGCTTTATAATTACATTGAAGTAATAAATATTCTAATTTATCACAACTATATATGTAATATTGAATGTCATTATCTAATAAGAAATTAAAAATATCTGAATATAATTCAATCTCCTTATCATTAAAATTTTTTAATCCATATTTATAATGTTTCTTACTAATAACTTCACTTTTTAATTCTTCTACACAGTAAAACTTTTTATATTTATTTTCTATTTTTCTATATTTTTTAAAAACATTAGATTTCTTTTCACTTTTTATAGCTATTCCTGTACTAATATATGAATTAAAATAATCATGTTCACTTAGAGATGCCTCAGTAATATTTCTTGTATGAAAAGATTCATCAAAATAAAAAACATATTTCATATTTCCTCCTAAAAAAGCATATTTCGCAAATGAAATATGCTTCTTTTTGAATCATAATCTCATTTATAAATGACGTTATGACATTATATTTATATATGACTATTTACTCAATAATTTTTCTAATCTATGTTGTAATTGATATAAAGTAATATTACTTTCTACTTCACCATTTAGATCTTTAACTGCTTGTAATAATATTTGTTTTTTTGATGGATTACTATTATTAGGAACTTCCATATTTGTTTCTTCTTCATATATTCCTAATGTGCCATCATCTTTCGTTTCTGAATAATATGTTTTATTAGTCAAACTAGATTTAAACTTTATTTCTTTAAAATGATGTCTATTTTTAGATAATTCTCTATTCTTTTCAGCAGTTTCTTCTTCAATTACTTCTTCCTTTGTTGGTTTATATAAATGAAGTCTATCTTTAGTACCACTAATAATAGCAATATCCTCTAATAATTCATAAGCATCTTCTGGAGATATTAAATAGAATTCTCTAACTCTTACTTTATCATTTATTGTATCTATACTTCTTAATTCAGCATTTAATTTATCTATTATTTTATGTAATACTTTATCAGCAGATTGAGTTTCTACATCATATGTAGCATATAATCTAAAAGCAAAAGGAACAGCTTCTGAATTATTTAATCTATTTAATCTTTCGTCCACATTTTTAGAATATCCAATCTTAACATAATCTGGAAAGGAGGGATTTGTTAATATGTATATTTTACCTACTATATTTTCATTCATAATGCTACTCCTTTTCTTCATTTCTATTTTCGAAATATTCTTTTAATTCCTCTTTAGTAGCATTTATTTTTAAATGCATTGAAATCGACGGTTTAAGTTGTTCAACTTTGTTAATATCAAATGTTATCATGTTATCCTCTATTCTAGCTTCATTTATATCAATATAGAATACTTTATTAAATTTTACCCTACTAGGTATATTTGATCCTCGACCATTAACAATTTCAACATATTCATTATTTAAATCAACTTGATATTCATTATCATTTAATTGTTTAGCATTCATCATTCCTAAAACTTGATTAAAATATAATTTTGTAAAGATTTTTCTGTGGTTTCTTCCTGATGTTCTTATTTCACTATTATCTGTTGTAATAATTCTTCTTCCATCTGGCAATTCAACTTGAATACAATCAGGAGTTAATGCAATTAATTCATTATTTGATGTAGAAGAAATAATAATATCTATATTATGTCTCGTGAAATATTCCATAATTGATAATATTTTTGTGTCTTCATCAAAATCATTATAATTGTGTCCTATTTGTTCTATTACATTAGTCTCTTGATTAAATTTATCTATAAAAGGAATATATTCTGGAGTATTAGTTCTAAAATCATCTGAGATCAACAATTTTCCATTTTCATCATATAATCCAGTAATATCATATTCTCCTGCTTTTGCATTTCTTTCTTTAAATTCTAATCTTATTTTATTACCATTAATTATTATTTCTGCATCACCATTTGCCGGATTTCCATACTGAAAAATAAATATTTCTGGATTTTTTGGATTATAGTATAAATATCTAGCAGCAGAAAAAGTTTGGTAGCCTGAATTTAAAAAGTTTCTGCATTCAATTGGAACTTTATTCATAGGAGTTCTATCGAAATCCAAACACTTATTTAATTTAAAAATCTTTGCTAATGTTTCCACATAATTACATTCAGATATTATCCCCGGTTGTAATGCTTTATTTTGATTATATTGTTTTTCCATCTCATATTTTCCACTTTTAAGTTTAGATATCCCATCTAAGTCCGAAATATTTTCTTCAAAGAACTTATCAAATTCTTCTTCAAATACTAAAGATGATTTAAAAAATTCATTCAATTTTTTTACATCAATTTCTGTCATAATTAAATCAGAATTGTTGTTGTATATAGTTTCAATCATTTTGTCTATCGCTTCAGTTTTATTCATCAATATCTTCCTCACTTTCTTCAAATAAAGAACTACTATGAACTCTATTAAATATACAAGAGTCTTCATTTATGTCTAATGCATTTAAAAATATATTATTTATCTTATCTCTATATTCTCTTGGAAACTTTAAATTTTCTTGATTTTTACCTGCATTCATTTTATATGTTAAATATTTTTCTTCATTTTTTTGCATTTCTTCTGCAATCTTATTTATTTCATTTTTTTGGAATTCATTTAATATATTATAAAATACTGGAATATTATTTATTATCGTTAAAGGACAATTTATTCCACCATCATAGAGTCTCCAATACCAATATGCAAATGAAGAGTTTAACATACAATAAATATAATTATATTTTTCTTTATTCACAACATTTATAACTCTTTTTCCATCTCTTTGTAAATTTCGTTTAGCTCCAACTGTAAAATATCTACAAGTTGTTGGAACATAAATCTTACTACCATCTTTTGAAGAAATAAGATTACCCATTTTTTGATCAGATAATAATTCCCATTTTTCAAGTATATTCATTAACTCTTTATGACATTTATAATAGGATTTCTTTTTCGAATCAACTAATTGACTATTTTCATTAATAAGATTTTCAAGAAATGCATTATTTAGCATTCTATCTCTTTCTTCTGTTTTAAATCTAATTAGTGGACTAAATCTAAATCCTTTATTTACATCATTATTATTAACAACAGTGATTGCTGCCCTTACTGAATTACCTTTATTTGAGTTAAAAACACCATGTTTTCTTCCATTAAAAATATTACCAGGTACATTATCAAATGAAACTACGAATCCACTATAATTATTCATTAATTGTCTTAAACTATAAAATTTACCACTCCCAATAAAACTGTATGGGGTAATAATAACTGATTTATCACTTTGAGTTATTATTTTTTCCATAAAACATGAGTATAATTCTCTAGAATCAATTAATACTTTTGTATTGTTCCAATCATCTCCAAATTTTGTTATTTTATAATAAGGTGGATTTGAAATTACTTTTGAATTTTTAGGAAGCCTAACTTTTTTACTTAAAAAATCACAATGTTTTGCATTTATTTTTGCCAAAAGTTCTTTCCCATATTTTAAAGCAATTGTATATTTACATATCTTTAAGGCAACTTCATCCATATCATATAAAAACAAATGTCCATTATTTATTAATTCAATTGTTTCCTCTTTTCCAATTAATTCTAAATATGAAAGAATTAAATTTCCGGTTCCACAACCTACATCACATACATTTTCACTTTCTAATTCTAATAACCATTTAGACATAAGGATTGAAACATCTTTTGGAGTATAATACTTTCCTGCCTCTTTTTTATCAATTTTATTTACATATGCTAATCCCGTTTCATAAAGTTCACCAAAATTATCAGGAATAAATTTATCACTTATCAATTCATCATTAAAAATTTTATTTAATAAATAATCCCATGTTTTTTTTAGGCCTTTATTATCTAGATCTTTATAGTATCTTTCTATTGTATATTCTTTCATATTTCACCTCTAAGGTTTCTTTGGTAATTTAGAATAATCATATTTTATTTGAATAGGTTTTAATTCATCCATTACCTTTTTTAATTCTTCAACTATTTCTTCTTTAGAACATTCAATATCATCATATTTAATTGAATTTTCTGTTTTTTCTGTGATTCTAAATAAAATAGTTTCTGCTTCTCTACAATGTTTTCTTTTTTGTGTATCCCATTCTAATAAATTAAGTTCTGATTTTTGATATTCATCTAACTTTTCTTTTAATTGTCTATCCGACATTCCTGCATATCTATCTGTACTTAAACATTTTAATACGCTCTTAAAACCACATGCCTCAAGCAAGTTTTCTAAATTTAATTCCAATATATTTGATATTTGATAAAGATCATCTAATTTGATCTTTTTTATTTTTCCGTTAACAATATCATTTAAAGTACTTCTACTTATTCCACTTAATCTCGAAAGTTCTCTTTGAGAAATACCTTTTTTATCTATTGCATTTAATAATAAATTTTGTAGTTTTTCTGAATTCATATCATCCCTACTTTCTTCCTGATTATTCCTTTATAAATCCATTTTATCACTTTAAATTTAAATTGTCTATATTTTCGGACAAAAAAGTATTGACAGCATTCTCGGACGTGTGCTATTATTAAATCGTCCAATAGTTCGGACGCTAAATTGTTCTTTGAAATTTTAGCCTTAGTGGAAATCGCCGATATGCCATTAAGTAAAAAATGCAAGGCTGTTAATTAACCAAATACTGGCAAATTGGAGTTATGGTATGACTAATATACCAAGTTATAATTAATAACTAAAATCAGAGCACACTACCCTATTTAAGAAAGGAGGTATAAAAAATGAATGAAAGATATTTTACTCAAATTAGAAAAGATGTTCTTCATAATACTGAATTATCTTTAGGAGCTAAAGGACTATATTGTTTAATCTGTTATGACGTAACTAAATCATTAAGAAGATTATTATTAGATCCTACTACTAGAGATGAAGTAATAGAATGTTCTAAAGAATTAGAAAAATTTGATTATGCACATTTTAATGGATTAGAAGAAGTGAAAAATAAAGATTCATATATTGGTCTTCATATATCTGTTCAACCTATTGATTCATTTAAGGAAGAAATAGACAAAGAATATGAAAAAATTAAAGATATGTACGAATTATAAGGAGGTGTTATATGACCGCAAATGAAACTTTACAATTAATAGCACAACATTGGTGCAATCTAAATGATCTTATGAAATTAGCAGGAGTTGGTAGAAACTCAGCACTTAAGATTAAAAATCAAATAAAAACTGCATTAGAAAGCGAAGGAAGATATGTTCCAAAGAATGCTGTTCCAATGCAAGAAGTTGTTAAGTTACTTGATATAGATATTGAATATCTTGAATCAAGAGACAAAAGTTTGAAGGGAGATGTTAGTATTGCTTAGTTCAATTAATCAAATAGATACAAGCATAAAAAAAGACATCATAGTAAACAACCTAATGAAGTCTAAAGGTGTGTATCTATTAGTATCTAACCCAAAAGTAGGAAAGTCTATGTTGGCACTGCAACTTTCCTGCTCCGTTTGTAACGGAACTCCGTTTTTAGGATACAAAGTAAATCCCTCACCTGTTTTATATATTACCACAGAGTCTGATAAAGGTCAATTAAGGGAACGTCTAGAATTCCAAGAATTATCGATAGACAACGATAATTTATTTGTAATCGATAGAGATACCAAAACAAATATATCATTAAGAGATATGGAATTAGACATCAAAACCTTTGCAGAAGAATACAATGGTAAATTAATTATATTAGACATGTTAAAGGATATTGATTTTGGAGTACAATATGATATAAACAATTATCAAGATGTATCTCAACAAGTATTTCCAAAATTAAGAACTTATTGTGATAAATACAATGTAACATTTTTGGTTACACATCATTTAAATAAACTAGGTAAAACTTTAGGAAGTGTTGCATTTGATGCTACAGTTGATGGAAGAATTACCTTAATAGAAAATAAGGAAAGTAAAAAGTATGTTAAACTACAAACTATAAATAGGGACTTTCCTGAGTTAGACATCCAATTAAAGAAAACAGATAATCTTAATTTTAAGAAAATTAATTCTATAGAAGAAGATGAACTATCATATGAATTGACATCGTTCATCAAGTATGTTGCTAGTCAAAAAGAAATAGATTTCACTTGTACCGATATAGTATTAAAAGCAAGCATACCGATGTCACCTAAGAGATTCGGAAGATTATTAAATAATTGCATCGAACTCTTAGAAAGTGAAGGTGTTCATATTACAAAATGTAGAACTGCTGATAATAGATTTTATCATGCTACATTTGAAGAACCTTCACTTAATGAAACTGAGTAATGTGGCACGTTTTGTTTCGAAGAAATGAAAGTGGCGATAATGAATCAGTTTCTGATTATTTATTTGTAAGATAAATAATCACTTGTTTATTAGCTTAGGCTTAAGCTCTATCTTAAGTCTTTGCAATTAAACAAGAAATGGGATTTTAAGGGTATCCCTTGACTCACATCGGGCTATGCCCTAGTGAGATAGGTCATAAATTGACCTTTCTCTCTAATCCTACCTACCAATATAATGTCATAACGTCATTATTAATATGAAAGGATTATAAAAATGTTTGATGGATATCAAGTTTTAACAATAAAAAATAAGATTAAATCAGCAGACATTGGTGGCTATAGTAAAGAACTTACTGAAAGAAAAGGTACAGGAAATTACGATACTGAAAGAACTAAATTTAATGTTGAATTCGTTCCATTATGTAGTTCTGATTTAGCTAGTTCAACATATAAAATTCTAAAAAACAATAATGTTGAATTTAATAAAAATAATAAAAAGATTAATTTGTTAAATGGATGTGTAGTAACAAGTGGTCAAGAATTTTTCAAATCATTAGGCATGAAATTTGAAGATACTGGTGAAGTTCATAATGATGGAAAACATATAGGAGAACCAATACAGAAAGTAGTTATAAAAAGTGAGGAAGATATTCCTGAAAAAGTTATGGAATATTTTAGATATTCAAATGAATTTCTAAGTGAATTAGTGGGAAAAGAAAATGTTGTCTACTCTGCTATTCACTTTGATGAAAATACACCTCATTTACAATTCTACTTTACTCCAGTAGTTCACGAAGTAAAAAGAAAAGTATTTGAAACTGATAAGGATGGTCATCAAATACTAAAACCATATATTACAAAAGATGGTTCTGAAAAAATGATTCCTATCCAAAAGAAAGATGAAAACGGAAAAAACGTATATGAAATTGAATATGGTAATTTTCTAAATTCAGATCAATTTTGGAAAAGCAAAGGATTTAAAACATCCTATGCACAAATTCAAGACGACTATAATAAATTTATAACTGAAAAAGGATTTAATCTTGATAGAGGTGAAATCGGAGCTAATAAACTTCATCTAACTAAAGCAGAAAAACAACTTCAAGATTTAAAAGAACAAAATAAATTATTAGAACTTGAATTAAACAAAAATAAAGCCATAAATGAAGTTGAAATATCTTACAAAGATAAAATATCTGATGTAGATACAAATCCCCTTCTAAACCCAGAAAAAGGCAAAATAATGGGATATAAAGAGAAAGATATTACTAACTTATCTAACTACTCTAAAGAAATAACTAAAGATAATCTTAATAAATCAAAAATAATAGAACAAAATGAAATTAGTCTTAAATCTAAACAAAAAGAAATTAATAGATTAAATAATGAAATTAAAAATCTTAAATCTGGAAAAACTTTACAAGATAAAGATAAAATAATTGAAAATCAAAAATTAATTATTAAAGAAAAAGATGAAACAATAGAATATCAAAATAATATAATCGAATCGTTAAAACAAGAATTAGCTAATGTTAAAGAAATGGCTACTACACTTCTACACAATGTTAAAAGCCTTGCTACCGATTTATATAAAGCACTAAAAAGAACATTAGGATTTGATGTTGATAAAAATCAAAAATACGATTACTATACTTTTAAAGATTTAAGTAAAAAAATTAATAAGAAATATGAGCGAGATAAATCAGATGACTTTGAATTATGATATAATATTAAAGGCAAATTAATCTGGTATTTTACTGAATTAATTAAATTATAAGATTCGGAGGTAGAAAAATGTCATTCATTGATATATATAATAATAATGTAAAAAGAAAAAAAGAGGAAATCTCAAGATTAAAAAAAGAAAGATTAAAATATGTTGGTATTGTTAGTGATTCCGGTTCTAAAATATTAAGAGCTAAACAACAAGCTAATTCTACTAAATCGCAAGTAACATTAAAATCTAAACTAAATGAAATAACTCGTGAAGAAAAAAAGAAAAGTGATGCAGAAAAAAAGATTAATGAATATGACAAAAAAATCACAGCAAAAGAAAAAGAGTTAAATAACGAAGAAATAAAATTGCAAAAAGAACAAGAAAAAGAAATGAAAGCACAACAAAAAAGATATGCAGAAAGCATCAATTCTTTAAATAAAAATATTGAACTCCAACAAATGGCTCATTTAGAACTATCTAATGAAGTTCAAAAACTTAAAGAAGCAAAGGATAAAATTAATATTTTATTTATCGGAGCAAATCCTACGCTAAACTTAAATCTAGAAAAAGAAGCTAGAGAAATAAGGGAAGCTATCATAAAATCATTAAATAGAGATTCAATTTGCTTTGAAACTCGATGGGCTACTAGAACAACCGATTTATTTCAATATATAAACGAGGTAAATCCTACAATAATTCATTTTAGTGGACATGGAACTGAAAATGGTGAATTAGTATTCCAAGACAATAATGATAATCCTAAATTAGTTAGTCGAGAAGCTATTACAGAAATGATAAATGCCTCATCCGATGAAGTTAGACTAGTCGTATTTAATAATTGTTTTTCATCTGTTATTGCAGAAGGTGTTGTAAAAAATATTGAATCTGCTATAGGAATGAACATTTCAATTGGAGATGATGCTGCTATTCAATTTGCTTCACAATTATATTCATCAATCGGATTTGGTCTTTCATTAGAAAGAGCATTTAATCAAGCTATTATAAGTTTAAAATTAGAAGGAATTGATGAAGATAAAACTCCGCAATTATATACAAATGAAAATTTTAATGCATCAGATATATATTTAGTAAAAAACACAAAAAATTAACTTAATAGTATCCTACTAAGATCAACAATAAAGTTGGTCTTTTTTTATTGATAAAACAGATAAATAATCAATGATTAGTTAAAACAAACAAAACAATGGTAAAATATAGATGTATGTCGATATTTTACGGATAAGAAAAGGAGGTAATAAATAAATGTCCGTAAGACAACTTAAAGCAAATAAAATAACAAAAGATGGAAGATCTTGGGTATTCATACAATATAGTTATGGATTAGATGGTAAAAGGCATCAATATCAATCCCCTGCTTTTATGACTGAAAAGGATGCTATTAGAGCAGAAGAAGAATATTTAAATAAATATAAGGAATTAGAAGTAAATCCTCATATGACTTTTAAAGAAGCTTATACACTATATTATGATTATCAAAAAGATAAAATAAAAGATTCTACTCTAAAAACTTATAGAGATAGAATGGTATATATGGGCTTACTAGATAATGTTGAATTAGTTAATTTAGATTGGAATCTATATCAAAAATGGAGAAATCAAATGAATAAAACTAATTTATGTGATAGATATAAAACTGATATACAAAAATTTATAAAGCAAGTAATAAACTTTGCAGAAAAACAATGGGATTTTAATCTTAGAAAGTTTTATAACAGAATGGAACCTTTTAAGACACCAGGTGCTATTAAGAAGGAAATGGATTTCTATGATCCAGATGAATTTTATAAATTCTTATCTGCAATAGATGATTTAAGAGATAGATGTTTATTTCAAATACTATTCTATTGTGGATTAAGAAGATCTGAAGCAAGAGGATTACAATGGAAACATATTGATTTTAATAATCATACTTTAACTGTTTGCCAACAAGTATTAAATCCTTCTACTAACAATAAAGATAGTGAATGGTATATATCAAGTCCTAAAACAAATTCATCTAATAGAACAATACCTGTTCCAGATGTATTATTAAATGATTTATTAAAACTAAAGAAAAGTAATGAAGCATTTAAAAAATTTAAATTATCTTGGTTTGTTCTAGGTGATGATCAACCTATTACAACTCATCAGTTTTATAGTAGACGTGATTTATATGCAAGTAAAGCGGGTCTAAAAAGAATTAGAATTCATGACTTTAGACATAGTTGTACAAGTGCATTAATATCAGCGTCTACTCCTATTACAGCTGTATCTAACTTTTTAGGACATGCTGATTCAACAGAAACACTAGAAACATATGCTCATTTAATAAAAAAAGATTATCAAAAGATAACCAATTATTTCGATAATATGGAACAACAATACAATCAAAAATCAGAAAAATAAACCATATTAAACTTATATAAACCATCAGTAATGATGGGTAATTGATGGGTAGCGTGCTCTGATTTTAGTTATTAATTTTTAAAAAGCCCCGTAAATAAAGGTTAAAACAAAAAATGGCTAGGAATTATCCTAGCCTTCAGGGGGCGCGATTTAATAGACCATTTGCTTATTAAATCTTGTTAAATCGATATAATCGTTATACATCTGTATTATATTTTTTTACTAATTTTTAAGTTTTTTTACTATTTTTAGAACCTAAATAGTACCTAAAACCTATTTAGGTTTTATTAACTGATTTTATTATAAACACGATCATTATACATAATTCCACCATTTACTACATCTAAATCATGTTCCTCATCAAGTTTTTCACAACTACCTTCTGTATTAAGATCAACCATAGTTTTTTCGCATTCTTCATTTGTTTTCATTCAAAAAACTCTAGTTGTCTTAACACCATTTTCTTCCACTACTCCTCCAACAAATGTATATGTTGTAACTGATAAAACTTTTTCAGACTTAATTTTCCATGTACAATTTGTAGAATATAATAACTTACATGAACCATCTTCATTTAATCTTATATTTTCATCTATCATCTTTCCACTAGTTGAATAATAATTAGCATGATATATTCCTGCATATTTTTTACTATCTTCATTTACTACTGAAGTATCCTTTTCCTTACTATCTGTTTTACTTAATTCTTTAATTCTCATTCCTTGAATTATGGTAACAATTAACAATACAATTATAATGGCAGATAGAATATAAATAATTTTTTTCATATATGCTCACTCATAGGTTTTATTATATCATAATTTAAAAAACAAAATCTAAAAACCTATTTAGAGATTTTTAGATTAATTTTTCTATATGTTAATAGTAAAAGTAGCAATAAATTGAAATAAATCATATTTTGCTTTAAATATAACATTTTAAACTCTACAAAATTAGAACCATACGAATCACCAGTATATTTATTAAAAAATAAACTAGTATCAAATGTGAATCTACATAGAATATAACTTATTATCAAAAAAGATAATATACAAATAATTATATAAGTTCTATTATTATTGATGGGATTCTTTTTAATAAAGTCTTTAGTAGTTAATACTATTACTACAACCAATAACACTAAATATAGCAAGTGACTCCAACTAACCATATTAAAGTAAGAATATACATTTAAAAAACAAACAAGTAATAATAATAAAATTCGAACAATATTTAACCCCTTATTCATGTATATCACCTACTTCTATTACTAATTCTGTTAAATATGCTAATTGAGATAAATCACCACGTAATTTATAAACAGCACCTCGTATTTCCATATTATCAATAGAATAAAATTCATTTTCATTCGCAAAAGGATTAGAATTATATTGATATGAAGTATAAGTTCTTAAGAAATCAGCAGAATGGGCAGCAGTAAAAAAGTTATCAATCATAACATTTCTATACTCACTAGTTAGACCATGATCAGAATATTTTTCTAAAATTTTTTCAGTATCCAATTGTGCAGTTAAAACATCACCATTACCAAAAAAAGTAAAAATATCATTTACAGTATATTTAATGTCTCTCTTATTAATAACATAATCAAATACTGTTTCATTTTTAATAGCTAAATAATTATTTTCTAAATTTTCAATTATTTTTTCATAATCATCAATAGAATAATTACCTCTATTTTTCTTTATGATATTTAGATTATTATCAATAGTCTCCATTCTTTCAGTTACTCTTTTATATGTTTCTCTATTTACACTTAATGTATATTCTTTATTAACATATATAATATGAACAATATTAAAATATAAAAGTAATACAAATATAAATACAACTGTTCCAACAATTATTTTATTAATGATAGAAATGACATTTTCTTTAGTGATTTGTTTAGAAATATTCATACTATCACGAACATAATCATCTGCTTCAGTAACAGGAATAACTTCATTTTCAATTTCTCTTCCCTTTAATAATTCAAGAATAGAACATCCAAGTTCTTTAGATAATATTTCTAAAATAGAGACATCAGGACACCCTTGCCCTCTTTCCCATTTAGAAATAGCTCTATCAGTAACTCCCAATTTTTCAGCAAGTTGCTTCTGAGTAAGTCCCTTATCTTTTCTTTTTTGTTGAATAAAACTTCCTATTTTATCATAATTCATTTAGTACTACACCTACCTTGTAATCATTATATAAAAAGAGAAAAATTTTTTCAACAAACTCTCCGTAGAGTTTATCTTTTTCGTTCAAACAAAATAAAAAGTGCCAATACAAAAGACTATAAAATATAAGTCTGTACAAGCACTCTGTTCATCTTATTAAAAAATAAATATTCTATCTTTTTTTGTATTTTTTTAGTACTCTCAAATTAGTGGATATCTTATTTTTATATGTCAAACGCAATATTTTAAAAAGAAAATTAACACAAAATAATATGTATAGTGTAAACTCATCTCAAATAATTATATTATAAATATCTAATCATACTTATGATATTTTCTAATTAAATTTGCTTCTTTTTTATATCCTCTTTTTTCTAACTCTTCAATAAACACTGGCCAAGGTGGAATATTACTCATGTATGGTTCTCCTGGTCCATTATATGCACCACCACTTGGTCCTGTATATAATCCACCACCAGGGCCAGAGTATAATCCACCACCTGGACCTTTATAATTATTTCTAGGCCACTTATTAATTACCATTAGTTTCAACCTCCACATTATAATTATCTTCATCTATCTCATCAACAAATAAATATCTATGTAATTCAATCATTGTATGAATTATTCTTTTTTCAATAAACATAATAAAAGGAACCAGATCTTCTTCAACATCTATTTTTGATAATGCATCATAATATTCTTTTTTACATTTTTCATCAATATAGATTGGTGGAATTTTCTTTTTTCTTAAAAGCCAGTTCATAATAGTTCTTGAAATACATCCGTTACTATCTCTAAATGGATGAATAACAATAAATTTATATGTAAAATATGCAACCTGTTCTATATACTTTCCCAATTCATATTGATCTATATTTTTCATAAAAAATTGTAATTCTTCATCAAGTGCATTAATTCTATCATTTATTTCACGATATGGTACTGACTGTATAGTACCTCTCTTTATTAATGCAGATTCATCTCTATATTTACCATTATCATCAGGATAAGGAACATATTTAAATAATAATGAATGCAATTGCCCACAATTTTTGAATGAAATATCATCGTCTGTATTAATTACATATTTTTGTAATTCTAAATTACCAAGAGTCATTACTATTTCTTCTCTGTAATTTTCAAAAAACTGACTATCAGAACCATTAAAATTTAAATCAGCAAGAATGTAATTTAACTGTTTTCTATCAATTATAACACCCTCAAGTTTATTATCATTATAAATATAATTTTGTAAAATTTTTGTCCTGAATATTTATTAATACCAGCCATCACATAACTCATTGAACTTACTACATTGGATAATAAAGTACTATCAATAGTATTTTCTATTAATTCTTGTCTCTTTACCGATACACCATATTTTTTCATTCTTTGCCTTAATGATTCTGAAGATATATCACCATCTATTAAATTTAAACCATATGCGATTCTATTCAAACAAGAATAAAAACTAACTCCAAAATATTCAGCAATAATTGTAATACTTTCAAAATCAATAAATCCATCATTATTTTTGTATTGTTCACATATAAGTCTTAACTCATCAGTAGGCATAAGTAAATAACCTTCAAAATCATTTGCGTATTTTTCAATTTTTTTATTTGAATTTTTTAAACACTCAATATAATCAGTTTTTCCAATTTTCATATTTAAATCTTTTATAAAGTGGTAATATTCATGTGCTGCAGTAAATCTTTGTCTTTAACAACAACTATTTGAATTAATACCTACAATTGTACAATTATCTTCATCATTAATAATAATACAATTTTCAAAATCTTTTAATACAATATATATACCAGCATTGTGCAGAATCTTAAATGGATCTATTGAAAAAGTTAATTGGCCATTCTTTTTTATTTTATCTAATTCATTTTTTGCTAATTTTTCTGGTGTCATATTAGTTATCCTTATTTTGTAATTTTAAAATATTTTTATATTCTATTAAACTAACAATCTCTTTTTTATCCTTTTCACTCAATTCATTAAAACCTCTCGCAAAAGCAACATCACTACTGTTTATAGTATGCTCTTCAGTTGTTAATTCATCCATGCTAATATTATATAATTTTGAAAAATTCATTAATTCTTGTAAATCAATTTTTCGTTCACCTTTTTCAATTCTCAATATTGCATCTCTACCAACACATAAAATTCCAGCAACTTGCTCTTGAGTCAACCCCATATATTTTCTAAGTTTTCTTAATCTTTCACCTATTTTTTTATAATTTAACTCTATCATATATCTCACTCCCACATTCAAATTTATTTATATTATGCACAAAAATGTTGAAAAATTCAACATTTTTTAATTAAAGTTTACTAATCATTATTACTTTAAAAAAATTCTTTTATTATCAACAACAAAAGAAAATTTGTACACGATGGCTTTTATGCATACTATCATTAAGTATTTAAGTACTATATCAATAGCCCTAAAAAATATAATCATCAAGTTTTTTATAAATTACCATCAACATATTCTTTATATTATTAAATACTTTCTAGTTATTTTTTTATTATATTTTCGTATAAATCTCATATCAAATATGCACTACAATCTATAATATATCAGAGTCATAATCATATAGTTAAATTAACCTTGTCCATATCATTGTAAAAATAAATGTTTTAAGCAGAAAATATTTTAATAATATTAATACATCATACATATTTAAAATTAAAAACACTCATCAGAGTGTCTTTCTATAAAGTAAATTCATTTGTGAAATAATTTACCAATTTATCGGTTCTATTTATTATATCATCAACAGTCCAAACATTTAATCTTACTATATCATCATTTAATTTTAACCCGTTTTTATAACCAACATAATTTCCATCTTTATTTATTCTATTTTTTTTCTTTTCAAATGATAAATTACTTAATGTTTGATTATATCCAGTAATTGTTAAATTACCCAATGTATGAGCATATTTTGATAAATACTCATCAGCTAAATCATGATTTCCATTTGCTATCATATTTACCCAATCTAAAGGTATATTTTCACCCTCTGGAAAAACGTGTTCTATTGTCCATACAAATTTATTGCTTGAGTCTTTTTTCCATAAATCAGTATATATTTCATTAGTTTTAAATTGGTTTTCATAATAACATAATAAGAAACGACATGCATCAGGATTATCTAAATATACTTGTCCTCTTAATTTATTTTCAAATTCATCATCAGACGATGAATTACTTTTTAAATAATTAACTATAACATTATAAATATCTTTTCCAAATTTTCCATCTAGTAAAGAAATAATATCCATAAAAATCTTAGTTAAATTTCTAGTGTTAGGATAATCTGTTATATTTCTTCTTACAAAAAACTTAACTAAATAGTCTATTATATCTTTTATAATATTATCAGATAGTACTAATTTATTTTTATTAGATAACAAATATAATAATAAAATATATGACGGAGCTCCCTGTATCCTATCTAAATTTAATAAAGACTCTGCTAAAATATCATTGTAATTGTCTTCCGTAGTATTATTAATTAATATTGCATAATTTTTTGCTTCTTTTTCTAATCTATCTAAAAAAGTAACATAATCAGCCTTTAAAAGTTTTTCATATATATCTAATAATGTTGTTCTAGTTGCTAAATATCCTAAAGCATATTTTGTTTTTCCATCTGTTTTATAAGGACTATTTAATTCTTCTCTATAAGCATTGTAAAATTGTCTAAAGAATCTTTCTTGTACACCATAATCTTCTCCAAGATAAGAAATAATTTTTTTCCACTTTGAATAACATTCTTCAGCTTTTCCATCATTATCTGAGATACTAATTAGTAAATTTTTAATCAAATCAATTGCAGATAAAGGAACTCCCCTATTATTAAGTGATTCAAACAACATATATGCATCTCTATTAGTTTCAACTTCAATAGAAACCAAAATTGCAGAATTAAATCTTCTCACTAACTCAAATAATATAGACACCTTTGTCATAGACTGATCACTTAAGAAAACCTCTTCAACATACTTATCAATTAAATTAGAAAAATAATTATAAGCCTTATATATTCTTCTTAAGCCAGCATAATTTACTCTATCTTTATCAGTTAAAAGTCCTTTATCACATAAAAGCATAAAATAATCAGCTTGATTATAATTTTGTACTTGTGGAGTTAATCTTGCAATATTTTCTCCATCACGCCTTATCACAAGCTCTCTTCGAATATTTATCAAGTCTGTATTTTGTTCTTCATCTAGTTGCTCTTTAAAAGAATTTATTTTCTCATATAGTGCGACCAACAGTAACGATAAAGAAGTAATTCTTTGTTGACCATCAATTACTTCAAGTTCAACATCACCCATAGCACTTGTACTTTTATCAACACATATTATAGAACCCAAAAAATAGCCATAATCATTTTCTACGATATCATTAAATAACAATCCCCATTCTTTTTGTCCCCAAGTATATTCTCTTTGATATTTAGGAATTTTATATAAAATAACTTTTTCATTTGAAAAAATTTGAGATACCTTATAAGGATCAGTATGTTTAATCATAATATCACCATCCATCTTAATTATACCACAAGAAATAATAAAGTAATCAATTCTTAAAAAATTTTAATTCAGAAATAAAAATTGTTTTTTTATTTAAAAAAGAGTAGCCTCTTAACTACTCTTCAGAATGCAAACTCAGATTCAAATTGTTTTATTGTTCTCATTAAGCTCAATAAAATACTAAGTTGTTTCAGTAACTATTACATTAATAATTTTTTCTAAACAAATTAATATTTCATCAAAACCTATATTGCTTGCATACTCATATCTTTTTTGATAATTTTTCCATCTTTCATTCAATATATTACTTTCCATAATTAAATCTAAGGCAAGTAATGGATTACCAACATATTCTCTTTTATAAAATGTTTTTTCTATTGCATTTCTAAAATATTCTAAATTAACGTTATCCCAATCTTTTGTATAAATTAAATAGACATCATAGAAATCTCTCATTCTTCCATTTAATTCTACTCTACTTAAGATTGTTTCTACCTTCTCTGCTAATACTGTTTCAATATTGTACGCCCATAATTTTACATATCTATCACATAAAATCGGTTTATATTTATAATTAATTTCTTTTGGAGTAATTGGATCACCTGTAGCTATATCAATATGAAATTTTTCTTTAATATTATCTATTTCAATTTGAATATCTGCCCTAAAACCACCATACTCATCTTCATCTCTTATTGGTGATATTCCTAAATAACTAAGTTTTGCATTATCATCTATTTTTATAGATACTATTTCTTTAATCATTTTAACTATCGTTTTTTCATTAAAATTTGCATTCCTAAAAGCAGTATCTATATCCATAGTAGTTCTATTTTCTACTCCAAATAACGTACTTAAATAAAAGCCTCCCTTTAAGATAAAATTATCTTTATATTTACTAACTGATAGTCTTTCTATAAATCTATCATACATATAAAGTCTAAGTAATGTATTAAAATCTGCATTTTTTTCTTTTGAAATGTTTTTTAATTTATCTTTTAATTTCATACTATTCATAAAATACCTCTATATAATTCATTACTTCTTCTTTAATACCCATTTCTTTAGCATATTTTGATAGTTTAACTAGATCTTTATCTTTTCTTTTAACATATTCTCTAATACTATGTTTAACATGTTCTGAATCCATTCTATTTTTAGATCTAATAATATCACATATACATCTTTCTATATCATATGCTTTTACTTTATTACCCATAGGAGTATCAATTTGAATTAGTCCCAGTTCATAAATATCTTTATCAACATAAAAGACATTATGATTTTTAATTTTATAATTAAAATAATTATTTGGGACAGTTATATCGTATTTATCATTTGGAGCTTTAATAGAAAGTCCATGAAAATAAAGTGCTGTCATATGCGAATATATAATATTAGGAAGTTCTAATCCAAAAACAAAATAGCTATCTTCTATTTTACTTGAATCAATATAAATACCATTACCAACTTTTTCTATCATACCTTTTTCTTTCATAATATTAAGATACATCCTATGAATTCCAAGATTAGATAGTTCTTTTGAAGTAACATATCCATTATTCATTTTCATAATAGATTCTATAATTTCAATATTACTTTGATCTTTAAATTCCTTAATTGTCATCCTTACCATAAATATTCCTCCTTGACAAATCTAATGAAATTATAACATTTATCATTAGTTTTGTCAATATAACTAAAAAATTAGATACTCTTTCAGGCACTTTAAAATTTTTTGTTTTTATTTCTAATTATGGTAATAATATATAAATATATTATTACCACTTAAAACATAAATTTTAAATTATTTTAAATTTGTGTACCTAAAATTACTTAATAGTTCTAAATTCCTTTAATAAAAAAAAGCGAATCCTTTCGGCTCCTTCAGGGGGAATCCAAATGTTAAAGTCAATATAAATATTTTCTCTTTTAACTCCTAATTTAACCAATTCATTAATTTCATAAATTGCATCCTGATGTTGAGTCGAACATCTTGCATACCCAAACATAATACTTTCTTCCATTTTTCATTTTTTACCAAATGACCATTTAAACTATCTATACAATTAATTGAACATTTTACCAATTATTTACTTATTAAATCCCAAAAATTGTATATAAAATTCTATGAACAATCAAACTATACTTTAAATGAACACACAATTATAAAAGAAATACAGATATAAATCTGACTTCTTTTGTTAATTAATCTTCTTTGGGTTTGCTTGATAGGAATGTGACTTTTTCAGCAATTAATTGTAATTCTGAGGTGCTATCAATTCTTTGTATTCTACCTTTTACGCCGACGATATAACCTTTATGACAGTATTCACTAATATTCATTGCTATGTTATCAAAAGCATAACAATCAATAAAGTCTGTATCATATACACCTTCTGAATTTTTGAAACTTCTTGGAATTGCTAAAGATATCACAGCATAGTTTTTACCCTCTTGAAACTTATCTTTATCCTTGCATTTTTCAAGTACAATATCGTGAGTCAGCCTTCCTACTAAAATCACTTGGTTTAGCATTATTTCTCTCCTTTCATTTATATTAGATAGATACACAAACCTACCTTGATTTGAAATGTTACCAAATAATAACAAATAATGGAAGATATAATTACAAACTATAAATTTTATTAACACATTTGCACACACTGTAAACGTTTAAACATCTAAATAACAATCAACACCCCATCTAAATGCAAAATAAAAACCACATAATGAATATGCAGTTTATTATTTAATATCCTTTAACTTTTTCCATATTTTTACCATAGCATAAGTATCAAGTTCACAGTATTTTAATAAATTATGTCTTAACTTTTCTCTATCTTTTGTTGATAATTTCCCCATATTAGCAAAAGCACTCATTGCTTCACTACCATTATGAACTTCTTCTAAATTGTGATAATTAAGTTTTTCATCATCTTTAAACAAAGCTGGTAATACATATTTTATTGAATACGAACCATACATATCTTTCGTATAATAATCTCTATTATAAAATGGTATCATCAAGTCTTTTATATTATCACGAATATTTAACAAGTGTTCTTTTAAATCAGGATATAGTTCTGCTAGATTTTTTATAACAGTCTTTTCAAAACTCATATTATATGCAAGAACACATACATCTTTTGGAATATCTTTAACAAGTGATTCAGCAAGTTTTCTTCTTGAATCAATATCTGGTTCTGATAAAAATTCTTTATGTTCCAACGGACTATCTTCACTTTCTATATAATGTAGTGAATATTGAAAAGGGATTTGTTCATATGGTTTTATATCTTCATATTGTGGAATTGATTGTTGAAATGTTTCAAAATCAAGAAAGTATAGTGGATAATATAAAGTCTCTATAAATTCTCTTATTTTTTCTTTATTAACTTTATCTTCTTTATCATACAATTCAAATTCAATTTGTTCTTTTGCTTTAGAATCTATATTCTCTTTTAATAAATCTTCATAAGAATATATACCATTATGATATAAATCAAACTTTGTACTATTTCGTATTCTTCTTATATTAAATATATTATTACTTGGTAGATTTCTTGTACAATATTTGAAGAAAGGACATTCATATGGTTTAATACAATGAATACCTATATCGTCATTGGGCTCATTCTCTTGTGTCATATATTCGTTTATTTCTTGTATGTTTTTTTCTACTTCTTTTTGTTTTTCTAATACTATATCAGTAACATTCTCAAGATTAAACAACTTATCTAATTCAAGTTCTCCATGTCTTATATATTTATTATTTATATAAACAATACTTGCTTTAGATATTTTGTAACCTAAATTATTAAGTACATAATATTGATAAGAAATATCATCTAAATAAATATCTTTTATTTCAGTCGAACTTTTAACTTCATATATTTCATATGAATCATTTATTTTTCTTAATATATCTACACTACAAAAGTTATCTTTATAACAAAATGAAGCTTCTGTTATATTAGCATAATCATTATTTTCAATAACACTTAGAGTATCTTTTATCATCTTACTTAAGTCTTGATTAAATTCTATATCTATATAATCTCCAAATAAGTCTTTTGCAAGTATTCCTACATCTGCACCATTATCTAGAATTGATTGATTATCTACTTCTCCTTTTTCATCATAACAGTATTTATCTAACCACAGCATTTTCTTACATTGGACACCATTACAATATTTTGATTTAGATATGTACATAAAATCACTCCTCATAATCATATTAACACATTGCTTTAACATTTACAAAGTTTAATACATGTGACACAATTTGAAACCACTGTTAGACACTAAAATCAATTAGACAATATACTATAACCTAATTTTATTATTCCAAAAGCAAAAGACTATTTCTAGTCTTTGTTAATTTTGCGGAACTGTTGTTGCTACTCTTTCACCATCTTTTGAGTATACAGTTACATAATTATCTTCTTCTACTTCTAAATTCCAGTTTCTCTTATTTCAACCATATTTGCTGGTCTTATTGTAATAATCTTATAAAACCCATTTGCAAATATGTCTCTTATTTTTTCAATATCATCCTCTGAATCTTCTTCAATATTTTCATTATCTTCAAACCAATCTGGCAATTTTACTTTCTTGAATTCTTTTTCACTAGGCTTACCTCCACCAAAAATAACAATAGCTGTATTATTATTTTTTGATACTTCAGTTAATTCTGTTAGAATATATTTTATTTTTTTTACACTACCTAATTCTTCACTAGTAAAATAATCAATAATAGCTACGTCTGGTTTATCTACATTTATTACTTTTACAATATCATCTATATCTTTCTTATCTTCTAAAAAAGTACCTTCAGCTTCACTGCTTTCTAATACATCTCTTTTAAGTTTCCAACGATACTTATCAATCATTTCTAGCATATTTTCTCTTGATTCATGTAAACTAAAATACCTTACTTTCTTTTTATCATTGAGTAGATTATTAGTAAATGTTAGTCCCCATAGTGTTTTATGATAATCCATAGTAGGTGTTATTAAAATTGGTTTGCCAACATTTAAGAATCTAGATAATTCTTTTAGCTCATTGCCTTTAGCAATAATTGGTGCTAAAGACTTTTCATACTTCTCATCCCAAAGTTTAGCAACTATCCCCCAACAGATTCTCATTCTTAGTCTTTCATCTATTATTAGTAAATCAAAGCTCTTTTCTGAACAAAGTATGATTTGCTTTTTATTAGAATATAGGTTGTCAAATATTTTTAATAAGTATCTTTGTATTTTATTCTTTCTCTCAATCTTTTCAAAATCATCAAATAATAATACATCTAAATTATCATATTTTGAACTTATTTCATCATCAGATAAATTATTAACATCATTTATAAAATCAGTACAAGTTATATATAAGACTTTATACTTACTACAATCAATAGAATTTTCAACAGCTTTTAATAAATGTGTTTTCCCAGAACTTTCACTTCCATACAAGAATAGAGGGTTCTTTTTTCCAAGATTATCTACTACAAATTTAGCATTATCTACTGCAAATCTATTACAATCTGCAACAGTAAAATTTTCTAATGTAAATTCTTTGCTCATATATAATCTCCTTTATTTAACAAACTTCTATTAATTTTTTATAATTAGGATATTTCTTTATTACACATTCAACAAACCCTTTTAATTCTTCATTTGAAACTGGATAACTATAATATAAAGTCTTAGATTCTACAATCAAATCATTATCTTTTGAATAGTTACTTTGCCTATTGCCAACTGCTTTATACTGTTCTTCAGTAATGGTAGGTTTCCATGAACTATTATCTGAAAATTTAAGTTCTTCTAAATCCTTAATCGTTTTTAAATAACCATTATCAATCAAATCTTTTAATATATCACGTACCATTTTGGTTTTTTCTCTACAACCATAATACGTATATTCATCATTATCCTTTTTTCTAAATTTACCCACTTTACCAAGTACTATTCTCTTTATTTTATCTTTTAAATTCTTTTTAGTAGTGACTTCTTTTTCTAGTACTGTGAATAATATTTTAAATTGTTTTATATTATTGCTATAAAATTCATTATACTCACCTTGCTTTCCATTTAGAATGTTAATTAATTCTTCACTATAATTATTGTAGATAGCAACTGACAGTTTTCTCAAAGTACTAGTAATAGGCATATAACCAAATTCACATAAATAAGTAAATCCTTTTAAATATTCTTCAACACTGATTGAAGCTAAACTATTTGCTTCTAGATATGAACAAGGTTCTAATACATAAGATATTAATTCTTGGTAATCAATCCTAATATATTCATCTTTATATTCATCTTCAGCAGAAATAGGATTCGTTTTAGGATTATTATCTAATGATAGAAATACATATATTTTAGTAGCATTTTTATTATCATCATTATTAATATCGATATCAACTTTATCCAAATACTCTTTATATCGTTTTGTTTGATCTTTACTACTTTCTCCACTAAATAATTTATTTTCTAGAATAATATTATAATTATTATTTC
>UQQI01000015.1 GCA_900543055.1 uncultured Mollicutes bacterium
TTTTTGGCTTCTTTAATCGCTTTTCTATAAGCCTTATCCGCTTGTTTTTCAGCTTCTCTTTGTGCTTTTTCTTCCGCCTTTTTAGCTTTAATTAAGGCTTTTTGTTCGGCTTTTTCTTCTTTTGTTAATGCCATATTAACACTTCCTTTCTTTAATAATCCACCATAACTAAGTAAGAAATCGGAAATTTTTCTAACTGAGTAACGGTAAGTACTTGTATTATATAATGTTTTTAATTATTATGCAAGTATTTTATATTATTTCGTCATCTCGAGAATTGCTGTCCTCTCCAAATACATATGCCTCTGTCCCTTTAAATCTATCTATATTTGGATTATATTTTAAAGTATTTTGATTATCTTCAGAAAAACTACTATTCTTAAATATTACATCAAGTTTTTCTTTAATTTGATCTCTTGAAAATGGTTTTGAAATATAATCAATAAAACCTTCACTTAAATATTTTTCTTTTGCTCCACTTACAGAATCAGCAGTTAACGCAATTACTGGTGTTTTAAATGAAGAATTTTCCTTTAGTTTTCTAAGAGCAGTCTCACCACTCATATTAGGCATCATAATATCCATTAAAATTAAATCGTAATTATTAGAATTGTTAACTTTATTAATACACTCTTCTCCATCATAACACTCATCAATTATCATATTAAAACTACTTAATGCACGTTTAGCTACTTTAATATTTAATTTGTTATCATCAACAACGAGTATTCTTTTATTAGAATAATTAATTAAGTTATTTCTATTTAAATAAGAGTCTAAAGTATTAGAAAGTTCTTTATCACTTAAATCTTTTATTAATTTACCAATCTTTTGAGGTAAATGAACTACAAATATTGACCCCTTTCCAAATTGAGATTGAACATTAATTTTACCACCCATCATTTCAGTTAATGACTTAGTAATAGCAAGTCCAAGTCCAGTACCCTCAGTAGTTGAATTCTTCTCAATATCTAATCTTTCAAACTTAGTAAATAACTTATTAATATCACTAGTCTTTATACCTCTACCTGTATCTTGACATGTAATAATTAATGTAGAAATATTCTTTTCTGTATCATTTATACAATTTATTTTTAAATTAATTTCTCCAGAATCAGTATATTTAATTGAATTAGTAAGTAAATTATTAATAATTCCCTTTACTTTTATTTTATCTCCTATAAGTTCATAAGGTATGTCTTCAGCAATACTTAAATTAAATTTAATATCTTTCTCTCCAATTCTTGTTTGAGTTACTTTACACATATTAGTTATTTCAGTCTTTGGATTATAAGTAACATCACAAATTTCCATTTTATCTGCTTCTATTTTATTTATATCTAAAATATTACCAACAATCTCCAATAATGTTTGAGAAGCATTTCTAATGTCTTCAGTATCTTCTACCACTTCTTTTGGAACTCTATCTTCATAAGTTGCGATATCTTCAGAAAGACCAACAATTGCATTTAAAGGTGTTCTAATTTCATGTGACATACTAGATAAGAAATCACTCTTTGCTCTATTGGCACGTTCTGCTTGTTCTTTAGCAGCCTCTAATTGAGAAATAATTTTAATATCAGGATTTTCTATAGTATGAAACATTATTAAATAATAAAATGAAAATATAAAAGTTTCTGTTATAACTTCTGGATAAAATCTTCTTAAAAAAAGTCCAGAACAAAACATTATCAATAATGTAATATATGGAATGAGTTTTTTTAATTTAAAATTATCTTTTGTTACATACTTAACACCCATAACTATAATTAATACTGTATAACTAATAATCTCTACCATAGCAGCATAATAAGCTGGTCCATTTAAATCAACTGTTTGACCATCTATTATAGTGTTCATAGGTAACAAGAATATAAAGAAAATAATTATTCCAGTAATAATACTAAATACTCTTTTAAGCGTTTTAGTTAAACTCTTACTAAATCCATTTAAAACAATCATATACATTAATAGATAATAAATCATTAAATCCATAACTACTAAATAAAATGATTGGATAACACCAGTTATATACAAATTACCTGCAAGCATTGCATATATGTAAATAGTCATTCCTAAAAAAGAAAACAAAAAATTATATTTAATTAATTTAGAATAAATAACAGTCTCTTCATTTAATGAGTTTTTCTTTGAAAAAAACAATGCAAGCAACAAAATTGCTATTAAAAGTGAGGCAATTAGTAACCATACTCCACTCATTATACTACCTCCTCTTATTTTAGATAATTGTATCAAAAAAAAGACCTATTTTAAAGTCTTTTTATAAATCTTAAATACATTTTCTGAAGCATCTTTATCATAATATCTAGAATTTTCTATTACTTCTTTTGTATATCCATTTGTAGTTTCACTCATAATGTCATCTACAAACTCTTGATATATCTCATCAAAACTTCCCATACTATTTCTCGGAGTAATAATTCTATTATCAGAAAATATAATCTCTCCTTTTAAAGAACTAAGTCTTTCTTGTAAGAGTTCAGTTATATCATCAACATCACTTAAAGTTGCTCCTTCTATATTTATAGGACTACCTATATTTACAGTATATTTTCTTTTATCTCTAATAACACCAATTGGAACAATAACACCATCTCCATTAACTGCCATTTTAGCAGCACCTGGAAAAAGTTTTTGAGTAAGTCTTGGAGTGATATTCCAAGCTCCTTCTGGATATATTAAAATATTATCTTTATTTTTTATTCTATTTTCACAGATTATTTGACATATATGTCTATCTGTTTTATATTCATCAATTAGATTTCTATCTTCTAAAGATATATCTTCTCCATTTTTTAGTTTCTGCATATTTTCAAATTGTATATATCCTGTGTCTACACATATTCTTCCATGCATTTTATCAAGAAAAAGGCCTTCAAAATTGCGATATGTCTCTTCAGCATCTCCCATTACAAAATATGCTTGATCATCTATTGCTTCCATACATGACTCAATATCATATCTTCCAACATGACTTGCTGCGTAAACTATTCCTTTACCTATATTTTTATAGTCTCCTCGTTTATCATCAAATATTTCTAGCTTTCTTCTTGAAAAAAATCTATCTATCTTTAATACCAGCATAGTTAATTTATGTATTCTCTTCTTTAATTCACTAGACTCTAAAGGTTTGTTATTTTCAAATTCGTATTTTCTTAAATATCTATAATAACGATTTAATTCATCTAATGACATCCTGTGAATTTCTATTAATTTTTTTTCTTCAAAACTATCCATATCAAACAAAACCTTTCATATCTCATATGTTGGGCATATTATATCACAAATTAACAATTTTTACAATTATAACTTATATATACTTTAAAAACCCCCTTTTTTATGATACATTAAATATGGTGATTATATGGAAAAATTAAAGAATATTAATATAAAAATAATAATTAGAAGTATTCTGGTATTTACATTTTTTTATTGCTCAACATTAATTCAATATATACCAATAATTCTATTTCATATGGATTTAAATAAAATAAGAGGAAACATTCAAGCAGCAACAATGTTATCAACATTTTCAAGTGTTGTAGTTGCTGCCGTATTAATAATAATTTATCATAAAGACCTAGAAAAAGAATTTAAAAAATATAGAACTAATTGGTTTAAAAATTTTGATACAGGATTTAAATATTATGCATCTGGTCTTGGTATCATGATGATTTCAAATTTAATTTTTTTCTATGTGTTAAAATCAGGTGGTGCAAACAATGAAAATGCAGTTCAGTCAATGATTTCCTCTGCACCTATTTGGATGGCTTTACAAGTATGTATACTTGCTCCATTTAATGAAGAAATTGTATTTAGAAAAACACTATATGATGTATTTAAAAAATGGAAATGGTTATTTGTTTTAATATCATTCTTATTATTCGGAGGAGCACATGTAATAAATAGTGCAAATTCTATAATTGACTATTTATATATAATTCCTTATGGCGTGCTTGGTGGAGCATTTGCACTAGCTTATAGTAAAACTGAAAGTGTATTTACCTCAATGACATTTCATATGTTACACAATACTGCTATATTCCTATTATCTACTATGATTTAGTTATCTTCGGATAACTTTTTTTTATGAAAAAAAGAAATATCTTATTAAATATCTCTTCCTCTTTTAATTCTCTTATCTATAAAAGCCATTGGAATACTCATACCAAACGATATAGCAACCATTAAAAAGTACTTTGTCCAAAAACTATCTAGATTCATATTTCCCAAATTAATAAGTGTATATAGTAATATAAATATTATTACTGAAAATAAATAATTAAATAATATCAATAATGTCGGCGACTTAGTATTATTCAATAAGAAGTTATATATTGTTAAATTAACAAACTGACTTACTACATATCCACAAAATTCACCAGTTAAACTTGTAAGTATCAAACTCTTACCTAAAGCAAATGAAACTATTGCCATAAAACATACTGATATAACTGCAGAAATAGAAATTGCAGCTACTGCTTTTTTATAGTCATATTTTTTTGTTATATAATTAACAAGTAAATATACTATAGGTAATAGTATAATTGCATAACTAATACTTACTCCCATTAATTGGAACTTATATGTTTTTAGTGACTCAAGTAATATTGAAAGTGTTGTCAGTAATAATATATATAACCATGAATCATCATATAATTCTTCTTGTTTTTTCTTTGTCATATTAACACCCTTTCTACATTAATAATTTTATCACAACAATTTTAATTATAAAAGAAAAAAGATTGAATTAATCAACCTTTTCCTTTTCATTTATTTTATCAATTATTTTTTCAATATGTTCTCCATATGCAATTGATGTATCATATATAAATTTTAATTCTGGAGTATGTCTTATATCTACTCTTTCAGCAAGTTTTGTTCTAATAAAAGATGCAGCTCCTTTTAAAGCCTCTTCTGTTGATGCTTTTCTAGACTCATCTAATACAGTATAATAAACTTTTACAAAACTTAAATCACTAGTAGTGTCTACTCCTGTTATTGTGACAAATTTAATGTCTTCATCTTTTATTTCACGCATTATTATCATACTAATTTCTTGT
The DNA here is from genome assembly GCA_900543055.1 of uncultured Mollicutes bacterium. Taxonomy (GTDB): domain Bacteria; phylum Bacillota_I; class Bacilli_A; order RF39; family UBA660; genus UBA3789. Next base: position 5,085 of record UQQI01000015.1, read on the forward strand.
TGAAATGCATGATTTAATCTTTCTATTTTGATGTTTGCCATAATTATCACTCCTTACTCTAAGTTAGTTATTTTCTTTTAACTTCAACTAACTCATATACTTCAATGATATCTCCTTCTTTATAATCTTGACAATTTTCAAGTGTCATACCACAGTCCATATCCTTTTTAACTTCCTTAACTTGGTCTTTTTCATGTTGTAATGTATTAACTGCTCCATTATAAACAATAATATCATCTCTTAAAATTCTTGCTTTAGAATTATTTTTAATTGTTCCACTTAATACATGGCATCCAGCAATTAATCCAACTTTAGAGAATTTAAATATTTGTCTAATCTCTGCAGAACCTGTAACTTTTTCTTCAAATTCAGGATCTAACATTCCTTTCATTGCCTTTTCCATATCTTCTACTGCTTTATAAATAATATCGTAGTATTTTAATTCAATACCATATTGTTTAGCAGTATCTTGTGTTGCAATTGATGCACGTACATTAAATCCAATTATAATCGCATGAGATGCACTAGCAAGTACTACATCACTTTCAGTAATTGCACCTACACCTCCACGAATTACGTTTACATGTACACCCTCAACATCTATCTTAGTAAGAGCATTCTTAACTGCTTCTAGTGAACCATTAACATCTGCTTTAATAATAATGTTAATCTCTTTTTCTCCTTCTTTTATTCTTCCAAATAAATCTTCAAGAGTCATTCCACTAAAGTTAGTATCTGCTTCTTTAGATCTTAACTCACGTTCATGTGCAATTTCTTTTGCTTGTTTTTCGGATTCAAAAGCCATGAACTTGTCTCCTGCACTAGGTACTTCTGAAATACCGGTAACTTCTACTGGAGTTGAAGGTTTAGCCTCAACTATATTATTTCCACGATCATCTTTTAAAGTTCTAACTTTACCATAATAGTTTCCAATTACAATTGGATCTCCTAAACGAAGTGTTCCGTTTTGAATTAATAATGTTGCAGTTGTACCTACTTTGTTATCTTTCTTAGACTCAATTACGGCACCTGTTGCATAACGATTTGGATTTGCTTTATATTCTTGCATTTCAGCAACTAATAAAATATTTTCTAAAAGTTCATTAATTCCAACTCCTGTTTTTGCAGAAATCTTATTAACAATAATGTCTCCACCCCACTCTTCTGGAGTAAGACCATTTTCTACAAGCCCAGTCATTATTCTATCAACATTAGCATCTGGCTTATCAATTTTGTTAATAGCAACAATTATTGGAACACCAGCAGCTTTAGCGTGATCAATTGCTTCTACTGTTTGAGGCATAATTCCATCATCAGCAGCAACAATAATAATAACGATATCAGTAATACTTGCTCCACGAGCTCTCATTTCAGTAAAAGCAGCATGTCCTGGTGTATCAATAAATGTAATTAACTTATTATTACATTTAACTGAATAAGCACCAATTGCTTGAGTAATACCTCCAGCTTCTCCTGCAACAACATCAGTATTTCTAATAGCATCAAGTAATGTAGTTTTACCATGGTCAACGTGTCCCATTATAGTAACTACAGGAGGACGAGTAACTAAATCCTCATCATTATCCTCTATTTCATAATTTTCAAAATTAGAAATATCTTGAGTTTCTTCTTTCTTTAAAGTCTTATCATACTCAGAAGTAATAACTTCAGCTGTATCATAATCAAGTGATTGATTAACTGATGCCATAATTCCAAGTCCCATTAACTTCTTAACAAGTTCAATAGGAGCAACTCCTAATTCTTCTGCTAAATCAGTAACAGTCATAGCTTCTTTATAAAGGACTACACTATCATCTTGACTCACTTCATTACTTTGAAGTTTTTCACGATGTTTATATATTTTTTTACGCTCCTTTAAAAAGTCTTTCTTATTATTATCATTCTTTTTAACTTGTTTTGGTTTTACCCTTGTAAATGAAGTAGTATCATCTAAATCTATTTTCGTTCCGTAAGCAAGCTCTTCTGCTTTATCTTTAACTTCCTCTTCTAGTCTTCTTTCTTCTGTTTCTTCATCTACAACTTCTGAATCACCATTTTGTTCCATTTCTTGAACTTCATTATCAAGTAAAATTATACTAGTTTCATCTAAGTCAGTGTTTTCGTCTTGGTAATCAATTCCGATTTTATCACATAGTGCTTCTATTTCTTCTACTGTCTTATCTACATCTTGTGCATAATCTTTAATTGTCATCATGAAGACTCACCTCACTTTTCTATTATATTTCTTATTTCTTCATAGACACTTTCCTCTATCTTGCATTCTAGTCTTTTCTCTAAAATTTTAGATTTCATTGCTTTTTCAAGTACAGCAAGATCCTTTTTAATATATGCTCCTTTACCATTTAACTTTCCAGTTTCGTCAACTTTTACTACTTTTTCTGGTGTACGAACTATTCTTAATAATTCTTGCTTTGGTAAAGATTCCTTTGTAACTACACATGTTCTTAGTGGTATTTTTCTTTGTTTCATATTAACACCTATCTGAAATTAATTCCTGCTTCTCTTGCTTGTTCAGTTGTTTTAATGTCAATTTTTTTGAATTTAGTTAAACGTGTAGCAAGACGAGCATTTTGCCCTTTTTTACCAATAGCTAATGAGAAGTTATCTCCATCTGCAATAACCATTGCTTCTAATTTCTTAGGATCAGTAATAGCAACTGTTAAATCTTTTGCAGGACTTAATGCATTTTCAATAAATACAGCTGGATCCTTATCATATTTAACAACATCTAATTTTTCTCCATGTAACTCTTCAATAATTCTTGCGATTCTTGAACCTTTTTCACCAATACATGCTCCAATTGGGTCAACATTTGGATTTTCTGAATAAACTGCTACTTTACTTCTATTTCCAGCATCTCTTGCAACACTATAAATCATAACAGTTCCATCATTAATTTCAGGAATTTCTGATTCAAATAATCTCTTAACAAATCCACAATGTGTTCTTGAAAGTAAAACTAATAAGTTCTTTCCAGTATTATCTACTTTTGATACGTATACTTTTATTTGAGAACCCATTTCAATCTTTTCTCCTGGAATACATTCTTTTTTAGGTAAAATACCATTTGTTCTTCCAAGGTCAATGAAATAGTTATCAGTATCTTCTAGTGATACAGTACCAACAAGCATTTCATCTTGCTTATCACCAAATTCCTCCATAATACTATTTCTTTCAGCTTCTCTTATTTTTTGTACAACTACTTGTTTTGCAGTTGATGTAGCAACACGTCCAAAGTCTTTTGGAGTAATTTCAGTATCAATTGTGTCTCCAATTTCTAATTCTTTATGAATTTTTCTCGCATCGCTTAATTTAATTTCAGTTTCTTTATTAAAGAATGATGGTAGTTCTTCTTTAGGAAGTTCAATACCTTCTTTCAAAGCTTCTTGCTTTTCTTGTTCATATCTTTCTTCTTCCTCTTTAGTATCTTTGTCTTCATCATCTGCATAACTTTCAAATATTGCATCTTCATATTCTTCTTTTGTCATCTTGTCATCTGGTACAACAGTTAAATATGAATAAACTTTAATTTCTCCTGTTTCTCTGTCAAATAAAACTTTAACATTTGTTTTTGAATTGAAGTTTTTCTTATATGCTGATGTTAAAGCTAGTTCCATAGCACTATATACAACTTCAGGATCAATATTTTTTTCTTTTACAATATTATCTAAGGCTTTTTTGAATTCTTTACTATTCATCCTCATTATCTCCCTTCTCTTTAGAATAAATATCTAATTCATCGCAGTCTTGTAATAAATCTTCATGTGCATCCATAATTTTATTTATTATTCTTGAGGCATCTGTAATTCTGTTTAAATCAATTATTTCATCACTATCAAGTACTATATTAAGTACCTTTCTTCCTTCTTCTGTACTAATAAATGAATCATCTACAAAAACATTTAATTCTTTAACTGATTCATCTACTAATTCTTTTATTTTCTCTTTCACAAAGCACCTCCCTTATAAATAATAAGAGTGGGAAAACTCTTTCTCCCACTCCTTTCTCTTGTATTATAACATAATTTATATATTTTACAAACACTTTTTATTGTTGATTAGTTAATTGTTTATCTTTTTCTAATATAACTTCTGACTTTTTAGCAAATTTTGGAACTAATATACTATCATTTTCTAAAGTATAAGTACTTCCACTCTTTTTAATTGCTTCTGGATTTAAATTATATAATGTTTCAACATCTGTACCATATAAATTAGCAATTTCTTCAAGAGCGTTAGTTTTTTGTAATTGTTCTGCAGTAATAGTTATTGACTGACTATAATATTTAATATCACTTTCATATATTGTATATGGAATTTTAATAATTTGTCCCTTTTGAATATAACTAGCATTTTGAATATTATTTGCCTGTTTTATTGTTGATAAAGATATCTCAAAATCTTCTGCAAGTTGTGATAATGTATCTCCAACCTTAATCTTATAATATCTTGTCATATTAACTCTGCTGTTCATCTCATCAATAATATTTCCAACACCATCTTCCATTGAATTATCTATAGAACTATTTGTATCAGCTTCTTGTGACATACTAATACTTGTGTCAGAACTTACATATTTACTACTAGAAGTAGCACCACCTATTCCACCAAAAGCCATAGATGCTGCTAAAATAATTGCTGCAATTGATTTTCTATTTCTAATAACATACTTTGGTACTGTATCTTCTTTTATTTTTCCAAACTTAGATAATTGATGATATAACTCATAAGAAATATGAACAACACCATGTCCTAAATTAACTGCTATTTCGTGTGGAACATCTCCACGATGTCTATTTTTATTCATTCTTTTTGAAAGATTATAATGTCTTCTTATAAATGGTTTTGCCTTTTCTTCTTCTCTTATTTCATTCCAAATTCTCTTAAGATATTCTAAAGTTGTTTCATAATCTTCCTCATACTCTTCATATGTAGCACTATATCCATAAGCAGTTCTTCTATTACTATTTTGTTTTTGATAAGTTCTGCTATTAGCACGTCTTCTTCTTTCTCTTTCATTTTCTTCTTGTTGTCTCCTAGCACGTTCTTGTCTTCTTTGTTCTTTACGCATTTGCTCTGCTCTTAATTCAGAATAATAAAGTACATAATCAGCATCATATCTCTCACGAGAACTAGGATTTTTTAAAACTGTATATGCCTCATTTATTTCTTTCATTCTAGCTTCAATTTCTTGATATTTAGCATCGTTTGGTGATAAATCAGAATATTTATCAGGATGATACATAATAGCTAACTCTCTATAACGCTTTTTAAGTTCAACAGCACTTGCCTCTTTGCTAACGCCTAATATTTTATAATAATCCTTAAAATCTCTCATATTCATAATTTAACCCCCTTATATTCATCCTGTACCCATCAATTAGTACGCTAATTATATCACAAGTATGCATATTTGTCAAACAAATGTTGTTTATCAAACACAAATCAATTAAAATTTTTCCAAGTAACTAACATATTATCACGAACTTCGTATATACCAAGAAGTCTATTAGTACTATCTTTAAATATAACTCTATCTTCTATATTCCATTTATTTTCAAGTCTTACACCATTTGATACTTTAAACTTATCGTCATTATCAATAACAACAATAGGATAATCAAGACACTCTTCTATACTAAGAATTCTATAATTATTATTTAATAAATCATCAATTGTATTAGACATATCAATTGATACAACTCCTTGTTTTGTCCTAATTAATCTAGACATAGTTGCATAAACTCCAAGTTCTTTAGAAATATCCTGTATTAAACTTCTTATATAACAACCTTTTGTTACTAAAGTTCTAAAAGTAAAAGATGAAGAATCCCTAGAAAGTAGTTCTATATCTTTTATAGTAACTTCTTTTTTAGGTAAAATAACACTCTTACCATTTCTCGCATATTCATATAACTTTTTACCATTTACTTTAACAGCAGAATATATTGGTACTTCTTGCATATAAGTCTTTTTAAAACTATTTAAAACATTAAGAATATCTAAATTATCAGGAATACTACATCTATTTAAAATAACTCCATCAGTATCATATGAATCAGTGCAAAAACCAAGTTTTACTTCTGCTATATATTCTTTATCTTTAGAAGTTAATAATTCAACTATCTTAGTAGCCTTCCCAATCGCAATAATAAGAATACCTTCTGCTAAAGGATCTAAAGTACCAGTATGTCCTACTTTCTTAATACCAAATATATGACTAACATCATTAACTACATCAAAAGAAGTTGGACCACTATTTTTATTAATAACAATAACACCACTAAATTCTTTTAAATATTCTTCTAAAGTCCAATTATTCTTCATAATAATATGAGCAGGAACGACACCAACATATCTAATATGCCAAGGTTCATATAAAACTCCAGTAATATCTTCTTTACCCTCAGGATATCTTAAGATAAAACCAAAATCTTTTAAATATTTATAAATACTTTCATAATATTCTTTTTGTTCTTCTAATTCATAATTATCTTTAGGAAAATGTCCATTAACTTTAATATTAATATCAAGACAAAGTCCAGTATGATGTTCACTAGTATATGGAGCTGCTACATGAATCTTAGTATACTCTTCTCCATATTTTTCAACAAACTCATTATAAATTTTTTCTTGATCATCAAAACTTCTATAAGCACTAGATATACCTATCTCAATATTTTTATTCATTAAAAACTCTTTAAGTAATAAATAACTATTTAAGGTATTCTCTTCAACTAAAATCTTTTTACCATCAATATCATAAGTCTCTAATAAATGAACTTTCTTTAAATAATAATCCTTAATTTTATTATTCTTATTAACCAACAAAGTATTTGTATTTGACTTATTCATAACATCACATTCCTTATGAAATTTATTTTATCATATACCAAAATAGTTTTATACAAAAAAAGAACTATATTAAGCTCTTTCTCATAAATGTATCTATATCTTTATCAATGTAAACATCTATTACACCTTTATTAACTATTTTAACAAAGCCTAGTCCATTAATTACTAAATCTTCATCATATTTAACTTCATAAGTAAGTTTGTTTTTATCTTTTAATTCATCATTATTAAATAAATTAAGTAATCTTTTTACTTTTAAATCATTTGATACAAATAAAGTAAAACTGTTTTTTTCTCCTTCTACATAATCAATTCTAATTAAATCTTCAATTATAATTGATTGATTTTTTCTTAATTGATATGTACGTGGTTTAATCTCTTTTTTAGGAGAAATCTTTTTTACCATTGAAGCATCTACTCTATTTAATATAGAACCATTATCTACTAATCCTGGTGTATCTATTAATGTTAAATAATCATTAATGTCTATTTTAACTAAATTAAGTGTAGTTGAAGGTAATGGACTCATAGTAAGTTCTTGTGTATTATCTGAGTAATTAGAAATTAATTTATTAATTAAACTACTCTTACCAGCATTAGTATGTCCCACAACGTAAACATTCTTACTAGTTTGATAATACTTAATTCTTTTAAGTAAATAATCTATATTAATATTTTTATTAACTGATACTACTATTACTTCTTCAAATTCAATATTTTTCTCTTTTAAGTAATTAATTAATTTTTCATCTTTTACAGACTTTGGTAAAACATCTTTTTTATTAAGAACAAGTATCATTTTATTTGGAATTATATTTCTTATTTCTTCAATGTTTTCTTCTAAATTTAATAAATCTGTAATATATAAAACTAAGTCTTTTGTTTCTCCAACACTTTTAAGTATTTTTAAATATTCATCATTTGATTTAGTAACTACTTGATATTCTCCATAGTTTTTCATTCTAAAACATCTTTGACAAACATCATTTTCAAGACTCGTCGTATACCCTTCTTGTAATAAATTTTGATCTTGTAGTAAAACCCCACAACCACTACAACGTTTCTCTTCATTATTCATAATATTTACCTCTCTCGAATAATCCCCTTTTTTCATATCTTTTAACTATTTTTTCTTCAATTTTTCTGTTCAAACCTGTTATTTTTAAATCTTTTTCTCCTAGCGGATCAACAAGTATTGTCATTATTTTAAATCTGTTTCCCGCAAGAACATCAGTAACTATTTGATCTCCTATCATACACATTTCTTTTTTCTTTAAATGATAATTACTTTTTATTTTTCTAAGACCTCTAGTAGATGGTTTCATACTCCAAGAAACACCACCTACCCCAAGTTCTTCTAAATATGGAGTAATTCTTCCTCTTGTATTATTTGAACTAATTAATATTAAAAAGTCATCCTGTAATTTTTTTATTAATTTTCTAGTCTCTTCTGGACACCTTCTATGATCAATTAATCCTAATGTATTATCAAGATCAAATACTAAACAAGTTATTCCCTTTTTTTTTAACTTTTTATAATTTATTTCAAATATATTTTTTTTATACATTGCTGGCTTAAACAACCCCATAACATCACCAAGATAATTATATAATAAAATAAAAAATATGTCTAATTATTTACTCTTTGTTGAACCATATCAGTATCCATCGTAACTACTTCAAATCTATAACCATTTTCTTTAGCATACTTAATAATATCTCTTAAAGCATCTCTCGTATATGTTTTTATATCATGCATTAAAATCATATTGGCTCTATCTTTTCTTAAATTATTTATAACATTATTTTTTATATCTTCAGCTGTTGGTCTACCTCCTGCAGCATCTCCAGATGATAAATTCCAATCATAATATTTAAACCCCTTATTAATTACATCTTTTGTTAGACTACTCATAATTCCTGGACAATACTTTCTACTTATTGTATTACTTGAACCTCCTGGAAATCTAATTATATGTGATTCATATCCTGTAACATTTTTAACTCTTTCTTGAACACTATATAAGTCATTAAAGTAAGCATCAACTGATGCGTAAACTCTTGAATAATCATGACTACTTGTATGAAGTCCAATACTATGCCCTTCATCATATTCTCTTTTTACTAAATAATCTGGTCCTTTATTAGTAACAAAGAAAGTTGCTTTTACCCCTTCTTCTTTTAATATATCTAAAATTACATTAGTTGTTCCTTCTTGTGGACCATCATCAAAAGTTAAATATATTGTTCCATTTTTATTTCTTTCACTTACAATAACATGTCTTACTGCTTCGCTCTTGTTACCTGCTTTATCAACTGCTTTATAAACTAACTTATAATCTCCCGTTTTACTAGTATCAACACTACCGGAAACTTTTACTTTTACTTTATCATCACAATTATCACTAACTTCATATAAAGGATCATTAAAACTATCTCCAACATATAAATACATATAATCACTATCTTTTAATGCAAGATTTGGAGCAATATTATCTTTATAAATAATCTTTTTAGAAATACTCTTCTTATTACCATTACTATCCAAAACATAATAAGTAATTTTATCTTTTTCTATATTAAACTTAACTTTAGAAGAAATATCTCCATCATAGTTATCACTTGCTTTTACTTTTTCAGGAACTACTTCACTTCCAGGACATGCATAAACATCTGTTTTATCAATATCAATATTAGGTTTTTCTTTATCTAAAACATCAACAACTCTTACAACCTTCTTTGTTAATACATCACCCTTTACTTGATAAACTATTTTATATTTTCCTAACTTTTTAGAATTAACATTACCACTAACTTTAACGTCACTAGTTACATCTTTTCCTAAGTATTTAGCACTATATCCCATATCACTATAATTATCTTTATAATTAATAACAATATGTTTTCCACCAATAAGATTTATCTGTGGCATAAGTAAATAATTAAACATAAAATATGCAATAAAAAGTAATACAGCAATTACACCCCATTCAAAAATAACTTTCTTATCAATACTCTCTCTAAATCTTTTAATTTTTCTCTTAGTCCATATTTTTATTTTCAATTGTACCACTCTTTCTAACTATAACTATTATAAATTCTAAAGTGTATTTTGTAAAACTATATTTTCTTATTTTTTATAAATTCTCTAAGTAATTTAGTAAGAGCTCTTTTCTCTATCCTTGAAACATAACTTCTACTAATTCCCATATGTTTAGATATCTTTTTTTGTGTTAATTCTTTTGTATCATTGAGCCCATATCTATTTACTATTATCTCCCTTTCTCGTGGAGTTAATACATCTAAATATTTATATAACGCTTTTATGTTATCTGATAAGTCTATACTATCTTCAATACATTCATTATCCATCTTTATAATATCTTGTATCATTATCTCATTTCCATCTTTATCATAACCAACTGTATCATTAATAGAAATATCATTATTATATTTATTATTTTTTCTAAAGTACATTAATATTTCATTCTCAATACATCTAGCACAATAAGTAGTTATGCGTACTCCTTTATCAGGAGAAAAAGTATCTACTCCTTTAATAAGACCAATAGTACCAATACTTATTAAATCATCATTCAAAGAAGAATTATTATCAAACTTCTTAACAATATGTGCAACTAATCTTAAATTATGTTCAATTAACTTATTACGAGAATCAATATCTCCCATCATTTTCTTCTTTATACATAAATCTTCTTCCTCTAATGATAATGGTTCTAAAAAAACATCATTAGAGTAACTTCCAGTAAAACATAATAAATTTCTAATTATAGAAAATAAAAACATATAATCACCTAAGTAATTATATGTTAATCATTATCTTTTTATTTTCTTAACTACAGTTAAATAACTTGATTTTAAGAAATCTTTATTAGTAATAAACGCATATATACAAACTATTAATAAACATATTACATGTAACATAATTGATTTTTGATAATAAATTAACAAAGTAAATGCATAAATTATTATAGACTCTATTATTAATTTCTTTTCTATTTTTATATTTACATATTTCTTTAAATCAAAATGTCTATATATCATCATTACAAAGTAACTTATCATAGTAGAAATAGCTGCTGCATATAATCCAATTTGTTTTATAAATATGACATTTATAAGTATATTTATAATTGCTCCAACTATTGCCGTAGATGCTACTTGTTTAGACAACTTTTTAGCAAGATATACTTGACTATATAAACATATTGCTACATTAAATACTGTTCCAAGTACTAAGAATGGAATATAGTTATATGCATCATTATATTTAACATCTATCAATATTGGAAATACAAATGGCATACAAGCAAGCATTCCTACCCCAAGCGCCATAAATAATCTAAGTACTGTATTTGTAATATCTGAAAAAAACTCATCCCTATCACTACTATTAATATGAAGAGCAGCAGACTCACTCCAACTTAAATTAAATACTCCTGTTAAACTAGAAATAATAGTTGGAAATTTATTACTAATAGCATATAATCCATTAGCACTAGCCCCAAGAACAATGCTTATAATACTTCTATCACTAACATTAACTATCCACCAACTAATACCATTAGGTATTAATGGTAATGAATATTTATACATTTCTTTTATTTGCTTAAAGTCAACTATTTTAAAATTAATTTTACTATATAATTTTAATCTAATAAATAAATATAATGAACACATAAAGTTAGCAAGAGCCATACTTATAATCATACCCTCTGCTTGCATATGTACAAAACATATTAAAATAATATTAGAAATAACTGTAGTAAGTCCTGTTAAAATACAACTAATTGCATAATCAAGTGTCTTACCAAATCCTCTTGCTACTTGTAAGAAGTTTCCTGATAGAACACATACTATAATATCTACGAGTATTAACCATCTATAAGGAATAGTAACAATTGATGATACTATTATATATAAAATACTAAATATACTTAAACTAATACATAGTATAAAAAAGTTATTACTAATTAATTTATTAGTTTCTTTTTCACTCTTTCTACTATCTATTAAAAATCTAAATATACTCATTTCTAACTCTAAAGTAATAATTGGTACTAAAAGAGTAACATAAGTTTGAATTAAATCTACTGTACCATATTCTTTAGTCGCAAGATAAGATGTATATAATGGTAATAAAAAGAAGGAAATTAATTGAGTACAAACTCTACCAAAAAATATTATTATTGTATTTTTTGCCAATTGTTTTTTCTTATTCACTTTCTCTTCCTCCTAAATAAATAGTATAAATAACTTCCTATAAATCCCCCACTACTATCAATTAATACATCTCCTATTTCACTACTTCTACCCGAAACAAACAATTGATGAAACTCATCACTACAAGCATAAAGAAATACTATAAGTAAAGTATATAAAACTGTTTTAAAATTTAGAATTCTATACTCACTAAGTAAACTAATAACTAATATTCCAAGAATTAAATATATTGTAAAATGAGCACATTTTCTAACAGGAAAAACATATTTTTCTATATATTTATCTCTATCTTTATTATTTACTTTTTTATTTGAAATAACCTCAACTAAATTAATAATAACTGAATCACTCTTTTTGCTTGAAGCAGTACCTGAGTCACTAGAAAACATAAAAATTATTAACATGCAACAAATAACTAAAGTAAATTTAATAACCTTTCTAAGCATAGAATCACCTTAGTTAACTATAACATATTAATAATTTTTTTTAAATATCTAACTATATCTTTTTACTTTAACTCCATCACTATATTTATGATTAATTCTTGCTAAATAATTAAATGTATTTAAGTATCTTCTAACATCACAATCTTTTAAATCAGTAAGTCCACTAGCAGTATAACTTGCTTCTTTTATTTTTCCCATACAAGCAAGCATTATAATTAAATCTTCATTTTCTATCTCTTCAATTTTTGAAATAAAATTTTTAAATAGTGCTTTTTCTGATAACTTTCTTAAATTAGTGCTTATATCTCCACTATCTTTTATAAAGTCTAAGCAACAAGCAAATTTATTTGCTACTTCTTGTAACTCTTGATAAACATAAAAGTTTGATACAAAAGTTTGGGTTTTTCCATACATTTTTTCATTTTTCATTAATCTAAAACCTGGTCTTTCTTTGCCTTCATATTTATACGCTATTGTTTCTCCAATATCTTCTGCAATAACCTCACCTAATAATTCAAATCCCATTACTATATATTTAAGATTATCTAGGTTATATTCTTCTAATTCTTTTTTATATTTATTATACATAACTCTAGCAAAATCATTTCTATCTTCTTTCCAAGGAGAAAGCATATGATGTGTAAGTTCATGACTAAATATTCTAAAAAAAGTAGTATCATGACCTAAATCAATCATATCTTTATATTCTGGATTAATATAAATATCGTTTCCAAGAGTATAAGCATCATATACTTCTCTATCTTTCTCATCCATAAAATCTATACTATTAATTGATTTTATTTGATTTAGACAGTACAAGTAATTTGACTTTTTAATATACTTTTGTTTAATTAAAGCACAAAAATACTTTTCAATATTATCAAGACTTTTATTTAGCATTGTACTATATTGTTTTCTTTCTAATGCAGTATGTCTAACAGAATTAAATTTTATAATAGATCTTTTTTCAAGTTCTAAAAGTGCTCTTCTAAATCCAGGGAATCTTTTTTCATCCCAAAAACAATAATAAAAATCGTGCATAATATTCCCCCTCAAATTAGAGCATATTATAACACTTTCTTTTAAATTGTTCAATAGAAAAAGAAGTTACTAATTAGTAACTCCTTCTCTTATCTTTCTTGTTGCTACTGCATTATATGTTTCTTCTATATCATTAAAGTATATTGTTTCATCTTTTAGTTTTTCATAAGTTTCATTTCCTTTTCCAAGAACTAAAACCATATCGTTATCTCCTGCCATATCAACCGCTTTTTGAATTGCTTTTCTTCTATCAATTACTATTTCATAATTATTATGAGTCTCTTTCAATTCTCTAATTATATCTTCACATATTGCCATAGGATCCTCACTTCTAGGATCTTCATAAGTAAATATAGCATAACTTGCATTTTCTACTACAACATTGCCAACTTTTGGTCTTTTTAAATTGTCTCTTTCTCCTGCTTGACCTATAACTACAATACTACGATTAATATTTAATGTATGAACAAAGTTTAATAAATTAGCAATTCCATTAGGAGTATGAGCATAATCTACCATTACATAATATGGCGTATTAGTCTTTAAAAGTTCAAGTCTTCCACTTACTTTAATATTTGGAATGTTTGGAAGAATCTTATCTAGACTAAATCCAAGTGCAACAGTACACAAAATACCACAAGCTAAATTATAAACATTAAAGTCTCCCATCATTGGACTATCTACAAAAAATTCTCTATCTTTATATTTGAAATTTATTTCTGTATGATTTGGAAACACTTTAAAATCTACTATTTGTAAATCATTATCTTCTCCACGACCATATGTAAGTACTTGGCCATTACAAGCGCCTTTTACAGTTTCAAAATATTGATCATCATGATTTAATACACAAAATCCTTCTTTTTTAGTTTGTTTAAATAAACATAATTTACTATTTAAATAATTTTCAAAGGTTCCATGAATATTTAAGTGTTCTGAAGTTATATTAGTATATCCTGAAACATCAAATTGCATTGCTTGTAATCTTCCTCTGAAAAATGCCTCACTTGATGCCTCTATTGATGCATAATGACACCCATAATTTACAAATTCATCTAAATAGCTATAAAGTAATTGAGCATCAGGAGTTGTATTAGGATTATCTCCAGTAAAACCAGCACAACTTCTTCCGTTAGTTCCAATATATCCACATAAGTCACTACCAATTAATGTTTGAATAATCGTTGTAGTACTAGTCTTACCGTCAGTTCCAGTAACACCTATCATCTTTAATTTATTATCTGGATAATCATAAAATTTTTGACATAAATAAGGTAATTCTCTATTTGTATCTGGTACCTTTATAATAGGAACACTCTTTTCTCCAACATCACGACTAACGATAATAGCAGCTGCTCCATGTTTAATCGCATCATCAATAAAATCATGTCTATCAGCAGTAACACCTTTAGTACATACAAACAAATCTCCTTCATTAACTTCTTTTGAATTTATTTTTATTGCTTTGATTTGCGTATCCACACCAATTCCAGGATACAATTCATTTAATGTTTTCATATAATCACCTAGACTTAATTATACAATAACTTTACTAATAATTAAACCCTTTTCCTTGCTATAAAAATAAATTTATACTAAAATTAATTTGGTGATAAAATGAGAACAATGATATTTGGAGCTGGTACTGATCTTGGCGTTAATATCGACGGAGCAAGTCTTGGACCAGTTCAATTAATGAATGATTTAAAAGCTTTCTATAAAGGTGAAAGCATGATGTTTGAACAAGATAAAGATATTATTAAAAGTAGAAACTTGTCAGATAGAAGAAAAAATGAATATGAAATTGAAAAATTCAATACTAATCTATATAAGAATATGGTGGATAAAATTAAAGAAGAATATTTTCCGATTATGATTGGAGGAGACCATTCCGCTGCTATTGCAAGTGCTCTTGCTAGTGCTAAAGTAAATATTGATGTTGGAATTATTTGGATTGATGCTCATACAGACTATAATACTTTTGAAACAACTGTTACAGGAAATATTCATGGTCTTCCACTTGCCGCAATAAATGGTTATAAAAATAGTGAATTAAGATACTATCATGATGGAAAAGTAATTCAGCCTTCTCGTACTGTAATTATTGGTGCAAGAAGTATTGATGATGCTGAAAAAGATAATGTTAAATATTCTGGAGTTACAGTATTTACAACACAAGATATTAAAGAAAAAGGAATAGAAGCAATTATGGATGAGGCATTTAAAATTGCTGGATATAAAACAAAAGGAATACATATAAGTTATGACTTAGACATAATTGACCCAGATATTGCACCAGGAGTATCTGTTCCAGAGTTTGATGGAATAAATGAAGAAGAAGCAATGCAAATAAATGAATATATTATAAACCATATAAAAAGTGTTCTATCATACGACTTAGTAGAATTTAATCCATTAAGAGATGTAGATAGAAAAACTGAACAAATTGCACTTAACTTATTAGCTCAAGTAATAAGAGCTGCAGAAAATAAAAAGAAATGGGAACATAAAATAACTTATTAATCCATTTCTTTTTTTTGTAAATAAAAAAGTAGAAATTAATCTACTTTTATTTTTTTAAAAATTTCTATCTCTTAAGAAAGAAGGCATTTCGATATCCACATTTCCAGAATCTGAATCGTCATCTGAATTTAATAATTCTGGTGTATTATATGAATATTCTTCTCTAGACATACTTCTTCTTGGAGGTACGTTGTTACTATATAATGGAGCTACTTCTGGTTGAGCAGGTCTTTTCTTATCAAAACCTGTTGCAATAACCGTAACAATAACTTCATCATTTAAATTCTCATTAATAACTGAACCAAAGATTGTATTAATATCAGTATTACTTGCACCTCTAACAACTTCTGCTGCTTGTTCAGCCTCAAATAATGTTAAATTAACTCCACCTGTAATATTGATAATTGCATCTGTTGCTCCTTCAATTGAAGTTTCAAGAAGTGGTGATGAAACCGCTTGTTTAGCAGCCTCAAGAGCTCTATCTTCTCCCATACCAATACCAATACCGATAATTGCGCGTCCACTCTTCTCCATTACTGCTTTAACATCTGCAAAGTCAAGGTTAACAAGACCAACAACAGCAATCAAATCAGAAATAGATTGAACTCCTCGACGAAGTACATTGTCAACTTCTTTAAATGCTTCAAGCATTGGTGTTGATTTATCAATAATTTCTCTTAATTTATCATTTGGAATAATAATTAATGTATCAACATGTTTCTTTAACTCTTCGATTCCTTTAAGGGCATTTTCCATTCTTCTCTTACCTTCAAAAGAGAATGGTTTAGTAACTATTGCTACTGTTAGTGCTCCAAGTCCCTGTGCAATCTCTGCAACAACTCCTGCAGCACCAGTACCAGTACCACCACCCATTCCAGCGGTAATAAATACCATATCTGCTCCAGATAAAGCATCTTCTATTTCTTTTTTAGACTCAACTGCAGATTCCTTACCAATTTCTGGTTTTCCACCTGCTCCAAGTCCATCAGTTAACGTTGCTCCAATCTGAATTTTAACATCTGCCTTTGATGTATTTAATACTTGTAAATCTGTATTAGCAGCAATAAATTCTACCCCTTTAACTCCAGATTCAACCATTCTATTTATAGCGTTTCCACCACCGCCACCTAATCCAATGACTTTGATTTTTGCTAATTGATCCATTTCAAGTCCGCCTATCATACCTTTTCCTCCTTAATCTACGAAAAAGTGCCCAAACACTTTACTTATCACATTTTCACTTGTTGTTACAAGAGAATCAGTAGAAGATAGCTTTTCTACATCCTCATTACTTATCATATTATAATGCTTACCTCTCAAATCAAGCTTATCATTAAAATACTTAATAGTTCCATAACAACTACTATACATATTATGCCTAATACCCATTGTCTTAATATTACATACTTTCGCAACAAAACCAAATTCTTGTTCTACTAAATATGAAAAACCAGCCAATTCGCTTAAGCCACCTGTTATAATTATATAACGTATTTCCCTATTTGTTAAGTTTTTTATTTCATTTTTGGCAAGTTTTAACAACTCCCTAACTCGTGCTTCAACTACTTTAGAAACTCCAACCTGATTTACTTCTTTAGAAGTATCTTTATCAATTTTAAAGTTCCAAGTATCATTACTATCTGCTAAAGATGAAAGAGCAACCGCAAACTTTTCTTTTAGTTTACGAGACTCTTCAAGATTTGACTTAAAAACATAAGTCAAGTCCTTATCAACATTCTTACTTCCAACAGGAATCAAACTATTTTTTATCTGAATTCCTTTATTAAAAACAGAAACATTAGTTGACTCTTCACCAATATTAATAATAGCACCAACAACATCATCATAATTTTTATTCTTAACTGTATAATAATCTCCAAATGATGTAAAACTAATATCAACAGTCTCAACACCACTCAGTTTCAACACTTCAAGTATTCTATATAAAGGCTCTTTAGGAACCGTACTAATAACAACTCGTGTCTCTAAAGTACTCCCTTTCAAACCTTTAGGATCTCTAATACTTGTAGTACCATCTACCATAAAATTAATAGGCATGGCTGTTACTAATTCTCTCTCCCTAAAATCTTGTCCCTTTAGCGCATCATTAAGTACATTACAAATATCAATACCAGTAATTTCATTATAGTCAATAACATCAACCTTACCAACCACAATATCCATACTACAATTAGCAGGAGGAACACATGCAATTACTTTAGTAATTTTAATGCCAAGCATCTCATTAACTTGTTTAATCGCATTACTAACAGAATTAATTGCCAAACGATTATCAGTAATAAAACCATCCTTAATACCAGAAGATGGATAAGAAGATGAAGCTAAAACATGATATTTATCATTAAGTTTTTCACACACAACAACTTTTACACTATCAGTACCTAAATCAATTCCAGTATAAATATCACTCATCTAATGCATCTCCTATCTTTAATTTCAATTATACTATAAAAGCATTTTTTTGCAAATAAAATCGACTTATTTAGCCTTAAAAATAACAACTTTCTTATCAGAATAAATAACATTATAATCATTAGATTCAGATAAATAAGTAGTAATACCTCTCTTTTTAGGCATCAATATATAATCAAAATTATACTTTTTTAAATACTTAGTAAACTTATAAGAAGCATTACTTATATCAAGATAATCTTCAAAATTATACTCTGAGTATAAATCAGCACGACCATCAATAAATACAGGAATATTCTTATAAACTAAATAACCACCATAATCATAATAATTAAGAAGTCTCTTAGGATTTTCTTTCTTTAAAACATCTATTGCCTTATCACTAATAACCTTAGTAGGAGAAAGTTTTATATGAGATTTATTTAAACAAAAAATCCCTAAGAAAAGACATATTAAAATTATAAACACTTTATCTGTACCATTATCAACCTTTCTAGGAGAAATATAATAAAATATAGAATGAGACATAAAAATATATATAAAAGGCCAAAATCTAATACTTTTTAATCCTAAATATAAACCAAATAAAAATATTAAAGCATCTATTAATCTAATTTTCTTCTTACTAAAAAACATAATCATAAATATTAAAAATGCTAAAACAAAGAAAGAATAATGACTAATTGAATTTAAATCGCTACAATGCCATTCACTTATACTCTCAAGCATTACACTATTATTCATATTTTGATAAGGATAAAGTAACATTTTATATCCATGAGGATTTATAAATAATGGAATAAAAGCAAATAATATAGATAACATATATTTAATAAGTTTTTTTCTTGAATAATCAGTATTTTCTATCTTTGATGACTTAAATGAAAAAATACCACATAAGAAAAATATAATAGGAAAAATATAAACTAAACTACTACTTCCTCCATGAACATTAACCCAAATAAGAGAAATAATTGGAATAAAATAAAATTTATTTGAATCTTCATTTTTATATAAATCAAATAATACATAGAGTAATAAAGAAATTAAAACATAAGTTATTAAATGAGGTCTTGCTTGTAAAAAGAAAAATAAAATTGCACTAAAACTAAACCAAAGCATACAAAAAGGAATATTTTTTAAATACTCTTTTCTATTAGGAATAAAAATACTAAGAAGTAAAGTAAAAAATAATATAAAGCAATAGACATAAATATGTAAATTACCAAATATATTTAACAAATTATATAAGACCTTCTCAAATAACCATTCATGAGAAAACCAATATTTTCCAGTAACAAACCAAGAAAACACATCATGTGTTAAAATAGTATTATTTTTAACCATATACTCTCCTGCTTTTATATGCCAAAAATAATCACATTCATACCCAACAAACACCATTGAAAATAAACTTAACGATAATAATACAAGTACAAATAATATAATATATTTATTCTTCTTTATTTTATTTTTCATAACATTCACCTCTAATTTTCTAAAATATAAATATCATATAAACCAACTTTATCTACTTTTTTACCATGTTTTATTACATATTTAATTGCTCGTCTATCTATTTGTCTTTGTCCTACTAACTCAACTCCATCTATAAAAAACCTAGTATTCTTTGGCAATTTTTTTATAGAATCAATTAACTTATCAGAACCATTATAACCCCAATTTCCCATATTAATTAAATCTAAATAACTAGCACTCTCATCATTAATTATTCTAAAATAATAACCATTAGAATCTAAAAACATATATTTATAATCTTTATTCTTTTTGATATAATTAGAAACTTCATTTGTAAAATCAACTTGTTTACTACCCAAATATCTATATTCAAAATGATTAATATTATTAGGATACATTTTTTTAAAAGAACTAATATTTCCATAAGAATAAGAAACAAACAAACAAGCATATACAACTAAGAAAATAGCAAATGAATAAATCGGCAATCTTTTAAGAAAATTAAAATTAATAAAACATAATAACACAAAAACTAAAATCTGAAATCCAACATGATAAGCATCAAATAAAGGCATACTTATACTGTAAAACATAAGAGCATAATAATTATATATATTTTTTGGCTCTTTAACTATAAATATTATAGTAACTAAACAAATTAATATAAAAACAAAAAGATAAAATTTAGAAGTAACAGAATTATTACCTGCAAAATCAAATAATCCAAATAAACATAAATCTAAAAAACTCATAAATGATTTTGTTATTAATAAATATATTAAAAATATACTACATGGAATAATACAACCAATAAGTCTTGAAATAAACTTTTTTTTATTTTTTAAATAATATAGTAAACATGGTAATAAGAGAAAAACTCCAACACTTTGTTTAGTAAGTATCAAACATCCAACTATAAAACCTATTAGATAATCACTCTTTTCATTTTTTTCTAAATAAATAAGATACAAAAACAACAATAATAAAAATAAATTATAACTAGGATATAAAATTGGAAATGGTATAAAAAATATTAAAGCACAAAGCCACATATTATCATCTATAAGGCTATGTAAAAGTAAAAAACAACCTAAGATAATAAATATATTAAATATATTAAATACTAAAATGTTATTTCCAAATATCATTAGAGGTAAAGTCATAATAAAAGAAAAAAGAGGAGTTAAAACTATATTAAAATCTAAATATGGTATTTTTCCATTTAAAATATTATAGGAAAAACCATAATTCCATATCTCGTCAAGTGTTATTGGATAAAGGAACAAATTAAATATAAGTAATAATATAAATAACAATAATAATATTAAAAAATTTTTTTTCACAAAGCTTACCTTCTCTCAACTAAAAAATATCGTAACAAGATACAATTTATAAATACTAATATTACTTATAAATTAATAAATCATATTCTTTTTCAACATATTTCTTATTTTTTATAATGTGATTAGCAAGTTTTTTATCACATTGATTATATTTGTCATAATCGTTTATACAGACAGAACCAACAATAAAATAACTATCTTTCAAACTATCTATTTTCTCTATCATAGTATTAGTCCCATCATACCCAAAATTTCCATATAAAGGAACATCAAAATAATTTAAATTAATATTTTTAGTTGTCTTATAAAATGCACTATTTCCATCTATGATTACACATTTTGATTTAAGACAATATTTATCAAAAGAAAGACTTTTTTTATTTAATGTTTTGCAAACATCATCTTTTGTATAAAATAAAGTAAATCTTTCATTATCACATCTAATAACTTTTGAATTTTTATTTAAATTCATAATATTTAAAAAAAGCAAAATATTAAATATAACAAAAACAATAATAATAGTTTTTTCATACTTAACAAATTTAAAAGAACAATTGTCTATCAAACAAAATAAAAATAAAAATATTAAGTAAGAAAAATGGTGTAAATCAAATATAGGATAAGTAAAGAAAAAACTACAAGGAAGGTAATACAAGTATTTTTTATCTTTGTTTTTAATAATATAATAAATAAGTATTATTACGGTTAAAATAGATAAATAAAATAAAATTCCAGATGGTCTACTATTATTACTACCAAAATCAAACAATCCCAATAAACATAAATTAATAAAACTATATAATGATTTATTAATAATTAAATAAATAAGAAATATAAAACATGGAATAAAAACACCCACTAACCTTTTAAATAATTTACCTCTGTTTCTAAAACAAATAATAAACATTGGAATAAGTAACATACATCCAATCACATGTTTACTAAGTATAGAAAGACCTATAATAAAACCAATTAAATAATCTTTAGAAAAATATTTTTTTTCTAAATAATAAATAATTATTATAAAAAATAGCGTAAAAAAATTATATGTCATTAAAAAAATTCTAATAAAAACTATATAAGCAGAAAACAAGAATAATGTTTTTTTGCCACCTAAATTTTTATTAACAAAATACACAAATAAAGTAACTAGAAATGCTTGTTCAAAAATAAACATTAAATAATTATCATAAATATGTAATCCTAAAGACATAAAAATAACATATAAAGGTGTTGTTATAATATTAAAATCATTATATATTACTTGTCCATTCTTTAACGCATGAGAAAAAGAATAAAAAGTAAGAGAATCACCAAACTTCAAAAAATAAAATATATAAATATAACAAATACAAACAAATAGATAAATACCAAGATATTTTAAAATACTCTTATAATTCTTCTTTATAAAATTCATAGTACTACTCCTTAATATATATCCTATAATTAGATATATTTTTTATTAATTTAGAACTCTTAAGAACTAATAAACTTTCACATATAAACTGATTATTATTACTACTCTTACTACATAAACTAGAATCAGTAACTATAATACTGTTCTTTGGAATATTATTTATCCTTGAAACTATTTTTTCTTCTCCTCTATAACCAAAATTACCATAATTTAATAAGTCATAATAAGTTATATCTCTATCATTACTAATTTTAAAGAAGAAACTCTCAGTACCACGAAGTAAATAATAAACTTTGTCATACTTCTTAGTAAATTTATTAATAGATTTAATATTCTCATTATATTTAGGTGTTTTTAAATAGAAAGTAAAATACTTATAATTATAAAAGTTAAAACTATTTAAAAATTTATATTCAATAACACAACTACTAATAAATAAAAATACTATCATAACTACTAAATATTTATAAATATTATCTCTAATACTAATATCACGACAAATTAAATAAAGTATTCCAATTAAAAATAAAGATACATGATAAAAATCAACTATTGGAAGACTAATAACACTATATAATAATAAGTAATATAATTCATAATCATTCCTATTTTTAACAATTCTATATACTAGGTAAATAACACCTACAAAAAGTAATATAAAATAAAACATAGAAATACTTTTATTATTAGAACCAAAATTAAATAAACCTAAAAAACATAAATCAATAAACTTCATAAAACTACCAGTAATAGCTAGGTAAATAAAAGTAATTACAACTGGTATTAAGTAACCAATTAATCTTTTAAAAAATCTCTCTTTCTTAGAAAATAAATAATATAAACTAGGAATAAATAAAACTAATCCAATAGTTTGCTTAGTACAAAAAATAAGTCCAAGTATAAATCCAACTAATATATCATTCTTCTTATTTTTTAATAAGTAAAATAAAATTATTAATAATAAAAATACAATAAAATTATATCCTGGAAAAATAGTTGTACATAAACTTATTGGATAAAACATACATATACCAAGAATAAATAAAATATACTTTTTGCCAACTAATTTTTCTAAAAAATAAACTAGTACACAAAGTAAGATACTCTGCTCTATATAAAACATTAATATATCATTAAATAAATGAAGTCCTAAACTATATAAAAAAGGACTAAATAAAGGTATTACCATATTAAAATCTAAATATGGAACTTCTCTTCGTAAAAGAGCATAACTAAATCCATAATTTGCAACACTATCACCTTGATAAATATTGTAATTAACTACCAAAAATAATAAAAAAAAGAAATATATGAACAATATAGCACAAACCGGTACACAGGTACAGCCTCCAAATAAGATTGTACTAATATTTATACATATTTCGCAAAAACTA
>UQQI01000016.1 GCA_900543055.1 uncultured Mollicutes bacterium
ATACAGATTTACAAACAAATTATAATTTCAACATGGTTGCTATAGTAAATAGAAGACCAAAATATGTTGGTATATTAGAAATATTAGATGCATTTATCTCACATCAAAGAGAAGTTGTTACTCGTCGTACAAAATATGATAAAGAGAAAGCAGAAGCAAGACTAAATGTTTTAGAGGGTGTAATTAGAGCACTTTCGATATTGGACGATGTAATAAGAACAATTCGTGCTAGTAAAAATAAAGCAGATTCTATTGAAAACTTACAAAAAGAATATGAATTTAATTATGAACAAGCTAAATATATCGTTGAAATGCAATTATATAGATTAACAAATACAGATATAATTGATGTTCAAAATGAAATAGAAGAATTAAAGAAAAAAATTTCTATATGGACACAAATTTTAAATAACGAAGAAGCATTAAAACATGTTATGATAACAGAGTTAAAATTAATCAAAAAAGAATATGCAGATCCGCGTCGTACAAAGATTGTTGATGAAGTAACAAAAATAGAAATTGATGAAAAAGCAATGATTCCACAAGAAGATGTTGTAGTTTTAGTTACTAAAGACGGATATGTGAAAAGAACATCATTTAGAAGCTATACAGCGTCGAACCCAGAAGACTTAACTATGAAGGATAATGATTATATCTTAGGATTATATGAAATGAATACGATAGATACAATATTATTATTTACATCATTTGGTAATTATTTACATATACCTGTACATTTAATTCCAGATTTAAAATGGAAAGACATGCCAAAACATGTATCTAATATCATTGAATTATCTCCTGGTGAAGAAATAATTGCAGTAGTACCTGCATATGATTTTAAATCAGACATTAACCTAATACTAACAACAAAAAATGGTATGATTAAAAGAACAGCCTTAAAAGATTTCCAATTACAAAGATATGGAAAAGCAACAAGTTGTATGAGATTAAAAGAAAATGATCAATTAATAAGTGTTTTACCAGAAAAATATGACACAATATTCTTAACAACAAATACAGGATATGGATTAAGTTTTAAAACCGAAGAAATACCAGTAATTGGTTCAAAAGCAGCCGGAGTAAAAGCTATGATGTTAAAGGATGATTATATAGTTTCGGCAAATAACTTCTCATACCAAGCCCAAGAATTCTTATCAGTAATTACACCAAATGGAACAGGAAAAAGAATTAGACTACAAGAATTTGAATTATCAACACGTACAAGAAGAGGAATTCAAGTAATTAGAGAGGTTAAATCTAATCCATATTATATTTTAAAAACATTTATTGAAGATGCAAAAAACTACATTGGTCTAAAAAATCAAGATATAAATACAATTAAATTAACTGAATTACCAATAGCCGATAGACATTCGATTGGTAGTCAAATATCAAAACATGAGATTCAAGATGCATTTGTAATTGCAAGTTTAGAAAGAAAAGAAGAAGAACAATCACAAATAAAGTCTCTTACAAATGATGAACCAAAAATTATAAAGGTAATAGAAGAAGAAAAAGAAATCCCAAAAAAGGAAAAAATTGATTTAAAAGCAATAGATGATAGACTAATGACTATAGATGACTTTCTAAATTAATAAAAAATAGACTATATAATATATAGTTTATTTTTTTTTCAATTTGTGATAAAATAAGAAACATTAAAAAGGGGGATAAGTATGACAAGTATAGATTTTACAACTGAAGAAAGTGTAAATTACATTTTAAATTATAGTGAAATGTTAATAAATGAAATGTCAAAGAAAAAAACAAGAATACAAGATTGCTATAAAAATGAGCAAATTATAATATTAGCAGCAATGATTTCTTATTATGGTTTTGAAAATTTAGATACAATATACAAAGCATTTGAACAAACTTATTTCTCAGATGAAATATTTCCATTAGAAAGTAAGCATGACGATGAAATTGTATCTGCTCATTGTATGTTTGAAGCAATTCAATGTCCAAATAATAAAATAGAAATAAATAGAACTATTCGTTTTGCAACACCACCAATAAATGATAGTCAAAAAATAAAAGAACTAGTACACGAAATAAATCATAGCGTTAATTCATCAATTTCTCCAATTTGTAAAAGAAACAATTTATTAGTATTCAGAAATGGAATAGCAATCCATTCATTAGATGAATTATATAATGAAGCAGTTTCTTTAGAAGAAGCAATCAATGAAGAACAAGCACTTGAAATATTTGATATTATCAACTCCTTCAAAAGTTATGATATAAAAAATGAAACATTGAAAAAAGACATATATAAAATAAACAAAAAAGATACGATAATTGGATATAGAAATCTAGTCTTAGATATTAATCCTTTATATATGAACACAGAGTTTAATTATGTTCTAAAAAATAAGAGATTAACAGGAGATTTAAGAGAAATAAGAGAACACTTTAATAATAAAGTGGGAAGATCTAGTGCATTCCAAGAACTGGCAAAAGAGATGGATAATTTTGAAAAAACAAGAAATACAACAATACAACAATCAATAAGAGATAAAGTTTATGAATATATAAGAAAATAAAGGCGACAAAGTCTTTTTTTTTATTAAAAACATAAAATATATTGGTGATAATATGTCAAAAGAATCATTTAAATTATTTGCAAAAAATCATCCAGAATTAGCAGAAAAAGTATTAAGAGGAACAGTTTCTTGGCAGCAACTATATGAAATATATGAGATATATGGAGAAAATAATTCTATTTGGACAAATTATATAGAAAATAATAAATTATTTGAGTCAACCAGTTTTAAAGAATTGTTTAATACATTAAAAAATATAGACATGGAATCAGTTCAAAAAGGAATAAATAATTTGCAAAAAACAATTACACTGCTTCAAGATATAGGACTAAATAAAAAAGAAACAACATATGAAGCAAGACCAATATATAAAAGGTTTGAAGATTAATGGATGAAGAAACTTTAAAAATAATTAGAAACACACCATATATTTATGACTTTTTAAGAGAAGATTCATCCCATTACAAGGAACTATTTAGAAATAAAGACTATATTAAAAAAGTAGATTCGCTAGCCAAAGAAAAATATAAATTAAGAAGAATAGATAAAATAGAAAAATTAAGTGAAAATCTAGACTTAATAAAAACATTTATAGATGTTTTAAAGTAAATTATGTGTTAAAATATAAAACATGGAAGAATTAATTGAAAAAGTAGAAATTTTAAAAGAAGAATTAGATAAAAACAAATCTATTGTTAATATAAAAAAATTAAATAAGAAAATAATGGAAGATAAAGAACTCATAACTCTATTAGAAAAATACAAAAATACTAATAATATTAATGTAAAAGAAGAAATTATGTCTAATGAATTATTTAAAAAATATAAAGAAGAAGAAACTAATATAAACTTTATAATATTAGAAATAAACAAAAGACTAAAAGAAATCAATAGTAAAGGTAAGTGTCATAAATGAAAATAATAAGTGGAAAATACAAAGGAAGAAAACTAGATGGTTTTGATATAGATGGGACTCGTCCTACAATGGATAGAGTAAAAGAAAGTTTATTTGCAATTATTCAAAATTATATAAGTGAAAGCATAGTTTTAGACTTATTTGCAGGAAGTGGAAATTTAGGAATAGAAGCTTTAAGCGAAGGAGCAAAATATGCATACTTAGTAGATAAGAATATAAAATGTATAAAAGTTATAGAAAAGAATGTTAATAATATTGGTATAGAAAATGTAAAAATAATTCATAATGATTATAGGAAAGTATTAAAAGATATAAATAAAAAATTTGATTTAATATTTCTAGATCCACCATACAAAACTAATTGTATAGAAGAAAGTATCAAATTAATTGATGAGTATGATTTATTAAATGATAATGGAATAATTGTATGTGAAAGTGATAATATAGATAAAATTATATACACTGATAAATTTAATGCTATAAAAGATAGACATTATGGAGATAAATATATAGTTTTACTAAAAAAAATATGATAAAATAATCTATATAGTAAGATAATATCTTAAGGTATAGGTGATATAAATGAAGAAACTGAAAATGAAGAAACTGAATAAAAAAGGATTTGCTATATCAACATTAATATATGGCTTATCAATACTAGGTTTATTACTAATTACAATGTTGATGTCTACCTTATCTAATACAAGATCAAATGCAAAAGAAATGTCAAATGCGATAGAAGAAGATTTAAATAGATATAGTAGAACATCTGTTTCTTTTTCCCCTTCTAAAAAAAGTCAAGAATTCATTACTCCAGATGGAGAATCAGGCTGGTATAGAATAGAATTATGGGGAGCTCAAGGAAATAACGGCAAAGGAGGAGAAGGTGCCTACACAACAGGAATTATTGAATTACAAGAAGGTGATACGCTTTACTTTTATGTTGGCAAACAAGGAGAATCTGGAGCTGGTGGTGGAGAAACCTCAGTAAGAATAGATAATGGTGATGATGAAGGTTCAATCTCTTCAAGAATAATGGTTGCTGGAGGAGGAGGAGCAGACTATAATGCTAAAGGTTCAACAATAACGTCATATTTAACAACAAATTCTCAAAATATGAATTATGATAATTCAACAAAAAAAATAACTGCATCTGACAATTTAACTGGAATGACATATAGTGAAATAAAAGACGAAAAATCATATCCGATTACTTATAACGAAGAAAATAACGCTAAAGAATCAGGAAAAGGGTATTACAATGGAAAGTCAGGAAAAGGCGGTACATCATTTATTTCTGGGTATGCTGGTGCGACAGCATATAGTGCTGGAGTTTTATCTGGAACAAAATATACATATCACGAATATAGTTATGAATCGAAATTTTCACAAACAGCAGGACGTTCTTATTATTTCTATGATGGAATGATGCTAGAAGGAGTAAAAACAGGAGATGGATTAGCAAGAATTGAAAGAGTAGTAAGAAAAAGCGAAGGTACGCAAACTCTTCCAAAACAAAATGAAAAATTAAAAAAAGTCATGAAAGTAAGAGATTGTACAGATAATAATATAGCATCAAATACATCTATGGCTGTTATAAAAGATGGTGAAAGTCTTTCTCTAAATAGAAATACAACATCAGACAAGTGCGTAATATACTCATTAAATACAACCACTCCAATTGAAGTTGATGAAATAGCAGTTTGGCATGAACTACCAGAGAAACAAAGAGATGTTAAAAATGAAGAAATATCAGTTTATGATGGAGCATCATGGATAAATATAAAAAATAAAGCTTCATCATACAAAGGAGTAACAACTAGCAAATCTATAACAGAAACTCCTAATGGGATTCATATATCTGCCTATCAACCTGATTTTACGAGTTCAATTATTCCATCAGGAAATTATTATATGTTCTCAGTTACATCATCTAACAAAGTATTAACAACAGCACTTAGTTCGAATCAAGTTAATAACTCCTTGCAATTTGAAAATATAGTTGGTGGCAATAATCAAAAATGGACTATAAGTCCAATAGAATGTAAATTATATGATAGTGAAGTAACAAGAACAAGTTGCAGCGTTAATAATACAGGGTATCCGAGTGATGGAGTAGTTGAATACAAAATAGAAGATTTAGTAAGATTCTTTGCGTTAAATATATTACTTGATGAAAATAAAATAAATAATACAATTGTTGCAAATAATACATTTAATGATTTGACGAGAAATGCTCCATCAATATGGAGAATAAATTCTCTAGGTAATGGAACTGTAGTAATATCATCTTCCGTAGATGTATTTAGTAGTAATGTAAAAGCAGGTGGTCTAACATACCTAACGGAACCTATATCAACTTCTGATAATGTAGAATTAAAAAATAAATTATTGATTTCCTCACTAGACTCAATAGATGTATCAAGATTCTATTTATATAGACTTAATTTTTAGTAGTAATAACAAGTTTATTACTACTTTTAATTTTTTAGCACAAAAGGTTGACAAGTGCTAAAAAAAGTACTATATTTATATTAGCACTAGAGATTGAATAGTGCTAGGAGGTTGATGTTATGTTGACTGAAAGACAAAACACAATTCTAAAACTAATAGTAGAAAAATATATTAAAGACCCAGTTCCAGTAGGGTCAAAACATATATCTAAAATAGTAAAGTGTTCAAGTGCAACTATAAGAAATGAAATGGGTGTACTTGAAGATATGGGATTGTTAGAAAAGACTCATACATCGTCTGGTAGAATTCCAAGTGAAGCTGGATATCGTTATTATGTAGATAATTTAATGGAATTAAAAAAGATGAATGCAGAAGATATGTTAAAACTTCAAATAGTCTTTAAAAATCAGCAACTTGCACTATCTGATGTAATAACAAAGTCATTGCAAGTTATATCAGATATGACAAACTATACTACTGTAGTACTAGGTAGTACTTCTCATGAGAATCTTCTTAAACAAATAGAAGTAGTTCCGATTGATGATGTTAGTATGATTGTAATAATAGTTACTGATAAAGGACATGTGGAACATAAAAACATTAATTTAAAAGATGTTTCACTAGATGAAATCAAAAAAACAGTTGGGCTAATAAATAACTTAATCTCTGGTACTCCAATTGACGAAGTAAGTAAGAAATTGGAATTTGAAATAAAACCTATTATAGGAAAATATGTAAAACAACATGAACAACTATACAATGCTTTCTATCATGTATTTACAGACTTTACTAATCAAGAAGTAAATGTCATGGGAAGAAGCAAAATGCTAGAGCAACCTGAATTTTCAACTAACTTAGAAACTATTAAGAATGTATTTAATAAATTAGAAGATAAAGAATTATTAAAGAACATTGAAGAAGACGATGAGAATAATATAAAGGTATATATTGGAAACGAAAATAATATAGATAGTGATATGACAATTATAAAAACTAAGTTTAAAAAAGGAAAAGAAGAAGGTACAATAGCAATAATCGGACCAAAGAGAATGGAATATGACAGAGTTGTAGGCATGCTTGAATACATGAAAGAAAATATAGAAAGGTAGGCTGTTATGGATAAAAAAGAAAAGAAAAAAGAAAAATTATTCAAAAAACAAATGCCTTCAGAAAAAAATGTTAAAAAAGAAAATGTACAATCTACAGACAATGTAGAAGTACTTGAAGAAGAACATTTTAAAAAAGAACAAACTGAAAGTACATTTGATGAAGATAAATATAAACAAGAAATTACTAAATTAACAGATGAAAATAAAAAATTGGTTGAAAAAGTTCAACTAGCACAAGCAGAATTAATAAATTATAGAAGAAGAAAAGATGAAGAAGTATCATCAATGTTAAAATATGCTAATGTTGATTTAGTAACAGAAATTTTAAATGTAGTAGACGATTTTGAAAGAGCAGTAAATCATGCTGAAAAGTCTACAAATGATGAAGTTAAAAAGTATAATGAGGGAATTAATCTAATTTACACTAACTTAAAATCAATTTTACAAAAATTTGGAGTGGAAGAAATCAACAATGTTGGAAGTATTTTTAATCCAAATGAAGAACAAGCTTTATTGACTGATTGTGTAGAAGATAGAGATGATGAAGTAGTATTAGAAGTATTACAAAAAGGATATAAATTAAAAGACAGAGTTATTAGACCTGCCTCAGTAAAAATTAATCAAAAATAAAAAAGGAGAATGATAATATGTCAAAAATTATAGGTATAGATTTAGGAACAACAAACTCATGTGCAGCTGTATTAGAAGCAGGAGCACCAAAAGTTATTCCAAACCCAGAAGGATCAAGAACAACTCCTTCTGTAGTAGCATTTAAAAAAGGAGAAAGAATTGTTGGTGAATCAGCAAAACGTCAAGCATTAACTAACCCAAATACAGTAAGCTCAATCAAAAGAAAAATGGGTACAAATGAAAAGACAAAACTAGAAGGAAAAGATTATACACCAGAAGAAATTTCAGCAATGATTTTATCATACATTAAAGATTATTGTGAAAGTTATTTAGGAGAAAAAGTTGACAAAGCTGTAATTACAGTACCAGCATATTTCTCAGACTCACAAAGACAAGCAACTAAGAATGCAGGTAAAATTGCAGGACTTGAAGTAGAAAGAATTATTAATGAACCAACAGCGGCAGCATTATCTTATGGTCTTGAAAAAGATGAAGGACAAACAATCTTAGTATACGACTTAGGTGGAGGTACTTTCGATGTATCAATCCTTGAATTAGGTGATGGTGTATTTGAAGTTAAATCAACAAATGGTAATAACCACTTAGGTGGAGATGACTTTGACCAAAGAATTATTGATTATTTAGTCAAAGAATTCAAGAAAGAAAATGATATTGATTTAAGTGAAGATAAGATGGCAATGCAACGTCTAAAAGAAGTTGCTGAGAAAGCTAAAAAAGACTTGTCAGGAATGGTATCTACTCAAATTTCAGCACCATTTATTGCGAAAGGTGAAGACGGAGAACCTCTACATTTAGATATGACATTAACAAGAGCTAAATTTGAAGATTTAATTAGTGATTTAGTTGAATCAACATTAGAGCCAGTTCATAAAGCATTGAAAGATGCAAAAATGACTAAGAAAGATATCGACAAAGTAATTTTAGTAGGTGGATCTACTCGTGTACCAATGGTATATGACTTAATTACTAAAGAATTAGGAAAAGAACCATCACGTGAAGTAAACCCTGATGAAGTAGTAGCAATGGGTGCTGCAATTCAAGGTGGTGTTTTAACTGGTGATGTTAATGATATCGTATTACTTGATGTTACACCATTATCATTAGGACTTGAAACATTAGGTGGAGTAATGACAACATTAATTCCAAGAAATACAACAATTCCAACATCTAAGTCAGAAGTATTCTCAACTGCAGCAGATAATCAACCAGCAGTAGATATTCATGTATTACAAGGTGAAAGACCAATGGCTAATGATAACAAAACATTAGGAAGATTCCAATTAACAAATATTCCACCAGCACCAAGAGGAGTACCTCAAATCGAAGTTAAATTTGATATTGATGCTAACGGTATTGTAAACGTAACTGCAAAAGATCTTGGAACTAACAAGGAACAATCAATTACAATTACATCATCAACTAACTTAAGTGACGAAGAAATTGAAAAGATGAGAAAAGAAGCAGAAGAAAATAAAGAAGCTGATGAAAAACGTAAAGAAGAAGCAGAAGTTAAAAATGAAGCTGAACAAATGGTTTTCCAAACAGAAAAAGCAATTAAAGATTTAGGAGACAAAGCTGATAAGAAAGAAGTAGAAGAAGCAGAAGACTTAATCAAAGACTTAAAGAAAGCTCTTGAAAAAGATGACATTGATGAAATAAAAGAGCAAAAAGAAAAATTACAAGAAAAAGCAATGGCTCTAGCAACAAAAGTTTATGAAGAAGCAGCAAAATCTCGTCAAACTGCAGAAAATGATTCAACAGAAAAAGAAGAAAAGAAAGACAAGAAGAAAGATAAAAAGAAAAAATCATCAGATGACGATGTTGAAGAAGCAGACATTGAAGAAGAATAATAAGTAAATTAGAAGTTCTAGAAATTAGAACTTCTAACTTTTATTGAAAAGGAAGTGGATTAAATGGCTGAAAAAAGAGATTATTATGAAGTATTAGGTGTATCTAAAACAGCCTCTGAACAAGAAATAAAAAGTGCTTTTAGAAAAAAAGCAAAAGAGTTCCACCCAGATTTAAATAAAGACGATCCAAATGCTGCTGAAAAATTTAAGGAAGCTCAAGAAGCATACTCTGTGCTATCTGATGAAAGTAAAAGAAAAATGTATGATCAATATGGTCATGCAGGAGTAGGAAACGGTGGTCCAGGAGCAGGAGGATTCGGAGGATATTCTAATTTTGATGGAGCCGGTTTTGATTTTGGAGATATATTCGATTCTATATTTGGTGGTTCAGCAAGTGGTTTTGGTGGATTCTCAAACTTTGGAAGTGGAAGTTCAAGACAAAATTCACGAGCAACTCGTGGTAGTGACATACTAATGCGAATGAACCTTACATTTGACGAAGCAATTTATGGATGTGAGAAAAAGTTTAATTTAGATGTAGTAGAAGATTGTGAAGAGTGTCATGGTCATGGTGGTTTTGACAGAGAAGAATGTAAAACATGTCATGGACAAGGAACAATCACAACACAACAAAACACAATCCTTGGTTCATTCATGTCAAGAACAACATGTCCAGATTGTAATGGAATAGGTCGTACCTATAAAAGAAAATGTTCTGAATGTAATGGTAAAGGAAAAATTAAGAAAAATAAAAAACTTACAATTAATATTTCAGAAGGAATTAATACAGGAGATAGACAAAGAGTATCCGGAAAAGGAAATCCAGGTACAAATGGTGGAGAAAACGGAGATTTATATATTGAATTCGTCGTATCAGACCATGACTATTTTGTAAGAGATAATGATGATATCTATCTTGAGGTACCATTAACATTAACAGAGGCTGTGCTTGGTTGTAAAAAAGAAATACCTACATTATATGGTAATGTAAAATTAAATATTTCTGCAGGTACAAATAGTGGTGACAAACAACGCATTAAAGGAAAAGGTGTAAATAACTCATATAGAAGACATAAAGGAGATATGTATGTAGTATTCAAAGTATATACACCAAAACGTTTATCTAGAGAACAAAAACAACTAATTCAAAAGCTTTCAGAAACAAATATGGAAACAGATGAAATCAAAAGATTTAATAAATTTACAAGAGACAATGATGATTAAAATTGTCTCTTTTTTGTTGCAAATGCAACATGTAAATAAATGAATAAATGATATACTTAAATTGGAAGGTGAAGTAAATGAAAAAATTTAATCTAGATAGACTTAACGCAAAAATGATTAAATTAGGAGAAAGTCCAATTAAATTAAAAAGGACAACATATAGAGGTCCAATAATAAAAAATGGAATGTTAAAAGGAAAAGATGGAAGTGAAGTAGGTACAAAAGGAGATATGTATCACAAAGTAATATTAGATAGAATATTACAAGAAGGAACACTAGATCACAATCCAAGACCACACTATGAAGATTTTTACGAAAAAGCAACATATGATAAAGAAAAAAATATAGTTATAACAAATGATAAAAAGAAAATAGAATTATCAAAAAATCAACAAGTCCATGAAAAAGAAAAAGGAATAGAGGTATGGACTCCAGCACATACAATAAGTGTAAATGATGGAATAGAATGTACTTATGACCTATCAAAAGGAGAAAGTCCGATGATTACACTCCGTCCAATTGCAACAAAAGCCTCAACTGCAGAAATTTTATGGATTTACCAAGTTGAAAGCAATGATTTAGTAGTATTTGATGAAATGCTTGGAAAACGTACATGGGATGATAATAAACCATTAGAAGAAAACAAAGTAAATAACTGGTGGATGGACTGGGCTGTAAAAGATAAAGATGGCAACTACGTATTAAATAAAGATGGCCATTATACAATAGAAAACTGCTATGGAGGAACAACTGCACCTAGACATATGATATATAAAGAAGTAATAGAACCACTAAAGAAAATAAAACAAGACAAATCAGGAGACAGTAGAAGACTTATTACTTGCTTATGGCAAATAGATGACTTTGAAAAACCGCACGGACTAAAACCATGTGCATTCTTAACAATTTGGAATGTAAGACACGATTGGGATGGAAAGGATTATCTTGATATGACAATGGTTCAAAGGTCCAGTGACTTTTGTACGGCAGGATGCATTAATCAAGTACAATATGCTGCTCTTCAGTTAATGGTTGCAAAAGCAACAGGATTTGAGCCAGGAAAATTCACATGGAAACCAGTAAATGTTCAAATATATGATAGACATATAGACCAAGCAATAGAATTGATGAATAGAGAGCCAGTAAAATGTAAAGCAACTATGAAAGTAGATGAAAATATAGAAAACTTTGAAGACTTTGATAAAGATAGTATAGAGTTTGTTGATTATCCAAAACAATTAATCAAAGAAAAGAATCCACAATTAAAGTTTCCATTAGGAATTTAGGAGAAAAATATGAAAAATATTACAATGATAGCCGCAGTAGGTAAGAATTTAGAACTCGGTAAAGATAATGATTTAATTTGGCATTTCAAAGAAGATATGAAGTTTTTTAAAGAAAACACCATCAACAAACCAATTGTTATGGGAATGAAAACATTAGAGTCACTTCCACACCTACTACCAAAAAGAACACACATCGTATTAACAAGACAAAATAAAAAATTAGATAATAGTATTATAATTGTGCATTCAGTAGATGAATTATTAGACTATATAAAAAGATATGATGACGAGGTAATGATAATTGGAGGTGCAAGCGTATATAAAGAAATGCTTGAATATTCTGATAAATTAATATTAACAGAAATAGATGCAACACACGATGCAGATGTCTACTTTCCATCATTTAACAAAGAAGAATGGGATTCAAAAGTAGTAGGGGAACAAGAAGAAAATAATATCAAATATAAACATTTAGTTTATACGAGAAAAAATAATAAAAATAACTGATAGAGTCTGTAAATAAATCTGTGTAAATAAAAAATCTTTCCATGATAAAATATAAGAAATGGAGAGATTTTTATTATGAAAGAAAATAACAAAGGAAAAGAAATATTGAAATTATTACAAGAAAAATATGAAATTAATACGGCACAAGATTTATCAAGTGCCTTAAAAGATATGTTTAAAGGTGCATTACAAGAAATGATGAATGCAGAATTTGATTCATCAATGGGATACTCTAAATATGATAAAACAACTGAAAAAATAAATTATAGAAATGGGACTACTAAAAAGAATTTAAAAAGTGAATTTGGTTCTTTTGAATTTGAAACACCAAGAGATAGAAACGGAGAATTTGAACCTAAAATAGTTCCGAAAAAAACAAGAGATATTTCTGGTATTGAAGATAAAATAATTTCTTTATATGCAAAGGGATTAACTACAAGAGATATAAATGAACAAATACAAGAATTATATGGAATTGAAGTTTCAGCTACAATGGTAAGTAATATAACAGATCAAATAATACCAGAAATAAAAGAATGGCAAGAAAGACCTTTAGATGATGTTTATCCATTTATTTTTATAGATGCAGTACACTTTAGTGTAAGAGAAGATAACCATATAGTAAAAAAAGCAGCTTATGTAGTTTTAGGAATTAATTCAGAAGGATTTAAAGAGATATTAGGTATATGGATTGGAGAAAATGAATCAGCTAAATATTAGCTTGGTGTATTAAATGAATTAAAACAACGTGGAATAAAAGATATACTGATAATATGTAGTGATAATTTAACAGGTATTAAAGAAGCAATAAATGCAGCTTTCCCAAATACTGTTCAGCAAAGATGCATTGTTCATATGATAAGAAATTCAGTTAAATTTGTTAATTATAAAGATTTAAAATCATTTACAAATGATTTAAAGAAAATATACACTTCAGTTGATGAAGAAAAAGGATATGAACAATTACAAGAGGTAAAAAACAAATGGTCTGATAAATATGCTTCTGCGTTTAAAACATGGGAAGAAAACTGGGATGCAATTTGTCCATTCTTCCAATTTTCAGAATCAATTAGAAAGATAATGTACACAACTAATACAATTGAATCTTTAAACAGACAATTTAGAAAATTTACCAAAACAAAATCAGTTTTTCCAACAGATATGTCTTTATTAAAATGTTTATATTTAGCTACTAAAAATATATCAAAAAAATGGGATCAAGCATATAGAAATTGGGGACCTATATTATCAGAATTATCTATTATGTTTGATGGAAGAATTTAGTTCTTTGAAAATTTAATATTGTATGTTATTATTTAAATAACAAAAAAGGAACTATATAAAGTTCCAAATTATCGTGGTTAGATATCATTTACACAGAATTTTTTACACACTCAACTGATACATAGTTTATCCTATATATCAGTTTTATTTTTAATAAATCATTGTATGTAAAATTCTTTCAGTATTTTTAAAATTAAGTTTAGCAATATCTTTTAATTTTTCTTCTCCATACTTTTCAACAACTTCTTCACCAATAGAATCTACATCCTTTCCAGCCCCCTTAGGAAGAGGAATGTGAATGCTATCACATAATTTATCAAACTCCTTCAAAAAAATATACCTACTAATAATAGAACCACAAGCAACAGCCATATTTTTATCTTCAGCTTTAGTCATAAACGTAATATCTCTTTGAATAACTTTTTGATCCTTAATATAGTCATAATATCTAGCTTCTCTAGCAAACTCATCTACAATAATATAATCATATTTAGGTCTAACCTCATTAACTAACTGATATAAAACACGATTGTGAAGTATTGCTTTAATCTTATTCATATTTATATCTTTAGTGTAATTTTCATTATATTCACGATTACTTAGAATAACGCTTTTATATTTAATCTTTTTAGCAATCTCCGGTGCGATTTTAAGTATTTTACTATCATCTATCTTTTTAGAGTCCCCAACACCAAGCTTTTCTAAAAATGGAATATCTTCTTTAGAAACAAAAGTTGCAGTGACAACAATTGGTCCAAAATAGTCCCCTGTACCAACTTCATCTGAACCAACGGCACTACAATTATAGTATTTAGCATTTTCTTTTTTTCGTTCTGCTTGTTTTTCTTTAGTATTTTCTAAAGCAGTTCCCCACATTGCGGCATCAACATCAGCACTAACACCTTGAAACATAACTTTTCCTGATTCATACATAGTAATTACAGTATCTTCTTCTTGTGCTTGGAAAACAACATAAGGTATTTTCTTATCACGAACTTTATCTTTATAATATTCAATCATTTTTTTCTTAATTTCATCATTTACTTTAATAACAACATTCATAATTTTTTATATAATACTAAAAGAATTATAATTAAATAAATTAATTATTTCTTCCTTAGTAAGTCCCTCCTTTAATTTATTATCATATATACTTTTTATATCACTAGCATCAAAACTTAAAATATATGGATTCATATCAAATAAAATATTTATATTAGTAATACCTATATTTTTTAAAGTATTAATTAATTCTTTTACATCACTAACTTTTCTAGAAAGATAAAAAGGATTACAAATAAATATATTTTTAATATGATTACTAAGACATCCACAATAACCCAAAACATCAATTAAAGTATAAATAACACTATCGTCAACATTATTTATATCAGGATTAGAATCAATCATATTCTTAATCTCTTCTATTGAAAAGCCATATCTGATTAAAATATCCATCGTATCACCTCAACAATTCTTCACGATTAATATGATATTTATCAAAAAATACTTTATCACTTGCGAATAAAAATACTTTTAAATCTTCAACTACAACATTATCTTCAAATAAATCTTTATAAAATTCATTTTCTATATTATTATCAGTAATAATACTATATCTTGCTTTTATAAAATCAAAACTAAAACTAAGAAGTCTACTATTATTAATAACCATATCAATTAATCCAATATTTCTATAAAATTCAACTTTTTCTTTCATATTAGATATACCATACCCAATAATAGCTGGAAAATTAATAGTCATCTTAATTAAATCATCTTTAGAAATATTAAGTTCTAAGAAATTATTTAATTTCCATTTTAAATAGTCACAAGTATATAGTAGAATAAAAGGATTATTACATGTTATATTAATAATTTCATCTTTTAAAAATCCAAAATCTTCTAAACATTTAATCTTCGAATTAACTTCATATAAATGACCACTTCCAAGAATCATAGGGATTTTCTTAACAATATTTATAATATCAATCTCAGAATATCCATAATTTATAAGATAGGAAAATTCTTCATTAATATCAGTTAAATCTCCAAGAATAATTTTAGGAAGATAAGAAACAATTTTAATTAAATCATTATCTAAAAAACCAAGGTTTTTCAAATCATCAAACTTCTTATTAATAATACCTAAACTGCAGTCAATAAGTTCTGGCTCAGAGTACAAAACATTAATAACAGTTTCCTTGGAATAACCATTATCAATAAAATAATTAAATCTTTTCTTTATATAATAATTATCAACATTTAAAATATCTGTCTTAATAATTAGTATACTTTTAATTTCTTTACTACTAAAACCTAAATCTTTAAAAAATATAATTTTATTTTTAATCTTTTCTAAAGAAAGTTCAATTAAATACGGGTAATTTTTAATCATAGTAAAAGCATCTAATTTATTAAAACCCATCTTTGAAAGATCATTTACTCTCTGTTTAATATTTTCAATACTCATACTTATTATGTTAGGAATAATTTTTGTGATAGAAATAATATCTTTGTTATTAAGACCATTTTTTCTTAAATAACCTCCCATATTTTTAATATTGTAAAGTAGTGTTGCTTCTGAGCAATTATTAAGTGGATATGAATTTTTAATAAGTTTAAGTTCTTCATCATTGTATCCTAATGAAATCATATATTCATCTAACATAACATCACCTGTAAAATATTATAGCATAAAAGACGTAAATAGTTTATAATTAAAATGTAAGTAAAAGGAGGATAGAATGTTAAATATATTTGATGTAGGAATAATATTACTCTTAATAATGTTTTTAATAGTAGGATTTAAAAATGGAGTAATAAGAGAAGCATTTGCCCTTATTGGAATAATAGCAGTATTTATATTGTCATTTGTATTTAAAGGACTACTTGGAAATTTAATGTGTATCATACTACCATTTTTCAAATTATCTGGAATAATAGAAGGCTTTTCTGTAATAAACATCTTGATTTATCAAATAATTGCTTTTATGTTAGTATTTGCAATATTATTAACCATTTATGAAATATTCTTAAAAATATCAAAATTTATCCAAAAATTAGTAAATTTAACAATAATATTAATACTACCATCTAAACTATTAGGAGCAGTAGTATCACTAATAAAAGGAGTAATTGTTTTATTTGCAGTATTTATAGTTTTAATGATTCCGTTAAAAAATTCAGAACTCTTCACCGGTAGTACTATGGTGAACCAAATATTATATAAGACACCAATACTATCACAGTCAAGTAATAATTATATAAATACAGTAGAAGAAATTTACAATTTAGCAGAAAAAGTATCAAATAAAAAAATAAGTACAAATGCTGCTAACTTGGAGTTGCTTGATATGATGTTAAAACATAAAATAGTAAATAAAAGCACAGTAGAAAGCCTAGTAAAATTACATAAATTAGATGATGTTAATAATATAGAAACAGTATTACAAAAATACTAAAAGGAGAGATTATGCAAGAAATAAGAAAGATAAATGACTTTTATGAAATGATAGAACATGATAAAGTATTAGTTATTTTTTACGCAGACTGGTCAGGACCTGCCAATATTTTACTTCAAGTAACAGAAGATTTAAAAGAAGAACTAAAAAGTTATGAAGTAGTAAAAGTAAATACAGATAAGCTTATGCAAATAACAAGAAAATATCATATAACTTCAGTACCAGCTTTAAAAGTATTTAAAAATGGAAAAATAACATTAGAATCATCTGGAGTAAAGACAAGAGAGGAACTATCAAAACTATTAGCAGAAAACTAATAGTTTTTTTCTAGATATTTGTTATAATATTATTATAGGAGTTGAGTATATGTATTGTACTAAATGTGGAAATAAGTTAGAAGAGAACAACCTTTTTTGTACTAAATGTGGAGCAAAAATAAATAGAAATCAAAGCAATAATATTAATGAAAACACATCAAAAGAGATAGAAATATCAGAAGAAGAATTAGAACTAATAAAAAAACAGCGTAATAATAGAGAAAATAGTCCTAAAAACAGTATAATTTACATTGTTAGTGTATTAGTAGTATTTACAGTTTTCTTTATAGGAGTTATTGGCATATCTTATTACACAATGGATATAAATGAAAATAGTTCCAAAGAAAAAGAATTAAAAGAGGCATATTAAAGTAGAACTTAGGGTTCTTCTTTTTTTTTACAAAAATTATTCAAATTATTGATTTTTAAAGGAAAAAGTGTTATAATATGCAGCAACTAGTGGGTTGGTGTGCGATTGTTATTATAAAAATATAAAGTAAAAAGATGTGTATTAATAGGGGGATATTTATGAGTGAATACATTGATGATATAGAAATCACTGACGACGTATTTAAAATATTTTATCAAGAAGCAACAAAAGAAGAAAAAGAAGAAAGAATAAAAAAAGAAAGAGAAGATATAGAAAGAAGAGGATATCTTCCAGTAAACGATGAGTTTGAAGAAACTATGACTTCTCCACAAGAAGTAGTAGAAAAGAATCCAAGAAAATATATAATTGAAGAATGCATTCCAGCGTGTAAAGAATTGTGGAGTAAAAACATTTATACATTTATGGTAAGTGATCATTTAAATGATGGAGAGTGTTGGATTGAACTTGATGCAGATGCTTTATCAGATGATAATAAAAGTATTTATTTAGGTCTAGATTCAAACGAAGTAAAGAAATTTTCATATCATAGAGGTGCAATAAATTTTGGAGTTAGATGTGTAGGAAAAGAAGCACAAGAAAAGTTATTGGAAATAGCACAAAAATTTGAAATGCAAGATGTTCAGGAAAAACTGGGTTATATTTCAATAGAAAAGTTTTTAATGGATTATTGTGAGTGCTACGAAGAATATGAAAATCCTGAATATATTGAAATGAAACCATCATGGGAGATGGAAAATCTATCATTTGATGAATTAGCAAACTATATGATGAAATATGATGAGTGGCAAAGTAGTATTCAAAGTATGAAAACATTAAAAAGATTTTGCAAAAAGAAATTAAGTAAACCATTAGAAGAACTTGTAAAAGAGCATGGTATGATATTAGAAGGCGAAAGAGTTTATTTGAGTAAATTTCATTATGATAAACATAAAAAATATGTAGAAAGTATATTTGAAGATAATAACTGTACAAATAATGGTACAAATAAGAGTTTATAGTAATTGACAAATTATAAAAATTAGATTATTATAACTCGCTGTAGAAAGAGGAATTGGGTATGGATGATATTGATTTTAAAGAAGAATATATAGATAGAAAAATAGAAGGCTTAGATGCTAACAAAGCTAGTTTAATTGAGAAAAATGTTTTTATAACAGCATTAGGAATAGCAGGAACATTAGCATTAGGTAGTGCTGCATTTATGTTTGGAAAATTAGTAACGCAAATTGCAGTAACACTTGCATTATTCGATGCAGTAATTCCAGTAGTAACAATAATGACAGATGTTTATAGAAACAATCAATTAAAACAAATAGAAAAAGAAATGAAACATTTAAAAACATTAAAAAAACAAGGAATAAAGTCAACAAAAGAGTTAGACAGAAAGCGATTAGAAAAAATAAATGAGTATGAAGAACAAGAAGAAGAAATTTCAGAAAAAAGCGGCTTATATTCGATTCTTACAACAATACTTACAATATCTTGGTTTATATCAACTTGTGCCTCTTTAATATCTCCAAATGCAGTAATAATATCAATTGTAAGTTTATTAGCAGCAACCGGAGTACTAGCAAAGTCTGCAGCCGATGATAAAAAAATATTAGAGTTAGAA
Source organism: uncultured Mollicutes bacterium (assembly GCA_900543055.1). Lineage (GTDB taxonomy): Bacteria > Bacillota_I > Bacilli_A > RF39 > UBA660 > UBA3789. The sequence goes on from UQQI01000016.1 coordinate 19,615, forward strand.
GCATCAATCCAAAATTTAAAACATAATATAGAGTTAGGTTCATTATACGGATATACAGATGCTAAAAAAAGTACAAATACAAATACTAAAACAAAGCAAAAAGACATTTCAAATGCAAAAACTAAGTCAAAAAGTAACAATATTCAAGCAAGTAAAGCAGTTAACTTAGATAATTGTGAATTAGTTGATGAATATTTAGAAAGTTTAGAAAGGAAAGATTACAACGACGAAAAAGCAAAAGAACTAATAAAAAAATAAGTGGGTGATATAATGACAACAAAGGATTATTTAGCTGATAAATCAAAAATAATAGATGAAGAAATAAAAAAACTAAGAGATGTATCTGGAAAAGAAACATTATGTACTCTAGGTTCTGCTTTTGTCGGAGCCTTAGGAATAGGATTCATGTTTTCACCACTTTGGCCCTTAACAATAGGATTTGCATCAATGTCAGCATATATTGCTAATAAAAATTCTGAAGAAAAAAAACTTAGATTAAGAAAAGTAAAAAGATTAGAATTAGAAAAGAAAAATATTGAAAAGATTCAAAATAAAACTTTAAAATTAAATGGAACACCTGAAAAAGTAAGGGTAAGAGATAAAAAGATCAAAGATTTAAAAGATGCCAAGAAAAAAGAAGAAGAAAAGCTAAGTGCTAGAAAATTAACATCAGCGCTCTTCTTTGGATGGGCAGCCCTAGCAACAGCCATAACGACAATTATTCCATTTGCAGCAATCGTACCACCAATTGTATTATTATCAAATGTTGCAATAAATGAATCAAAGAAAAAGAATGGTAAAACATCAGAACAATTAATAGAAGATTATGATTTAAATATAAATAACTTAGAAACAAATAAAAAAGTAATCGATTTAGAAAAGCAAGCAATAAAAAAGAAAAAACAACAAGGAAGAATTCAACAACAAAACAAACAACAGCAACAAGGAAGACAAAGACCACATAGGCAAGCAACTCCTATTAGAAAAAATATCTCATCATATGAAACAGCTGTTAATAAATATGTCGAAAATTTGTGTAAACAAAAAGAAACAAGTAAAGAATCTCAAAAAGTTAAAAAATAAGATTTTTTGAGTGTAAACTTTCTTGTTTTTTCTTGTTTAGGTATATTTAATTTGCTATACTTAAGGTGTCATAATGACAAGGAGGGTATAAATTAAATGAAATATGTTTATTTGTTCACTGAAGGAAACGCAGATATGAGAAACCTTCTAGGTGGAAAAGGAGCTAACTTAGCAGAAATGACTAATATAGGTTTGCCTGTACCACAAGGTTTTACAATTACAACAGAGGCATGTACAAAATACTACGAAGACGGACGTGAAATTAATGAAGAGATCCAGAATGAAATCAATGAAAACATTAAAAAGATGGAAGAAATAACTGGTAAGAAATTTGGAGACAAAGAAAACCCTTTACTAGTATCAGTTAGATCTGGTGCCAGAGCATCAATGCCAGGTATGATGGACACAATTCTAAATTTAGGATTAAATGAAGAAGTTGTAGAAGTACTAGCAGAAAAGTCTAACAATCCAAGATGGGCATGGGACTGTTATAGAAGATTTATCCAAATGTATTCAGATGTAGTTATGGAAGTAGGTAAGAAATACTTCGAAGAGCTAATTGACGAAATGAAAGAAAAAAAAGGTGTTAAATTAGATGTTGAATTAACAGCAGAAGATTTAAAAGAATTAGCAATGGCTTTCAAAAATGAATATAAAGAAAAAATTGGAACTGATTTTCCAACTGATCCAAAAGAACAATTAATGGGAGCAATAAAAGCAGTATTCCGTTCTTGGGATAATCCACGTGCTAATGTTTATAGAAGAGATAATGATATTCCTTATTCTTGGGGAACAGCAGTTAATGTTCAATCAATGGCCTTTGGTAACATGGGGGACGATTGTGGAACAGGAGTTGCCTTTACTCGTGATCCAGCAACAGGTAAAAAAGGATTGTTTGGAGAATTCTTAACTAATGCACAAGGAGAAGATGTTGTTGCAGGTGTTCGTACACCAATGAATATAAATGAAATGGAAAAAAAATTTCCAGAAGCTTTTGAAGAATTTAAAAAAGTTTGTCAAACTCTAGAAAATCATTATAGAGATATGCAAGATATGGAATTTACGATTGAGCATGGAAAACTTTATATGTTACAAACAAGAAACGGAAAGAGAACAGCTCAAGCTGCATTAAAAATTGCTTGTGACCTAGTTGATGAAGGAATGCGTACTGAAGAAGAAGCAGTATTAATGATTGATCCTAGAAACTTAGATACATTATTACATCCACAATTTGATGTCGATGTTCTAAAAAATAGTACTCCAATTGGAAAAGGATTAGGAGCATCTCCAGGAGCAGCATGTGGTAAAGTAGTATTTACTGCAGAAACTGCAGAAAAATTAGGAATCGGTGGTCAAGGAGAAAAAGTAATTTTAGTGAGACTTGAAACTTCACCAGAAGACATTAGTGGTATGAAAGCTTCACAAGGAATTCTTACAGTTCGTGGAGGTATGACATCACACGCTGCAGTAGTTGCTCGTGGTATGGGAACTTGTTGTGTATCAGGATGTGGTGATATCTATATGAATGAAGCAAAGAAAGAATTTACTTTAGCTGGAAAAACATATCATGAAGGAGATATCATCTCAATTGATGGATCTACAGGAAATATTTATGATGGAGAAATTCCAACAGTAGCAGCAACAATTGCAGGAGAATTTGGTCGTGTTATGGACTGGGCTGATAAATTTAGAAAGCTTGGTGTTAGAACAAATGCCGATAATCCTAAAGATACAAAAAAGGCAATTGAATTAGGTGCTGAAGGAATTGGATTATGTAGAACTGAGCATATGTTCTTTGATGAAGAAAGAATTCCTGCAATTAGAAAAATGATTTTATCTGAAACTGTAGAAGAAAGAGAAAAAGCTCTTAACGAATTAATACCATTCCAAAAAGGTGACTTCAAAGCAATGTATAAAGAAGTAAAAGGTCGCCCAATGACAGTTCGTTATTTAGACCCTCCACTACATGAATTCTTACCAAAAGAAGAAAAAGATATTGAAGATTTAGCAAGAGATATGGGAGTAACAGTAGAACACTTAAAAGCAAAATGTGCTGAATTACATGAGTTCAATCCTATGATGGGACACAGAGGTTGTAGATTAGATGTTACTTATCCAGAAATTGCTAGAATGCAAACAAGAGCTTTAATGGAAGCCGCAATTGAGGTTCATGAAGAAGATGGATATGATATAACACCAGAAATCATGATACCATTAGTTGGTGAAATAAAAGAATTAAGATATGTTAAGAATATTGTAGTAGAAACAGCTGAACTTGTTAAAAAAGAAAGACATTCTGATATGGAATATCATATTGGTACAATGATTGAAATACCACGTGCCGCAATTACTGCCGACGAAATTGCAGAAGATGCTGAATTCTTCTCATTCGGAACAAATGATTTAACACAATTAACATTTGGTTTCTCAAGAGATGATGCTGGTAAATTCTTAGGTGCATACTATGATAAAAAGATTTATGAACAAGACCCATTCGCAAGAATTGACCAAAAAGGTGTAGGTGCACTTGTAAAAATAGCAGTTGAAAAAGGTAAACAAACAAGACCTAATATTAAATTAGGAATTTGTGGTGAACATGGTGGAGACCCATCAAGTGTAGAATTCTGTCACGAGATTGGTCTAACATATGTTTCTTGTTCTCCATTTAGAGTACCAATCGCAAGACTTGCTGCTGCACAGGCCGCAATTAAAAGTAAGGGGTCAAAGTAACCAAATAAAGGACTAGAGAAATCTAGTCTTTTTTATATTACAAAACTGTAATATTAGAATAATTATATAAATGTTATAATATATCTAGGTGATTTCTGATGAAAAGAATAATGATAGTAGAGGATGATAAAACAATAGCAGAAGAATTATTGTTTCTCTTGAATAATTCTGATTATGAAGGAATTATATTAAAAGATTTTGAAAATTCTAAAAAAGAAATATTAGATAACAATCCAGATTTAATATTACTTGATATAAACATTCCTTATTTAAATGGTGAATTATTATTAAAAGAAATAAGAAAAGAATCTAATATTCCTGTAATAATGGTTACTAGTAAAGAAAGTGAAGCAGATGAAGTAATTTCTTATTCATATGGAGCTGATGATTATATTACAAAACCTTATAATCCAACAATTCTTTTACTAAAAATTAATGCACTACTAAAAAGATGTGAAAATAATAAAAGTATGATTACCTATAAGGATATTGTTTTTGATATAGGAAAAGGTATAGTAAAAAGAAATGATAAAGAAATAATATTAACAAAAAATGAAATTATAATTTTTAATTTATTATTAAGCAATAAAGATAGAATTGTTACTAAGGATGAACTTATGACTGATCTATGGAATAATGATGAATACATTAATGAAAATGCTTTAACAGTTAATATTAGTAGATTAAGATCTAAATTATCTGATTTAGGTTATGAAGATATTATAGAAACAAGAAAAGGAATAGGGTATAGAATAGTATGAAATATAGAGATTATTTAAAAGATAACTTAGTGGGTATCATAATATATTTAAGTACAATTATATTAATTGTGCTTATTCTTAATGCTTTTAAAATGCATATATTTGTATCAATTATATGTTTCTGTATATTTATTATTTGTGGTATTTCAATCATTACAATAAGTTATATAAAAAAGAATAGTTTTTATAAGAACTATCTTTCTAATTTAGAAAAATTATCTAAGAAATATTTAATACTAGAAACAATACCTGAGCCTAATACATATGAGGAAAAGATTCTAGTAAATTCATTATATGATATTAATAAATCTATGATTGAAAACATCAATGAATATCAAAGAAGTACAATAGAGTTTAAAGAATTTGTTGAATTATGGATTCATGAAGTAAAGATTCCAATATCTAGTATGGTATTAAAATGTCATAATAATAAAGAAAAATATGACAAGGCATTCCTTAGTTTAATTAGAAGATTAGATAATCAAATAGATGAAGTTTTATATTATGTAAGAAGTGAAAATACGGAAAAAGATTTCTCTATCACAGAAGTATCTTTAAAAGAGGTAATAAGAAATGTTGGCTTAAAGAATAAAGATGATTTACTTGAAAATAACATAGATTTTATTACTGATCTAAAAAATATAAAAATATGTACTGATAAAAAATGGTTAGAATTTATTATTAATCAAATTATAAATAATAGTATTAAATATAAAAAAGATAAAGATTCTTATATTAAGATTCGTACTACTGAGTATGATGAAAAGACAGTTTTAGAAATCTATGATAATGGTATAGGAATTCCTTCTAAAGATATAAAAAGAGTATTTGATAAGTCTTTTACTGGGACAAATGGAAGAGAAAAAGTTAAGTCTACAGGTATGGGATTATATATTGTTAAAAAGTTATGCGATAAACTGGGACATTCTATTTTTATTGAAAGTAAAGAAAAAGAGTATACAAAAGTATTATTAGAATTTGGTAAAAATGAGTATTACAAAATTGTAAGATAATGCAATATTAGAAAAAAGACAAAATAATCTTCTTTTAATAAAATGGTATTAGAAAAGGAGAAAGAATATGGAAAAAATATTAAAAGTTAAAAACGTAGAAAAGTACTATGGTACTAAAACTAGCTTAACAAAAGCAATTAACGATATTTCATTTGAAGTAGAGAAGGGTGAATTCGTTGCTATCATGGGAGCAAGTGGATCGGGAAAAACCACTTTACTGAATTGTATATCTACCATTGATAAAGTAACTGCAGGTGAAATATATGTAGATGGAGAGAATATTACGAAATTAAAAGGTAATAAATTGAATAAGTTTAGAAGAGATAAATTAGGTTTTATATTTCAAGATTTTAATTTATTAGATACATTAACAGGATATGAAAATATATCATTATCTTTAGCAATCCAAAATGTTCCTTATCATGAACAAAAGGAAAGGATCGAAGACATAGCTTCTAAATTAGGTATTACAAAGATACTAAACAAGTATCCTTATCAAATGAGTGGAGGAGAAAAACAAAGAATTGCTTCAGCAAGAGCTATTATTACGAATCCTAGTTTAGTTCTTGCGGATGAACCTACTGGAGCATTAGATTCTAAATCTTCCAAACAATTACTTAATAGTTTCGAATACTTAAATAAAGATTTAAATTCAACAATACTCATGGTTACTCATGATGCATTTACTGCAAGTTATGCTACTCGTGTAATATTTATAAAAGATGGTAAGATTTTTAATGAATTAAATAAAGGAGAACTGTCTCGTAAAGATTTCTTTAATCAAATCATTGATGTTGTCACTCTACTTGGGGGTGAAATGAACGATGCTTTATAATTTATCTCTTAAAAATATAAAGAAGAGTTTTAAAGACTATGCAATATACTTTGTAACTTTAATTCTAGGAGTTTGTATATTCTATTTATTTAATTCAATGGATTCACAAACTGCTATCTTAGAAGTTACTTCAAGACAAAGTGAAATGATTGATTTACTAGAACAAATATTATCTTATATATCAGTATTTGTATCATTCATATTAGGATTTTTAATTATATATGCCTCTAGATTTTTAATTAAGAAAAGAAATAAAGAATTTGGTGTCTATATGACTCTAGGAATGTCCAAGAGGAAAATATCTTTACTGCTTTTGATTGAAACATTTATTATTGGTTTAATATCACTTGCTTTCGGTTTATTATTAGGAATCGTATTATCACAAATAACCAGTATTTTTGTTGCTAATTTATTTGAAGCTAATATGTCAAAATTCACTTTCAATTTTTCAAAAACCGCATTATTTAAGACAATATTATATTTTGGTATTATTTATTTTATTGTTATGATATTTAATACTATCATAGTAAATAAAAACAAATTGATAGACTTATTACAAGCTAGCAAGAAACAAGAAAAGATTCGAATAAAGAGTTCTATGATAAGTGTTATTCTATTTTTTATTTCAGTTTTAATGTTAGGATCAGCTTACTACATGGTTACCGCTGGTGTGAATGATTTACTAAAATATGATGTGAGTATTCTTTTAGTACCTATTTTATTGGGGACAATTGGAACAATATTATTCTTTTATTCAGTAGCGGGTATGAGTTTAAAGATAATTTCTAAATGTCATAATTTATATTCAAAAAAATTAAATACATATGTATTTAAACAAATCAACAGTAAGATTAATACAATGGTAATATCTATTTCTATCATTTGTTTAATGTTATTTGTCACACTATGTTTATTAACAAGTGCATTTACCATTAAGGATTATTTTAATAATTCAATTAATACTTATGCTCCGGTAGATTATCAGATTGTTAGTATCAATCAAAATGTAAGAGTTACTGAATTCTTAGAAGATACATTTGTAAAAGAAAATACAAAAAATAATTTAGTAGTTTCTGAATATTATGATGAGAATTTTGATTATGCTAAATCATTGGGTAAAGTATATGAACAGATTAAACAAGAATATTCATACATTCAGTTTGATTCCCCTGTATATATTATGAGTGAGGCAGATTACAATAAACTAGCCAGACTATTAAAGATTGATACAGTAACTATTCAAGATGATGAATACGCAATTGTTTCTAATTATAATACTGATATTTATGAATCAGTACTTAAAAGTAATAATACGATGATAATATTTAATCACGAATTAAAACCATATAAAAAATTAATAAATGGTTTTGTTAATATTTCAGGTAATCCAGCTAATTTGGGATTTTTTGTAGTAAGTGACCAAATTATTGAAAAAGATCATTTAAAATATGAAATTCTTTCAGGTAACTATAATTCAAAAGATCAAAAAATAATTGATAAATTAGAAGAAAAAGTAAAAAAATTTCATACTGAAGAGACTCTAATAAAAGATACCAGATATGAAATTGAAATAAGTGCTGCAGGATTAACGGCTATAATTACATTCATTGGTTTATATTTAGGAATCATTTTTTTGATATCATCATCAGCTATACTTGCTTTAAAAGAATTATCTGATTGTATAGATGATAAGAAGAAATATAAAATATTAAGACAAATAGGTGCAGATGAAAAAGAGATTAACAAAGCACTATTTATGCAAACTTTTATATTCTTTATGATGCCTTTATCTATCGCTGTAATTCATACAATATTTGGATTAAAGTTTTGTGAATGGATATTAAAATCTTTAGGAATTACTAGTATATTAAATGGATCTTATATGACTTTTATATTTTTGATTTTGATTTATGGAATATATTTCATAATCACATATTTATGTAGTAAAAATATTATTAGAGAAAGAATATAATATTCAAAAGATAATATATGAATTGCTTAAACATGCTAGTAATGCTTATTGTATTTAAATTGTAACCCCCCTGTAACTGCAGTATCTAAAACAAGAGATTGTTTATATAATTAATTAGCCGTAAAAAATAAAATAATATAAAAAAGAAATATATATTTAATTCCAATTTTTTAAAAGATTTTTGTGTTATATGATCTAATTTAACTCTTTAGCTATAACCCCTCTATGCAAATGGCAGTTCAAGCTGCAATTAAAGCTGGAGAACAAACTAAATAAGGTCTACAAAAATATAAAACTAGGATAAAACGGATAATTGTCAAATAGTGTTGGTGAACAATAAATTTGATAAATGAATTGATTATGAAGGATGATGAAAATCATCCTTTTATAATGCCTTTAATTAAGAATATACGAGATATAAAATTATCATATTTTCTATAACCAAAAGCAATTCTTTTAATGCATTTAATTAAATTATTAGTTCCTTCTATAATTCCGTTATTATTATCATATTTAAATGAATTTTCGATATATTTAATATTATCTTTATACAATTTTAATGCTTGTTTCATTTTAGGAGATAAATTTTTGCTTTGATTGAATGTTATTGCTTTAAAGTTGTTAAAATTCTTTTCGTTTAATGAATTGATTAAACCTTGATAACATTCATAAGTAGCTTTTAATTCATTATCTGTATTAATTATATATTGAACAATTTCTTTTTGTGATAATTCTTTTTTAAAGTGTCTAGAGTAGTGGTTTTTATCTGATAATTCATTTTCATTTTTTAAAAGCAATTTCCAATAATCTTTCAATTTATTATAATTAGGATTAGATTTGTAGCAAAGTCTTATTCTAGTAGTATTTAAGGCGTTGTATGCTTGTATAACTATATGGAATCTGTCAATTGATATTTCAGCATTTTTAAATAGTTTTTTAGCTAAAAAGATATATCCAGAATAGAAATCAGTAGATATATGTTTGACTTTGTCCCTTTCATCTTTAGAATATCTTCTAAAATATTTATCTAAATCAATAGATTTTCTTGAATCTTGA
>UQQI01000017.1 GCA_900543055.1 uncultured Mollicutes bacterium
ATATTAGTTTTTGTTGGATAACAAGCAAAAATTAATAATATACATATACAGTTATCAAACTTTTTGTTTGATAATTGCTTTCTTAAAAAAAATAATATATAATTAATTTGGTGATATTAATTATGGATTTTATACAATATTTAATTATTGCTGTAGTATTAATTATAATCTTACTAGCACTAATTAAAGCAACAAAAAAAGATGCAGGACTTGATTTCAATAAATTAGTTGAATTGCTTGGAGGAAAAGATAATATTATTAGTACAGAAACTAATATGTCTCGTTTCAAAGTAACATTAAAGGATGTATCTAAAGCAAACAAAGAAGGTATTCAAAAATTAGGAGCTAAAGGAATTGTAGAAATAGATAATCAATTAAAAATAATTCTAGGTTCTAACTCCAAACAATTAAAAAAATATATAGATCAAATAAAATGACAGAAATGTCATTTTTTTTTCGACAAAAAACGACATATTTCAAAAAAATAGTATGATTTAATAAAACTGGTGATTATTATGAATTATGTAAAAACAGTTATATTAGATGGAATGAGTGTATTATTTCCATTATGCCTATATTTAGTATATATTGCTTATATAAGATCAATTGATGCAAAAGAAGGAAAAGTACCATTTTCAATCGCAATACTAGTATCTTTATTTTCCCTTATGTATTTTGATGACTTACAAAATTATAATACAAATACGTTTTTTAGTACACCATTACTTATAAGTTATTTATCAAAAAGAGATAAAACTGCTATTATAATTTCAATAATTTTAATGATTTTATATCATCAAATTCATGATGTAAGTATAATCGTATTAGCGTGTCTTTATATTACATATTATTTAGCATATAAGTATTTAGAAAAAAAATCTAACTTTGTAAGAAATTATTCTATAGTATTCTGTATATTAAAATGCATTTATGCAACAGCAATCCTAATATTAGTTATACGTCCCAATGATATTGCTCATCATTTTTACTTCCAAATATTATTTGGAAGCATTGTTTTAACAGTATTTTCTTTTTTATCATTTTTCTTCTTCATAAAAAGTAAAAAAATATTAGAAATAAATACAACATTTAAAGAATTAGATAAGGAAAAGAAATTAAGAGCCTCAGTCTTTAAATTAAATCATGAACTAAAAAATCCACTAGCAGTTTGTAATGGTTATTTAGAAATGTTTCCAGAAGCTTCCAAAAAAGATCAAGATAAGTATATTGAAATTATGCAAAATGAAATAAAAAGAAGCTTAACTATTATTAATGACTTCTCATCTCTTGGTAAAATAAAAAATATAGAAGTAGAAGAGATAGATATTTGCTACTTATTAGAGGAAATTAAAGATATATTAGAACCGCTATTTAAAAAGAATAAAGCAAAAATAGAAATACCAGATGATGAAATATATGTAGAAGGTGATTACAATAGATTAAAACAAGTATTTATAAATTTATTTAAAAATTCATTAGAATCGAAACGTAAGGAAGATTTAGTAGTTAATGTAAAGATAAAAGAAGATAACAATGACTGTATCATATCAATGAAAGATAATGGAAATGGTATGTCAAAAGAAACACTTGAAAAAATATATAATGACTTTTTCACGACAAAAGAAACAGGAACAGGTATAGGAATACCTTATATAAAAGAAATAATTGAATTACATCACGGAACACTAACATATAAATCAAGAGAAAATAGAGGAACAACAGTATTAATAACACTACCAAAAAAACAAGAAAAAAAGTCCTAAGACTTTTTAATAGTAATAATTATTACTTGTTTGATAAGTTGGATATGTAGGATATGTTGTGTATACTGGATTATAATATGTAGGGTATGTTACCGGATATACTGGATAGTAAGTATTTCCTTGATTATTTTGATTGGCTCCAATACCATATCCTAATGCTCCACCAGCAAGACCTCCAATTATAAATGGAATTCCAAAGAATCTTTCATCATTATACCCTGAAGGATTGTAATTATTAAAATTACTATAATTATCATAGTTATACATAGTATTCCTCCTCATAATAGTTTATGAGACTAAAAAGAAATTGTAACTTTTAAAATAAATACTAAGAAGATAACTATAATAAAAAATATAAAAAGTATATATTAAATAATAAAATGACCATTAAAGTAATATTATATATATTAAAATGTTATGTAAAAACTTAAGAGAAAAGTATAGATTAATACATGATTAACACTTATATCGCTAAATCATATACCAAATTTAGTAAATAATAATCTACAAACTATTAAAGAATATGAAATATTATTATTTTTCTTTCAATAAATTAAAAATAATAGTATAATATGAGCACGAAAGAGATTAGTAAATTATAAGAAATTATAGTAAAATATAAAAGAGGTGACTAAAAATGGAAAGACTACAAAAAGTAATTGCACAAGCAGGAATTGCTTCAAGAAGAAAAGCAGAAGAATTAATTAAAGATGGAAAAGTAAAAGTAAATGGTGAAGTTATAAAAGAATTAGGAACTAAAGTATCAGAAAGTGATAAAGTAGAAGTTAATAATAAACCAATAGAAAAAGAAACTAAAGAATATTATTTATTAAATAAACCTCGTGGAGTAATAACTACTACTAATGATGAACATGGTAGAAAAACAGTAACAGATTTAATAGAAACATCAGCAAGAATTTATCCAGTAGGAAGACTTGATTATGATACAACAGGAGCAATTCTTTTAACAAATGATGGAGAGTTTGCAAATATATTAATGCACCCATCTAATAAAATTGATAAAGTATATCTTGCAAAATTAGAAGGAATCATTAAAGGTGAACAAATAAATGCCCTAAAAAATGGAGTTATGTTAGACGACGTCTTAGTAAAAGCATCACGTGTTAAATTAAAAAAAGTAAATCAAGAAAATTTAACTTCAATGGTTGAAATAACAATTCATGAAGGAAAAAATCATCAAGTAAAAAGAATGTTTGAAAGTGTAGGTTTTCATGTAGAAAAACTAACAAGAGAACGTATTGGAATATTTGATATAAATAATCTAAAATCAGGACAATATCGTAAATTAACTCCAAAAGAAGTACAAATAGTTTATTCATACAAAAACTAAAATAAAAACGTGGGTTAATATGGCAAAAATTAGTATAATAATACCAGTATATAATTCAGAAAAATACATAAGAAGATGCCTAAATAGTATTTTAAATCAAACATTTCAAGATTTTGAAATAATATTAATAGATGACAATTCAAAAGATAATAGTTTAAAAATAATCAGTGAAATATAAAAGACTCATAAAGATAAGATAAAGATATTAAAAAATGCTAAAAATGTAAGAGCCGGAGCATCTAGAAATAAGGGTTTAAAAATAGCAAGTGGTGAATATATTACTTTTATAGATAGTGACGACTATATTGAAAAAAACACATTAAAAAGAATGTATGAATCATGTGTAAATACAGATTCTGATATAGCAAGAATAAATATGATAAAAGTATTTTCAGGTAAAGATGTCTCATTCTTAGGAAGAAGAAGTAATATTGATGAACATAAAATAATAATTCCAAAAGAAGAAATATCTTATTTAACAGAAGAATATCCTTGTGTAACAAACAAATTATTTAAAAGAAATTTAATTGGAACAGTTGAATTTCCAGAAAACTTAAAGTGGGAAGATTACCCATTTACAATACCACTACTTTATAAAGCAAATAAAGTAGTAACAGTACCAGAAAAAGATGCAAGATATAATTATAGTGTTAATTTATCAGTAACAACCATTAAAGATGCAAGAAAAGTTTCTAAAAAAATGTTAGATATATTTACTTGTTCTGATATGATAAAACAAGAAATACCTTCTTCTACAGATAAAGAATTAGAAGAACAATTAAACTTTCTCTAAATTGTAAATTGCTTACAAAGAACAAGAGATATTTTATATAGTAATATTCCATATCAAAAGAAAAAAGAATTAATAACATTAGTCTCAAGTCTTATAAAAGTAAAATATGGTACTTGGCAAGATAATGAATTATATAAAAAAGTATAAAGAAAGAAGAATACCTTATAATATAAGAATGAGTATTATAGAAAAGTATTTTATAGAAGAAATAGAAGAATTAAGTGAAAAAGAAATAAAAGATGCTATAACAAAAAAATAGAAAAAATATAAAATTTATCTAAGAGATTTTATTGAAAAGAGTTCAATACTCTTTTTTTTTATGTTATAATTTTTTAAGAATAGGAGAGTGTATATATGGCAACATTAAATAAAACTGAATTACAAAGAATGGATGAGTATTTCAGAGTTTTAAATTATTTAAGTGCAGCTCAATTATATTTACTTGATAATCCATTACTTAGAAGACCACTTACAATTAATCAAGTAAAACCAAATGTAGTTGGACACTGGGGAACAACGCCAGGACAAAATTTTATTTATATGCATTTAAATAGAGTAATTAAAAAGAATAATCTAAAAATGATTTATATATCTGGACCAGGACATGGTGGACAAGCAATGATTGCGAATAATTATTTAGAGGGAATATATTCTAAATTTTACCCGGAAATAACAGAAGATGAAGAAGGTTTAAAGAAACTATGTAAGCAATTTAGTTTTCCAGGAGGAGTATCATCTCATGTTGCACCAGAAACACCTGGTTCAATTCATGAAGGTGGAGAATTAGGATATAGTCTTGCTCATGCAGCAGGTGCAGTACTTGATAATAGTGATTTAATTGCAGCTTGTGTTGTAGGAGATGGTGAAGCAGAAACAGGACCACTTGCAACATCTTGGCATATTAATAAATTTTTAAATAGAAAAACAGATGGTGTAATTTTACCTATTCTTCATAGAAATGGTTATAAAATAGCAAACCCAACAATCTTTGGAAGAATGAGTAATGATGAACTTGAAGATTTCTTCTATGGTTATGGTTGGAAACCATATTTTGTATCAGGCAGTGACACATTAAAAATGCATGAAGAAATGGCTAAAGTAATGGACAAAGTAATCAATGAAATTAAAAAAATAAAAACTCGTGGTAGTGGAAATTATCCAATGATAGTATTAACTACTCCAAAAGGATGGACTGGTCCAAAAGAAGTAGATTCTAAGAAAATAGAAGGATCATTTAGAGCACATCAAGTACCAATTCCAATAACACATGACCATCCAGAAAATTTAAAATTATTGGAAAAGTGGTTAAAGAGTTATAATATAGATAACTTATTTGATGCCAAAGGTAGATTAATAAAAGAATTAAGAGATTTATGTCCAACACCTACAAAATGTATGGGAGCAAGTAGTTATGCTAATGGAGGACTTCTACTAAAAGAAATCAGAACACCAGATTGGGAAGACTATTGTTTAGATATTAAAAAACCAGGAAGTATTGTAAAACAAGATACAATGGAACTAGGTAAATATATAAGAGATTTATTTGTACTAAATAGAGATAATAAAAACTTTAGAATATTTGGTCCAGATGAAGCATTATCTAATAGATTTAATCATGTATTTGAAGTAGAAAATAGAACTTGGAATTATAAATTATTAAAAAATGATGAATTCTTATCACCAACAGGTAGAGTAATGGACTCATATCTTTCAGAACACTTATGTGAGGGAATGTTAGAAGGGTATTTATTAACAGGAAGATATGGATTTATTCATAGTTATGAAGCTTTCGTAAGAATTGTCGATTCAATGGCAAGTCAACATGCTAAATGGCTAAAAGTATGTAATCAAATTCCGTGGAGAGCACCAATTGCATCTCTTAACTTCTTACTTGTAAGTCATGTATTCCAACAAGATCATAATGGCTACACTCATCAAGATCCTGGCTTTTTAAATCACTTAGTAACTAAAAAAGCAGATGTTGTTAGAATGTATTTGCCACCAGATACAAACTGTTTATTATCATGTTTTGATCATTGCATAAAAACAAAAAATTACGTAAATGTAATAATTGCATCAAAACATCCAAGGCCACAATGGTTAACTAAGACACAAGCAAGAGTACATTGCAGAAGAGGTTTAGGTGTATGGAACTTTGCAAGTAATGATGAAGGAGACCCAGATATAGTTCTTGCTTGTTGTGGAGAAACACCAACACTTGAAGTACTAGCAGCAGTTGATATTTTAAGACGAAGTGTAAAAGGTATAAAAATACGTGTTGTAAACGTTGTAGATTTAATGAAACTACAAAGTCCAGAAACACATCCACATGGTATGAGTGATAAAGAATATGATGAAATATTCACAACTAATAAACCAATTATATTTAATTTCCATGGTTACCCATCACTTATCCATCAATTAACATATAAAAGAACAAATAGAAATATGCATGTACATGGCTATAAAGAGGAAGGAACAATCACAACAACATTTGATATTCGTGTTCAAAATGAAATTGATAGATTCCATTTAGTAATAGCGACATTAAAAGAAATACCGCGCTATAGAAAAAGTGGAGAAGCATTAATTGACTGGTGTAACCAAATGCTTAAAAAACACCATGATTATATTCGTGAATATGGAGAAGATATGCCATTTGTAAGTGATTGGAAATGGGAAGGCTTTAAGGATATTGATTAATATCCTTTTTCTTTTTTTATTTTAGACTTATAATAATTAAAAAAGTAAATGTACTATAAAAAGGAGATACTTATATGAATATTGTATTAGGAATAATTAGTATTATCTTCGTGTATACCTCAACCATTTTAATGGATAAATTTCTAAAAAAAGAAGGTCTAATTATTTGGATAACATTTGCAACAATCACAGCAAATATCCTAGTTTGTAAAAATATAGATATATTTAATTTAACTGTTTCTCTTGGAAACATCATGTTTGCATCTAACTTCTTAGCAACAGACATATTAAGTGAAAAGTACTCAAAAGATTATGCTTATAAAGCAGTAATAATAGGTTTAGTTATGAATTTGTTATTTACATTTTTTATGCAAATTGCACTTCTTTATATACCCAGTAGTACAGACATTTCAAATGAATCTATGAAAACACTATTTAATCTTAATCTAAGAGTATCATTAAGCAGTAGTCTACTTTATTTTTTGAGTAATTATTTAGATATATACTTATTTAATAAATTAAAAGAAAAATATCCTAATAAATTATGGTTAAGAAACAATGTTTCAACTATAATTTCAAATTGTCTAGAAAATTACTTATTTGTAACACTTTCCTTTATTGGTATTTATGATATAAATACAATTATTTCAATAGCAACAACAACATCAATTATAGAAATATTTCTAGCAATATTAGACACACCTTTTCTATATTTGTCTAAAAAGAATAATACTTAATAAATAATTACTTGTTTTATAAAAAAATATGGTATAATTTATGTGTGAGGTGATTCTATGAATACAAGAAAAAGTATGAAACTACCAATTGTAATAACATTTATAATGCTTATAATAGTAGTATATTTATTTGCAACTCTACAACAAGATAAAGTTGTCTGTGAAAAGACCACTAATTTTGATAACGGTGTTACATTGAAAGAAGTAGTTACTACAACAATAGATAATGACAGTATAAGTAATATTCAATTAGTAAAGAAAATTATACTTCCTAAAAAATATTTAGATAATGAGAGTTACCAAAACAGTGTAAAATATTCTTTAGAAAACACATTAGAATATCTAGGAAAAAGTGTAAAATATGAAATAACATCAACTGGTGTTATTGCAACAATAGATATTTCTAAAGATGAATTAGTTTTACTTGATAATATTGATTTTTCATCAAATGGAGATTTGGGCATGAATATTAATACAAATACCATGAGTGGAGATGTTATTACTTTAAAAATAAAAGATAAATATACTCCAGGTGAACTTATGAAGAAATTAAAAAATAATAGATATTCATGTAGGTAATTATGGAAATAGATATAAATAAATTTATAAGTGAAATAGATTTTAATGCTAATAAATATAATTATATAGGTAATGGTATTTTACTTACTAATAGAGAAATTGATATATTAAATAAATACAAAATTAATTATAAAAAATGCAATAGTCTAAAGGAAATATTATTTGAAGTAGAAGATATATTAAATGATATGGATATTGTAGATGAAGAATTAGATTATATTTCATCTACTATTGCAGAAAGAGATTATTATCAAAATACTAATAAGTAAAATTATTAGTATTTTTTAGCCAGAAAGAAAAGAGGAATAAAATGGATAAAGATTTATTAGAAAATAGTGAATTCAAAGAGGAAATGCTTAAATATACATTTGCTCTTAATAGATTAACTAGTGAACTTGAAATATTACTTGAAGAATATAAATTTAAAAATGAATATAATCCAGTAGAACATATAAAAACAAGAATAAAAAGTTTTTCAAGTATAAAAGGAAAACTAGAAAGAAAAGGCCTAGATGTAACAGTTGAAAATATGATTCATAATGTTCATGACATAGTAGGAATAAGAATAGTTTGTTCATTTCTTGCAGATGTCTATGAAATAGTTGGAATATTAAAATCAAGTAAACAATTTATTGTAAAAGATGAAAGTGACTACATAAAAAATCCAAAAGATAGTGGATACAGTAGTTATCATATAAACTTATTAGTGCCAGTTCATTTATTAGATAGAACAGAATATATTGAAGCAGAAGTTCAAATAAGAACAGTAGCAATGGATTGCTGGGCAAGCCTTGACCATAAATTAAGATACAAATTACCTGAAGAATTACCAGAAAGTATAAATTCCAATATGAATCTGAGAGCAAAAGAAATAAGAAACTTAGATAAAAGTATGCAATATCTACATGAATTAATAGAAGATTATAAATCAAATTATAAAGAAGAAGGTTCTAAAGATTAGAACTTTTTTCTTTGTTTAATAAAAGAATTATACGTGTTATAATATGTTTAGTTTGTTATTCAACCATAGGTTTAGTAAAATTCAACTCTAAATTTATAGTTAAAAATATAAAATGAATTATAGTTGTTTTAGGAGGTAAAAATGATTTATTTAGATTATAGTGCAACAACACCAGTAAATGAAGAAGTAATTAATACATATAGTAGAGTATGTCGTGAATTTATTGGAAACCCCAATTCTCTACATAAACTAGGAATAGAAGCAAAGAAGATAATAGATGCTAGTACTATGCAAATTGCTAATATTCTTGGAGTAAAACAAAGTGAAATAATTTATACAAGTGGAGCAAGTGAAGCAAATAATTTAGCAATTAAAGGTGTCACTTCAAAATATAAAAATCGTGGTAAGCACATAATTACTACAGAACTTGAACATTCATCAATAATTGCTCCTCTAAATTATTTGCAAGAAGAAGGTTATGATATAGACTTTGTAAAATTAGATGATAATGGTTTAGTAGATTTAGATGATTTAGAAAATCTAATAAGAGATGATACAGTACTTGTCTCAATTGCTTCAGTTAATAGTGAAGTTGGTATTATGCAAGATATGAATAAAATAAGTGAAGTAGTAAGACGCCATAAGAAAGTCTTACTTCATAGCGATGTTACTCAAAGTATAGGTAAAACCAAATTTGATTTTAGTCTAGTAGACCTTGCATCTATGTCATGTCAAAAATTCTTTGGAATGAAAGGGATAGGAGCCTTAATAAAAAGAGAAAACTTAGTTATAGAACCAATTATTCATGGAGGAAAATCAACAACTATTTATAGAAGTGGAACACCAGCAACTCCATTAATTGTATCTTTTGCAAAGGCCCTACGTCTTACATATGATAATTTTAAAGAAAAAGAAAACCATGTAAAAGAAACACATGACTATTTAATAAGTAAACTACAAAATTTAGATGTATATATTAATAGTAATAATTACTCTATTAACAATATTGTGAATTTTAGTTTAAAAAATATTAAAAGCGAAGTAATGCTTCATGCATTAGAAGAAAAAGGTATCTATATTTCTACACAAACAGCTTGTTCAACAGGTTCTTACTCAAGAGCCGTTTATGCAGTATGTCATGACAAAGAAAGAGCAAGTAGAAGTATGCGTGTAAGTATTTCATATTTAACAACAAGAGATGAAATAGATGAATTTATTAAAGAGTTAGAAATAGAAATAAAAAAATTAGATTTTAGGAGATAAAATGAAATTAATAAAAATAGGAGCTATTTGGTGTAGCGGATGTCTTGTAATGAATAAAGTTTGGAACAAATTAATAAAAGAATATAACTTTTCTTATGAAACATATGATATAGATATGGATGAAGATGAAGTAGAAAAGTATAATGTTGGAGAAAAACTTCCAGTATTTATTGTGATGGAAAATGATAAAGAAATAAAAAGGTTTATAGGAGAATATAGTTATTCTGATATGGTAAATAATTTAAGAGAGGTTGGTTTATTAAATGAAGAAAGTAATTAATTTTTTAGTAATTATAACTTTCTTTTTTTTATTAACTCTAAATGTTAATGCTAAAGAAGAAGATATAATTACAATGTATGTATTTAAAGGAGACGGCTGCCCACACTGCGCAGCAGAATTAAAGTACTTAGATACAATAAAAGACAATTATAAGAATTTAAAAATAGTAGAATATGAAGTATGGTATAACGAAGAAAACGCCTCTCTTCTAGAAGATGTTGAAAAGACTTTTTTAATAAAAAGAAGTGGTGTTCCAACAACAGTAATTGGAAATAGCATAATCCAAGGATTTGGAGATAGTACTGAAAATAAACTTATAAGAGCAATAGAGTTTTATGAAGAAAATGAATATGAAGATGTAGTTAGTAAAATAAAAGATGGAACTTATAAAGATGACAAAGAAATAAAAGAACAAGTAAAAGAAGACAAATTTCAAGAAAGTGAAGAAAAAACAGATGATGAGATGACTTTTTCTATTCCATTAATTGGTAAAGTTAACATGAAAAATGTGTCTCTAACAACGTCTGCTATTGTAATAGGATTAGTAGATGGATTTAACCCATGTGCTATGTGGATATTATTATTTTTAATAAGTGTTTTAATAGGGATGAAAGATAGAAAGAGAATGTGGATATTGGGATTAACATTTTTATTAACTTCAGCATTAGTTTATATGTTAATAATGTTATCTTGGATAAATATAGCCGTAAAAATAACAACAATAGTTTGGATTAGAAATATAATTGCACTAGTAGCAATTATAGGGGGATTACTAAATTTAAGAAGCTTTATAAAAAGTAATGATTCAGGCTGTGACGTAGTAGATAAAAACAAGAGAAAAACAATTTTTAATAAAATAAAAAAATTTACACATGAGAAAAGTTTCTTTTTATCCCTTGTTGGAGTAATGGGGTTAGCTATCAGCGTAAATTTAGTTGAACTTGCCTGTTCTGCTGGACTTCCAATTGTCTTTTCTGAATTACTTGCTCTAAATAATGTGTCAAATTTTATGAAATTTATGTACACACTTATCTATATATTTTTCTTTTTAATAGATGATTTAATAGTGTTTTTTATTGCTATGTTTACAATGAAAGTCTCAGGTATAAGTACTAAGTATAATAAGTATTCTCATGTTCTTGGAGGTATTATTATGTTAGTTGTTGGAATACTTTTAATATTCAAACCAGAGTGGTTAATGTTTCAATTTAAATAGTTTACTTCTTATTAAAAATTAGTTATAATATAACTTAGAATAGAAGGAGTTTTACTATGAATAATAATTTGAGTACGAACGAGAAAAAAATGATTGTTGTTAAAAACCAAGATGGTAGTTCAATGGAAGTTGAATTAGTGACTTATTTAATTAGTGATGATCAAATAAATACGTATTTGGTTTATTCAAAAGGCGAGTTAAGTGGTGCTAACGGAGATGAAGTAATATACATTTCAAAGATACTTCAAAATGGTGAAAGTCTTCTTTTACAAGAAATTACTGATGATAATGAATGGCTTAGTGTTCAAAATCTATTAAAGAAAATAGCAAATGCATAATGGATGGTGATTAAATGATAACTGAATATGTTTATGAAAATCAAGAATATGAAAATGTTTTAGTTAAAATTAAAGCCGCTTTAATGGATATAATTAGTAGTGAAGAAAATAAACTTTACGAAATAGAACAAAAAATAACAACCACGACAGATGAAATTTTTAAAGAAAAATTAAGTAAATTATGTGCGGATGAAAGATGTGCTCTAAGGCAAATTATTATTACGATGAATACACTTTCAGCATCGCTTGAAAAAGTAGATTCTTATTCAAAAGACCTTGATAGTATAGAGGATGAAAATATAAAAGAAATAATTGCTGATTTGAAAAATGAAAATGTAAACAACATAAGTGAAAGTGTCGAGTCTCCTGTATATAAACAAGGAGAAACAATAGAAAGTATAAATCAAGACCCTGATGTAGTTAGAGAAATCAATGATTATGCTGATTCAAAAGAAGAACCAGTAGTTGAAGAAAGCGTTGAACAAGTACCTGAAGAAATAACTACTCAAGAAGAACCAACTGAAGTTCAAGAAGAAGATATAGAAAGTTCACAAGAAGAACCAATTATGGTACAAGAACAAGAGGAGATAGCAGAGCCTGTAGAACAAACTGAAGAAAAAGAAACACCGGTTGTAGAAGAAAACGATGAAGAAACATATCCTACAGAAGAACAAGAAGAAACAATAGAGCAAGCAACACCTACTATAGAAGAAAAAACTGAACCTATAGAGCAAAGTGAAGATATCTCTAACGAGGTAGAAGATACTCCAATCTCAGAACAAATTGAACCAGAAGAAACTATAACTAGTTCTGAAGAAGTAGTACCTGAAGTAAGTCAAGAAGTTCAAAATGAAGAGCAAGTTTATGAGAATCAGCCAATAGAAACAACTATTGATAATACTGAAGTAGTTCAAGAAAAACAACCAGAAGATGCACCAGTTTATGACGAAAATGTAGAAGAAGTTGCTGATGAACAACCATCTGAACAAATAAGTCAAGAAGAAAATACACCATTAATTCCAATCGTAACAGAGCAAACCAAACAGCAACAACCAAGAAAGGAAAAAGAAGAACAACCAAGTTCTGAAAATGTAGAAGAAGATGTAGTTGCTCCACCAAGCGTTGATGAAAATGGTCTAGAACAAGAATTTAGCCCATCAATCCCAGCAATAGAAAATCAAGAAAATGTAACTTATCAAGAAGATCTACCAAAAGAGCCACTAATGACATTTATAAAAGTATCACAAGATTCACCAAAAGCAATTTTGACATCACTAAAACAAGTTACTAATTTAAGGTCGTCATATAAAACTCAAAACGCTTTACTAAGTTCAAGAGGAACTATTGCAAGTAGAAATATTAATGGAGTAGATAGTGAAGTCCAAGAATTAGTAGATAATGGACTTCTTGCTCCATCATCAGAAAATATAGAAGCAATGATGAATGAAGCAAATAAATTATATCAAGAAGGAAAAATAAACGAAGCACAAGAAATGTATGATCAAATAAGTATATTGAACAAACAGTTAAAAGAAAGTAGTTCAGTAGTTAAATAGGGGAGTTATATGGAAAATAGTTTATTAGATAGTAATTTAACAGAAGAAAATTACGACGATTATATAGAAAAAATATTTAATATATTTAGATTATCGAGTAAAAATAGTTCTATAATATTAAGCGTTGATATTGTTGATTCAAAATGTTTAATTAAATTAAAAATAGTAAGTCAAAATGGAGATACTAAAGAATTCAGTGATGTAACATTTAAATGTGATAATGCTTTTTATAATGATTTTTTAGATTCACTTATAAAGAGATTAAATGATGATGAGAATTTTATTATAAATGATATAGTTAATTTAGATAAAGATGAATTCATGACATTTAGACTTGTTTCAAGTAATAATGATTTAATTACAATAGACGGCTTAACAAAAGAACAAGCAAATTATTTGAATAAACTTTTTGAAACAGATGAGAAAAAAGAAGAAATTTTAATAAATAATAGTGGAATTGCTAATGTATGGATATTCTTACTTATGATAGTTGTTTTAGTAATATCATTTATTTTAATAGTTATGTTTTTTAAGTAATAGTAAGCGGAGGTAATTAATATGCGTAATAAGAAAAAGAAAAATATTAATGGTTGGTCTTATTATGCCAAAATATTAATTGTTGCCTCCCTTACTTTTTTAGTGTATGGAATAGTATTAAATGTTGCTAGTGGTAGAAAATTATTCGACCCAATAAAGGATGTAGAACAAGAAGAAAAATCAACAATTAATATATCAACAATAGACAATAGTGAAGTAGTACCAGGAAATCAAACAACAAGTACAACTAATAGTGAAGAAACAATTGATAATAGTGCAGCACAAACACCTACAGAAACTCCATCTAATAACAATAATCAATCAAATAATACAAATCAAAATACTAATACTAATCAAAATACAAATACTAATCAGAA
Source organism: uncultured Mollicutes bacterium (assembly GCA_900543055.1). Taxonomy (GTDB): domain Bacteria; phylum Bacillota_I; class Bacilli_A; order RF39; family UBA660; genus UBA3789. The sequence goes on from UQQI01000017.1 coordinate 14,455, forward strand.
TACAAATAGCAATAATACAGTGCAACAACCAGCACAAAACAATAATGTATATGTACCAACACTTGAAGAAACAAACAACAACTTAAGAAATACAATTCAATCAGCTTATGGAATAACAATTAAGTATGGAAATGAAACAACAGGATATACAGTAGCAGGAGTTTCAACCACTCCAGTTACTAATTCAACAACAATTAACGCTAGTTTAAACAGATTAAACCAAGCATTAAGTGTATATCCAAAAGGCTTTTTTTCAGAAATTAGAAATGGAGGAATTCCATTAACTATAATGCTTATAAACAATTATGCAGAAAATAGTATTACTGGGGTAACAGATTCAAGCTATTCATATGCTGTAATTTCAATTGCAGTATCTTATCCATTTGAAGAATCTTTCTATCATGAATCATATCATTATATAGAAAGATATATGTTTAAAAAGGGAGCAAACTTTAATTCCTGGAACACATTAAATCCTCAAGGATTTTCATATGGAAATATTACTAACTCAAACTCATATAATGTAACATTTTCACAAGATGCTCCATTTGTAAATGCTTATGCTCAAACATCAGCAGAAGAAGATAGAGCATCAACATTTGAATACATGATGGCCTCATCTAAAGCAAGTTGCCTAAATTATGGAACAAAAGTATGGAGAAAAGCAACAGTTATGAAAAATACAATAGAGGCAGTATACAACACAGTAAGTCCTAATGTAATTGAATATTGGGAAAGATATTTATAATTAGTAGAGGGTGGTAGAATGAAAACAATAATTTTTAATGATAATAATCTAACTGATAATGATATAGAAATGAGAGTAGTAAGAGTAAAAGGATTAATGTTTAATTCAAGTGGTAAAATATTATTAGCACATAATAATAATACATATCAGTTTCCAGGAGGACACTTAGAAGACAATGAAGAAAAAGATAAGTGTTTAATAAGAGAAATAAAAGAAGAAACGGGAATTGATATTGAAACATTAGATGCTCCTTTTTTATGTATTTCAACATATGATAATGATTATTTTGGAAGTGGTAAGAAAGTACTTAATAGTATTTATTATTACAGAATATTTACTGATAGTCTTCCAAACTTTAATGAAACACATTATGATGAATTAGAACTAGCAACAGAATTTAATTTGTTTTATGTAAATTTTGATGATTTAGAAGACTTCTTGAAAAAAGCAATAGATGATGGTAATATAGATATCAATATTGGAAGAGAAATGATACAAGTAGTTGACGTGTATCATGAAGTTTATGGAGGTTAATATGAAAGTACTAGTTACAGGTGGACTTGGATTCATAGGAAGTCACACAGTAGTTGAACTATTAAATGAAGGATACGAAGTAGTTGTTATTGATAATTTATCTAATGCAAGTATTGATGTAATTGATAAAATAAAAAAAATAACAGGCAAAGATATTATATTTTATGAAGAAGATGTTTGTAATATTGAAGCATTAGAAAAAATATTTACAGAAAATCAAATAGATGCAGTTATTCACTTTGCTGGATTCAAAGCAGTAGGAGAAAGTGTTGCAAAACCAATCATGTATTATGAAAACAATTTAATTTCAACACTTCATTTATGTGAAGTAATGCAAAAATACAATTGCAAGAAATTAATCTTTTCCTCATCAGCAACAGTTTATGGTGACCCAGAAAAGTTACCATTAACAGAAGATTGCAAGGTTGGAGGAACAACCAATCCATATGGAACAAGTAAATTAATGATTGAACAAATACTAAAAGATATTGTTGTATCAGATAGTGAGTTTACCCCAATCGTTTTAAGATATTTTAATCCAATTGGTGCTCACGAATCAGGTCTTATTGGTGAGAAACCAAATGGTATTCCTAACAACTTAATGCCTTATATTGCAAGAGTAGCATCAGGTGAGTTAGAAATACTTAGTGTATTTGGTGATGATTATGCAACACCTGATGGAACAGGAGTGCGTGATTATATCCATGTAGTTGATTTGGCAAAAGGTCATATAAAAGCGTTAGAAAAGGCAGTAAAAACAAATGGGATTCATTACTATAACTTAGGAACAGGTGTTGGATATAGTGTACTAGATATGGTGAAAGCATTTGAAAAAGTTAACAATGTAAAAGTACCATATAAAATAGTCGCAAGACGTCCAGGAGATATCGCTAGTTGTTATTCAGACGCATCACTTGCTCTAAAAGAATTAGGCTGGAAAGCAAACCTTGGAATAGAAGAAATGATGAGAGATTCATATAACTTTATACTTAAACAAAACGAGAAATAATCCTAGTGATTATTTTTTTTATGTAAATTTTTGTAAATTTACTATTTCTATTTACAATGTTCCTTTAGAAAAAAATCTTCCTATGTTATAATAAAACACGTTATCAAAAAAGTTGAAAGGGGAGGATTGAAATGGAAAAAAATGAAAAGAAAAGAGAAAAGATAGTAGATTATAATAGATATTATTACATCCCAGTAACATCAAAATTTGTTGAGTATAAAGGAATACCATTTATTGAAATAACAGATAAAATTGATCATGAATTAATAAAGAGAGAAAGTACAAGAATAGAACTTACATATGGTGAATATGCTATAAATGGAGTTGACAAAAATACTGAAAAATATATAGAAAAATATAATATGGAAACATCAATGTTATATGATGCCCTAGGAATTGCAGAAAACTTAATATTAGTAGAAAACAATACAGGACTACACGAATTAGCAACAGGATTACCAGTTACAACAGATAATACAATCTATTTAGAAATACAAGAAAAAACAGGAGAGCAAGTAGTTGATATTTTTGTTGAACATCCTGATTATGAAAATCTTGCTAAAAACTTCTTTGAAAGTTATAAGAAAGGCGAAAGTTACGTTAATAGTACAATAAAAAGTAAGTAAATTGTTGTTTTAAATAAAATTATCATGTATAATAAATGTCGTTGGAGGGATAATATGGCAAAAAAAGAAGAAACAAAAGAAATTAAAACTGAAAAAAAAGAAAATAAAAACAAACATGAAGTTACTGTAAAAATCGATGGTGACGCTTGGAAAAATGCTATAGATAAAGTATTTGCTAAAAAACAAAAGACTGTAAAAGTTGATGGATTTAGACAAGGTAAAGTACCAAGAAATATTTATGAAAAGAAATTTGGTAAAGAATCATTATATTTAGATGCAGCAGATGCAGTATTACAAGATGCATATGCAAAAGCAATGGATGATTCAAAATTAGTACCAGTTGCACAACCAGAAGTTAATTTAAAAAATATTGGTGAAGAAGGAGTAGAATTTACTTTTAAAATTATTACTAAGCCAGAAGTTAAAGTTAACAAATACAAAGGATTAAATATTAAGCAAGAAGAAGTAAAAGTAACTGATGAAGAAATAAATCATGAACTTTCTCATTTATTAGAAAGATATACTGAACTTGTAACAAAAGATGGAGAAGTTAAGAATGGTGATGTAGCAATTATTGACTTCGAAGGATTTAAAGATGGAGAAGCATTCGATGGTGGAAAGGGTGAAAACTATTCATTAGAGATTGGTTCAAATACATTTATTCCAGGATTTGAAGAACAAGTTATTGGTATGAAAGCAGGAGACGAGAAAGATTTAAATGTAACTTTCCCTGAAGATTATGGAGCTAAAGACTTAGCAGGAGCTCCAGTTGTTTTCAAAGTTAAAGTAAATGAAGTAAAAGAAAAGAAAACTCGTGAATTAGATGAAGATTTCTTTGAAGATTTAGGAATGGAAGGAATCGATTCTGAAGATAAATTAAAAGCAGAAATTAAAGAATCTATTAAAGCACAAAAAGAAATGGATGCTGAAAATAAATATGTAGATTCATTACTTGAAGGAGTTTCTAAAAATGTTGAAGTAGATATTCCAGAAGAAATGGTTAACGAAGAAGTTGATCGTTTGATGGGAAGATTTGCTGAACAGATGAAAATGCAAGGAATCTCTTTAGATTTATATTACCAATTTACTGGTTCTAATGAAGAACAATTAAGAAGTCAAATGGAAAAAGAAGCATTCAACAATGTTTTATATCGTTTAATGATTGAAGAAATTCAACAAATTGAAAAAATCGTTGTAAGTGATGAAGATGCTGAAAAAGAAGCTGAAGAATTAGCTAAAAAATATCAAATGGATAAAGAAGACTTCTTAAATCAATTCGGTGGACTTGAAATGGTTAAATATGATTTAGAAGTTAGAAAAGTTATCGAATTATTAAAAGAATTAAATAAATAATAAAATAAGATGGTTAATTTAAGCCATCTTTTTCTTATGCACAAAAAAAGTATTAGAAAATCTAATACTTAATAAATTCAATTATGCAGTTTCTTTTAATTATTCAGAAGCAACTTCTTCAATTGCTGAAGTAGGACATGCATCCATTGCATCCTTAACATTTTGCTCTTCCTCAGCTGAAATTTCTTCTTTTACAACTTCAGATAATCCGTCTTCATTTATTTCAAAAACTTCTTCAGCATAAGCACAGCAAGCTCCACAGCCAATACATGCTTCTTGATTAACTTTAACTTTCATTTTAATACCTCGCTTTCAAAAGTTATTATATCTAAAAAAATGAATAGAGTAAAGAGGTTATACTTTATTTTTAATTACTATTATGATAATATTTTTTATGGAAACTAGGAGGAACTATGATATATACAGATATGACTAAAAAAGCAATAAATATAATGTTTGAAGCACATAAAAATCAAAAAGATAAATCAAATACCCCATATGTATTTCACCCATGGTCAATAGCAGAAAAAATGACAAATGAAATAGAGACCACAACAGCATTACTGCATGATGTAGCAGAGGACTCAACAATTACAATAAAAGATTTAGAAAAAGAATTTCCAAAAGAAGTAATAGATGCTTTAAAACTATTAACACATGATGAAAATATAGGTTACTATGAATATATAAAACAAATATCAACAAATGAGCTGGCAACAAAAGTAAAACTTCAAGATTTAAAACATAATTCAAATATAGATAGACTTAATAAAATAACAAAAGAAGATGAAGAAAGAAATAAAAGATATAAAAAATGTATTGAATATTTAGAATTGAAGCAAAAGATGAATAATTTATAATCTCAATTGTAAAGATATTTGTAATTATCCATTTAAAAATGTAAAACGTCTTTTGTTTTATTTCTTCCTATGATAAACTTATAATAAGAGGGTGAATAGTATGAGACGTATGGATAGATATAAAGATGAAACACCAGATAGACCTAATAGATATGAAAAAAATCAAGAACTTTATCAAGATATAGCAAGTAATACAAAATATACAAATATAACTGATGTAACTAATTCCAATGCTTTTGAAATAAATGGTTTTAAAAATAAAGGTAGTTACACTTCTAGAGAGTCTTATCAGCAAATGAAAAAATATAAAAATGTAGAATCAGTACCAAGAATAAAAAAGGAATTAGATGACTTTAATTACCTTTATAAAATAGATGATAAAAAAGTTTATGATATAAATATTGTTTTAGAAGAAGCAAGAAAAAATAGACAAGAAAAAGACAAATTAGAAGAAAAAAGAAAATTAAAAAATACAAGTTATAATATATTAGCTGACTTAAATATAGAAGAATTAGAAAAATACAAGGCCGAAAAAATAAAAAAAATAATGACTCCAGAGGAAGAAGAATTTAGAGATTTAATTGATACAATAGCATCTAAAACATTAGCAGGTGAAATTGATAAAGAAACAAGTGTCAATTTATTAAGTGATTTAATGGCAACTAGTGTAATGGATAAAGTAGAGGATGCAAATAGTTTAGGATATGATAATGAATCATATGAAGATAAAGAGTCAAATAAAGAAGAAACAGAAGAGCAAGTAAGTAATGAAGAACAAAATATAGATGAAAAAGAAGAACTTGATAAAGTAAAAAATATAATAGAAGAAAATAAAACATTAGAAGAAAAATTAGATTCTTACAAAGAACTTAAAGGACAAGAAACTGAAAAGATAAAATCAGATAGTATAGAAGAAAAAAAACAAGAAAAACAAAATGATAATTCAATATCTTTATCAGAAGATACATTAAAAGAAATAGAAAAAAGAAAAGATGAAGAACCTAAAACTTTATCGGGAGCAGATAAAGATTTTTATACTAGAAGTATGGACTTATCAGATGAAGACTTTGAAATGGATAATGAATTTAAAGAAAAAAGTATGCCAATAGCCTTAAAAATATTAATAGCAATTTTAGTAATAGCATTAATCGCAGTAGCAGCATATTTTATATATAAAAGAATGTAATAAAGGGAAAAAGTATTCAACTTTTTCTTTTTTTTTGGTATCATAGTATATATAAATAGAAGTGGTGAAATAAATGAATACAAATTTTGTAGTAAATGAATATGCACTCGTTTGGTATTTATTGTTTCAAGCATCAATATCAGAGCCAGTTTATAAAATTAAACAAAGATTATGGGATGCTTTTAAAGATAAATACAATAACATGTTTAATGATAAAATATTAATATTAGAAGATTATAAAAACTTTATCCCAAACGATGATACAATATACAATATATTTTTTGAAAGTAAAGAGTATCAAAAAATAAGAAAACAAGTAGAAAAATATAGATTAGAAGTAATGCGTATTTGGGATAAAAATAAGAAAGTAACGCAAAAATTATATAGTAATATTATAAGAGAAAAAGTAGATGAATTTACTTTCTTTGTTGTGTCAAAAGAATTGAATATTATTGATAATCCTATTAAAGAAAAAGCAATAATAGGTATAGAAATAGATAAAAAGGACACAACAGAATACTTATTAAAATTAAATATGGTTTTAGTTATGAATAGTATAAAAAAGTATAATGAAGAAGATAATGATTTTAAAAATGCTATTGTGGAACTAGCAATATTAAATGAATATGCTAGTAACTTAAATGATAGAAGTTGCTACTTAAATGGAACACCATCTCTAATGGAATTAAAAAGATGGATATATCCATATTGGTTAATGTATTTAGGAATTCCAAAAGATGAGTTGTTATCTAGGATGATGCGTGATAAAATAGCATTTGAACTTGATAACTATGCTTACGAAAAAGAATTAGTAAAAATGAATTTGGAAGAATTTATTGACTTCTGTATTAGAAATAAAAGATACATTATAAGAGAACAAAAAGTGACAAAACAAGAAATAAATAAATTTCAACAAATGGATGAAGTACCTGAAGAAATAATATAAAATCAAGTAAGGGGGATAATTATGGATGACAAAATAAAAATATTATTAGATAAAATAAATATTGATGAGACTTCTTATCAATATTTTAATGATGCTAAAATTACTAAAATAAAAGTAAATTCTAAAACTAACAGTTGGAATATTTTTATTGATAAAGATGAATTACTACCAGTAGAAATACTAGAAGAATTAGAATCTAAAAAAATGTTGTTAGATGAATTAGCATCAAAAATAGAAATAATATTTAATATAAAAAATCCTAATATGGACACTTACTTAAGTTATTATAAATACTTATTAAAAACATTAAAGGATGATTTAAAAGTACTTGAAATATATGAGGATGCTATGAAAATAGAAGATGATTTTTTAGTGCTTGTTGCAACTAATGAAGTAGAAAAAGAAAGACTTTTAGGTGTTTTAGATAAAGTAATGAACTTTTATAAAAAACAAAGTTATAACTTTAATATAGATGTTGTAATGAGACATGAAGAAAATATATTAGAAGAAATTCAAAAAGATTTAAACAATGTAGAAATGCCAAAGTATGAGCAACCTACAAAAAAAGAGGAAACACCACAACCTGAAAAGAAACAATTTCGAAGAGAAGCAAAAGACCCCAATAGCGTAATCGGAAGAGGTATAAAAGAAGAACCAATAAAGATAAAAACATTAATAGGTGAAGACAATAATGTTGTAGTAGAGGCTAAAGTTTTTGGAACAGATTACTTTGAATCATCAAAAACAGATTTTAAAATAATCACTTTAAAAATAACAGATTTTTCAGATAGTATATATTGTAAAGTATTTGTAAGAGATGATGAAGAATATAAAAGACTTTGTAAAGAACTAAAAAGTGGTAATTGGTATAAGATAAGAGGGTATACAAAAAATGATCAATTCGCTAAAGAACTTGTATTAAATGCCAGAGACATTATTAAAATAGAAAAAACAGAAGATACTATAAAAGATATAGCAGAAGAAAAAAGAGTTGAACTACATTGTCATACAAAGATGAGTCAAATGGATGGTGTAATAGATGAAACAGATGTTGTAAAACAAGCAATGAAGTTTGGTATGAAAGCTGTTGCTATAACAGATCACAATGGAGTACAAGGCTTTCCACATGTCTTTAGTATGGTAACAGATTATAATAAACATCTAAAAGAAGGAGAAGAACCATTTAAAGCCATTTATGGTTGTGAACTTTTAATGATAGACGACAACGTTGATATAGTAACACGACCAAATGATAAAGTTATGCTTGATCAAACTTACGTTGTATTCGACTTTGAAACAACAGGTTTCAATGCCGGTGGATCTGACTCAATTATTGAAATCGGTGCAGTAAAAATAAAAGACGGTATGATAATTGAAAAATATGATGAACTAATAAATCCAGGAAAACCACTTCCACAAAAAATAATCGATGTTACCAATATAACTGATGCCATGCTAGAAGGAAAAGATAATGAAGAAAACGCCGTAAGAAGATTTATTGAATGGTTTGGAGACTGTCCAATGGTTGCCCATAACGCTAAGTTTGACGTTTCTTTCCTAGAAATGGCTTATAGAAAATATAACTTTGGAACATTTACAAATCCAGTAATAGATACATTAGAACTATCAAGGACTTTAGACAATACTTATGCAAGACATTCATTAAGTGCCCTAGTAAAAAGATATGAAGTACCATGGGATGAAAATGCTCACCATAGAGGTGACTATGATGCCGAAGGAACAGCCTTAGTATTTTACAAAATGTTAAAGAAATTATCTAATCGTAATATTGATATAATGACAGACTTAGATAAACTTGTAAGTAAAGAAGAAATACATAAATATGGTCGTGCTCATCACATAAACTTATTGGTAAAAAATAAAACAGGCCTAAAAAATCTATTCAAGTTAGTATCGCTTGCAAACACTACATATTTATATAAAACACCAAGAATTTTAAGAAGCGTTGTAAACAAATACAGAGAAGGACTATTAGTTGGCAGTGGCTGTTACGAAAGTGAAGTGTTTACTCAAGCAAAATCAAAAAGTGATGATGAATTGTCAAATATTATAAGATTCTATGATTATGTCGAAGTACAACCAATGGAATGCTATGACCACATGATTCAAACAGGAGACTTTGCAACAAAAGTAGAACTAGCAGCAAACATAGAAAAAGTAGTCAGAGTTACAGAAGAAGCTGGAAAAATAATAGTCGCAACTGGAGATGTACACCATTTAAAAAGAGAAGATAAAATTTATAGAGAAATTATAGTTAATCAAAAAGTTCCAGGCGGTGGACGACATCCATTAGCAAGAAATGGTATTAAAGAAATACCAAGCAATCATTTTAGAACTACAAACGAAATGTTAGATGACTTTAAATTCTTAGGAGAAGATAAAGCTTATGAAATAGTAGTAAAAAACACAAATAAGATTGCAGATATGTGTGATATAGTTGAAGTAATTATAGATACCGGAGGAATTCCATTCTCCCCAAGAGTAAAAAGTGATGATGGAAAAAGTTATCTAGATTGTCCAGTAGTAGTAACAGATCTTGTATATACAAAAGCAAAAGACTGGTATGGAGAATCTCTTCCATATATGATAGAGGAACGAATCGCAACAGAACTTTATGGAGATATTGTATTTAAAATAATTAAAGAACGTCATGAAGATATTGAAGATAACAAAGAAGAATATGAAAAGATTATTCATAAAGAATTACATGATGAAATATTAAAAGGTTCAATAAACATAAAAGAAATGGTTACAGATTATGTAAAAAGAACATCAGAAGAAGAATTAGATGATAAAGCATTAGAAAAAAAAGTAAAGAAAACATTAGGTGGAGTAATAGGTGGAGGTTTCGACCCAATCTACTTAATTGCACAAAGACTTGTAAAACACTCAAATGATGAAGGATTCTTAGTTGGTTCGCGTGGTTCTGTAGGTTCATCATTTGTTGCAACCATGATGGGAATAACTGAAGTTAATCCATTAGCAGCACATTATAGATGTGAAAAATGTAAATTAAGTATTTTTGACGATGATGAAGGAAATGCTTTAGGAGCAACATTCTCATCTGGATTTGATTTACCTGATAAAGAATGTCCAAACTGTCATATTCCAATGCTAAAAGATGGGCAAGACATGCCATTCGCAACATTCCTAGGATTTAATGCTGATAAAGTTCCTGATATAGACCTTAACTTCTCTGATTTAAATCAAGCAAGTGCTCATGCTTACACTAAAGTTTTATTTGGAGAAGACAATGTATATCGAGCTGGAACAATTGGTACAGTAGCAGAAAAAACAGCATTTGGATTTGTTAAAGGCTACTGTGAAGACAAAGGATTAGGAGATATGAGAACAGCAGAAGTTGAAAGACTTGCTATGGGATGTACTGGAGTTAAAAGAACAACTGGACAACATCCAGGAGGAATCGTTGTTGTGCCAGACTACATGGAAGTATTTGATTTCACACCATTCCAATTTCCAGCAGAAGATCCAACAGCAGAGTGGAGAACAACCCACTTTGATTATCACTCAATCGATCAGTGTTTATTAAAACTTGATATTCTAGGTCATAGTGACCCAACGCAATTAAGATTAATTCAACTACAATCAGGAACTGATATTTTAAAAGTGCCTCTAGATGATAAAGCAACAATGTCAATATTCACATCAACAGAAGCCTTAGGTGTTACAAAAGAGCAAATTATGTGTAATACAGGTACATTAGGTATACCAGAGTTTGGTACACCATTTACAATAAAACTAGTAGAAGATACAAAACCAACAACGTTTGCCGAATTAATAAAAATATCAGGACTATCTCATGGTACTGATGTTTGGTTAGGAAATGCTCAAGAACTTATTGCTAATAATATAGTTCCATTCAAAGATACTATAGGCTGTCGTGATGATATCATGGTATATCTTATGTATAATGGCGTAAAGCCAATAAAAGCCTTCAAGATAATGGAATTTGTACGTAAAGGAAAAGCATCAAAAGACCCAGAAACTTGGAAAGAACATGTAAAAACAATGCAAGAAGCAAATATTCCAGACTGGTTTATAGGATCATGCCAAAAGATTAAATACATGTTCCCAAAAGCTCATGCAGCAGCATACGTAATAAGTGCCTTTAGAATTGCTTGGTACAAAGTACACATGCCAGTATATTTCTATTCATCTTGGTATACATCAAAAGCAACAGATGTTGATGTAGAAAATATGATAAAAGGATACCAATCAATAAAAGCAAGAATAGAAGACATTCAAAGTAAAGGTTATGAAGCAACAAATAAAGAGAATGGACAAGCAGAAAGTCTAAAGGTAGCCTTAGAAGCAACCGCAAGAGGAATAAAATTCTTAAATGTTGATTTATATAATAGTGAAGCGACAGTTTGGGTAGCAAAAGGGGATAATGAAATATACCCTCCATTCAATGCCATTGAAGGTCTAGGAGATACAGTTGCAAAAAATATAGTAGCAGAAAGAGAAAAAGGCAAATTTATAAGTATTGAAGATGTTCAAAAAAGAGCAAAAGTATCACAAACATTGATAGAAAAAATGAAAGATATGAAAATATTAGAAGGATTACCTGAATCTAACCAATTATCGTTATTTTAGAGAAAGAGTTATCTTTCTTTTTTTATTTTTTATAGTACAATTACAATAATTATAGTAGAAAGGAGATATAAATATGAATAAATCAAGAAAAAAAGAAAAAAAGAAAAAAAGAAAAAAAACAAAAGGATTTACATTAGTTGAATTACTATTAACTATTTCTATTTTAGGTCTTATTACAGCAATGTCTATACCAGTTATTAGAAATATAATAGAAGCAAATACTCTAAAAAAATATGCGACATATAAAGATTCTGTTGAAATTAGTGCTAAACTTTATGTAGATTCTTAGTCAGAAGATTTATTTGGAAAAAACAAATCTGGTTGTGCATATATTACGTATGATCAAATGAAAGATAAAAATCTAATAAAAAACATCCAAGAAAATAATGTTTCATGTGATTCAGATAAGACATATGTAAGAGTCATAAAATTGAATGGAAAGTATACATATGCAACACAAATTGGTTGTGGTAATTCTAGTGGTAATGAAAAAATTGCTAGTAGTAAAGTAAATGTATTATATCCAAAAAAAGGAGTACCAAGAAACGAAAATTGTTCATATGATGCTGCAAATAAATTATCTGTTAAAGTAAGTTCATATGAAAGTTACGAAAAAATAGATAAGAAAAGGTACGCATTAAAAATTATTTTAGAAAGTGTTACAGGAATAAATGAGGGAGTACAAGTAAGTTATGCTTGGCATAAAGAAGGAACGGATTCATCAAAAGATATATGGCAAGATGCCACTTTTAATAGTATATCATCTTCAAAACAAGAAGAACAAATTTTAAATAATAAAACAATTACTTTAAAATCAAGTGAAATATTAACACCAGATAAGGAAACAGGAAGTTATAAATTATTAGTAAAAATTAATAATGCAATGGATATTACTGGTACTAATTTAATTACAGATTTAAATAAAATAGTTACTTTTGGACCATATAATATAGATAATCAGCCTCCAGTAATAAACTCGTTAAGTGTGTCATCAAGAGAATCATTTTTTGGGTTTAAAGCAAAAGTTAATATAAATGCAACGGATAACAATATGTTATCTTCACAAAATGATGTAAAAGTTTGTATAAAAACAAATACAAGTAGTTGTTCATCAAATGATTATAAAGTATATGCTTCAAGTTATGATATAACTATTCCGGGTGAAAAGTATGATGGAAGTACTAAGAAAATATATGTCTATGTAAAGGATAATGCAGGTAATGTAGCCTCAAAAACGTTAGATTATAAATTATATAAAGAATGTTCAACTTCAATATTAGATTCAAATAATTTAAAAGGAAGGGGAACATGTACAAAGAAATGCGGTGGTGGAACTAGATTAGATACATATGGTAAAAAAGATAAATATACTGGTGTTCAATGTAGTGGAACTACTAAAAAGCAAGAAAAATGTAATACAATGGAATGCTGTTCAAAAACCACAGCATACCCAGGGGCATGGAGTGTCTGGTCAAATTGCAGTAAAACATGTGGCGAAGGAAGTCTGTCACACTCAAGAACAGTAATATATAAATCAGCATATGACTCAAGCATAGAATGTGACAGAAAAACAGAAAACTCAAGTCAAAATTGTAATACACAAAGTTGTGTATCAGTAGAAGTATTAAATAGTTCAGCCTACATCTGTCCTGAAGATCAAAATAAGCCAACAAGAGATCAATGCATAGGTGTACAATACAATGCATTAAATGTTACAAGTGTATCAGCAAGTGGAACTAATGCAAGAGTTAAAGGACATCTTGTAAATAATAGTTACTACATTACATGGAACGCAAATTATGCATCAAGAACAGTATGTATTGCTAACTCATCTAATAATTGTGTAGTAAATATAGTATCATTGATATAAATACAAAGAAAACAATTATTGATAATATAGAGATAATAAAAAATACAAATTATCTTAAATTAACAAAAGAAGAGCAAACTACTTTATACAACTTTAAAGACAATAGTTTTATACAAAATATAAATATAAAACTTACTATAACAAGTGAAGATATTAAAGAATATGTATATTTAATAGAAAAAGATAGTATAGAAAAAACATATTATTTATCTAATAAAAATAAATTACAGGTAGTAAATATTCAACCAAAGGAATTTATAAAATTAAGTAATAATCAAATAGTATATCTAACAAAAGACAATAAATTTTCTATTTATAATATAAAAAATAAAAAAATAATTATGTTTAACGATTCATATAGTACAATAACAGAAGTATCAAATAACTTAGTTTTAGCAGTATCATTAGATAACAAATATGGTTATATCAACGAATCAGAAGAAACTATCATTCCATTTTCTTATTTTGAGGGAACTGAAGAATTTAATAATAAAGGTTATGCTATTGCAAATAGTAATAATAAATATGGAGTAATTAATAAGAAAAATAAGATAATAATTCCATTTGAATATGATTATTTAGAACAAGTAAAAGATAATTTATATATATTTATA
>UQQI01000018.1 GCA_900543055.1 uncultured Mollicutes bacterium
GATTGGTGTAATTAAAGTAAGCATAATAAGAGCAATTACAATTCTTGAAATTATACTTTTAACACCTTTATCTTTACCAAAAAAGTTATCAGGATTCACTATACCTTTCAATATTGACATAGCAAGTTGAAACATAGTAAAAACGCCTAATATTAATTGAACTCTACTAAAGAAGTTCATGATAGTTGGTCCACTAAAAAGTGTCGCAGAAGCTACATTAAAAAACAATTGATAAACTAAACTTAATAACCCAAAAGTAGGTCTATCTAACCAAGAAAATAAACCTCTAATAGCATCAGATAAGACTCCCGCAGCAGTAAGATTAGAATCACCCATTTAAATCACCTCTTTATTCTAAAACTAACCAATTCCACAAGTAGGATCAGCAGTTATTCCAAATATATCAAGTAATGCCATTGAAATAGTAGGTACAAAGAAAAGTAATGCTGCAAGAATTAATCTCTGTCCTAGTTTTTTCTTTGCCTTAGCCATTGAATCATCATCACTATTAACTATACATAAAGTAAAATCTATACTAGATAAAACTACAACTAAAATAGGTCCTAAAACTTTTATATAATTTAAAAGTTGTTGTAAAAGCCAAGCAACTGAATTTTCATCATTAGGGTCTCCTAATAATCCACTACAATCCTGTTCTTGATCATACCCATCATTTAATCCATTTAATTGATTACTATTTGTAATTTTATTATCTAATCTATGAACAACAAAACTTTGATTATCAATAATATTCAAACTAATAGCATAAGAATTAATTGGTGTAAATACAACAATTAAAAAAATAAAAATAACTAAAAAAGTTTTGATTTTTTTCATAGAATCACTCCGAATACATTATAACATAATAAGTATAACAAAATAAAAAAAAAATAGCAATAAATTACTATTTTCTAATTCATCTAATTAGATGCACTTCTCCAGCAAGACTGCCAACTAGTTGTATCACCAGCATCGTCTCCACCTTTTGAAACTAAATCCATTAATACTGAAACTAAAGTTGTAACGAAAAAAATTAATGCTGCATAAATAAATCTCTTAATTAATCTTCCTTGTGCTGCCTTAACTTCTTTATCATCACTAGCAATAACAGCTTTACCTAAATCAATTGTTCCTAAAATAATTAAAATAATAGGAATAAATAATTGAACTAAAGGAAAAACACCTTTTCTTATTACTCTAACGATTGGTAATAATCCACCACAACTATCAATAGCACCAATTTGGAATAAATTTGTCATATAACAACCTCTCCTTCAAAATACATTATATAATTTTAAACATGTCTTTGTCAATTACCTATCTTCTGAATAACCCAAATATTTTAGAAGAATTATTAGAATTAACAGGTTCATTAAAGAATCCTAATTTACTTAAAAAATCATGTATAATAGAATTTCTTTTTCTCTCATCTAATGGAGGCATATTATAAAATACTTTTATTCCAGCCTCACTTTCAAAATCAAACACATCATTATTTAATAATAAACTTTGATTTAAAATAACTTTTTTTCCTACCAATTTACTAAATATAACTCTATTTCTACGTACCAATCTATTAAGTTTAATAGTACTTGGCTCTATTAAATACAAAACATCTCCACAAAAACTATTATCTGGACAATTATTTAAATCTACCAAAATTATACTAGCATTAGAATATTTAGCAATAGTATTTTTAATATCCATTTGTCTAATTGAAAACATATTCTTGTCATTAAACAAACTAAAATCATTTTTATCTATCTCTATTGCTACAACATTATTTTGACCATAAGCTAAAGATAATTCTTTTTTTAACAAATATATAAATGTCGTTGCTCCTGCACTATCAGTGACATTTTTGACACCAAGCACAGTAACTCCTCTTTTTACATTAGCTGAAACATTTGCAACTACTGCGCCTGTTTCAGAAGAAGTTTTTACACTTGCCATCTTAACTATATGTTCAACATCTTTTAATGTATTAGTCTTCTTAAGTAAAAAATTAATACCATTTAAATTTGTTGTAAAATTATAAATTTTTAATGAAATAATATGAGATAAAAAATTTGGAGTACAAAGTTCAGAACCTTCTGGTAATAAGAATATTATTTTATCAGGATCTAATCCATTAGCAAGTATTTCATATGTTTTAATATCTTTATAATTTTTTAATGCTGTAACATCAAGTATCATTTTACTAAAGAAAAAATTTTTAAACATTTCAACTATTTCAAACGCATCATATAGTCCAGTAATACTTTTTATTATATCAATATCTAAATTAGCCAATTGATTTTGCTGTTCATTTGCAATTATAACATTCATATTATCAACTCCAATTAATGATTTAAGACTTTTGTATTACCCTTTACAAAAAAAACAGATATTCCTGTAAAAACATTTTTTACAATAGGAATATTAATATCAATTTTAGTGACTATTTCATAATAGTTTCCAGGATTTCTATCTGAAAGAGAATCCATATCTGCCTTTATAGTAGCAGGTACTTTCTTAGAACAAAAATATGTTTCAGTTTTATAATCACTACCACAATTAAGTTTTTCAGGAGAATAACCAATACTTTTGGCATATTTTTCAATATCATCTTTACACTTATTAGCAGAAAAACAATCACCATCATATTTATTGAAATAATCGATTATTTTATTCTTCATATTAAATGCTTTCATATAATTTACGTTAAATGCTAAATATCCCGATACAATAGCAATAAAAACAACTATTATAGCAATCATTACAGCACTTCCTAAACCATCTCTCATATTTCACCTTCTATTAACTTTCTGGTAATTCTATCTCTTGAGTTTCACCAGAAATTTTAAATACATTAAATCCAAAAATACTACTTACAAGTGAAAAATTAATATCAACTTGAGTAATAACATCATATGTATATCTAATATTGTGATTTTTATCTTTGGGTCTAGAAACTATTTGTTTTACGCAAAACAAATAATCAACCTTATCATAATTTGCAGGACATTCTATGTCAACGGGAGCATAACCTAATCGTTTTGCTCCCTCAACTATTTTACTACGACACTCTGTCCCAGAACCTTTACAAGACCTAGCACCATTACAAGTGCATCCAGACCCTTCATATCTCTCAATAACAGAAATGACGTTATTTTTCATTTTAAATGCCTTTGTATAACTTACAATTAAACCAAAAATACATGATAAAATAAGTAAAAATAAAGCAATAAATACTAAATTAACTATTCCACCATATGCATCTTTCATAAACTAGTCACCTACTCACTTGATTAATGTTGATATTGACTAATATTGTCCCATTGTGTATTAATTGATTCTTGAATTTTAGGCCACATTATCCAGAAAAAACCAATAACTGCAGCAATTGCAATCAATGTAATAACAGTTAAGTTTAATTCACCTGTAGCTGCTTTCATCGAAGCATCACCAATCCTTTCCTTATTATATACAAATTTATTATATCAAATTAAAATAAAAATAACAATAAATTTATATAAAAAAATAGTGTATAACATACACTATTTAACTACTATTTCTAGTAAATAATTAGAACATCATCATCATTGAAATTAATATAACAAGCATTACTCCTACACCAGTAACAACTAACATTACCATTGTTTGACTTTCCATATGATCAAGTCTTTCTTTATACTTTGTCTCACGCGCTTTATTTTGTAATGATGAAACAGTTCTTGAAAACATCATCAAACGTTCTTGCTTTCTTTCTTGTGAACCAATACCTAAACGATATAAAAGTCTCATCATACGCATTGAATCACGTACAGGATAAGTATTAGCAAATTCCATATATGGATCAACAGATGCATCACCAGAATTTATTCTATCTATCATCCTACGTAAACCTGGTTTAAAAATATCAGGTGCATCACTTATACTTTTACCTATCGCAACAGGAACAGTATAATGTTGAATAAGAATTTCTAAACTCTTTAAATAATATGGTAACATAACATCTATTTCATGTAAGTGTTGTTTATAATAACTTTTTAATTGAAAATAAGGCATTTTAAATACAAACGCTGCTAAAGCGAATGATAAAACTAAATTTAAAAAGAATTGTGCATTAATTATCTCAGCTGAATTATTTCCACTTATTGTTAATGCCAAAACAATCAAAAATGCTATAAATGCATAAGTTACTCTTTGTGAAAAAAGTTGTTCAACATCAACATCTTCACCATATCTAGCATAAACTAAGAATTGATAATCATCTTCTTTTAATGCCTCTAAATATTTTTGATTATCTGCAAAAAATTTATCCTTATCAATCGTATTATTATAGATTAAAACAAAGATAATTATTGCTCCTACAATTACAATCTCCATTACTCAGCACCTACATTCTCATTATAATATTTTTCGCCCCTTAATAGGAAATATGTATTAACAATTAATACACCATGCATCAACACTTGAATATACCACCTATCAAGTAATAACAAATATGTTTCTCTACCAAGCAAATATTGAACTAGCATAACAAGTAAATATAGAACAATACCAAATTGTAAGAAGTTCTTGTGGAATGAAGCACGTTCAATTCTATCTCGATAAACACTTTCAACAAGCATATCTATATCAAGTTGCATATTTTCAAGAGAATCAGCAGAATTTTGTGCACCTTCTTTTGTTATTTGTAAAAATAATTGATGCATATTTTTAACAATATAATAAGGATATAATTTACTCATATAATCAAGCGCTTCATCAATAGTACCATTATCATAACTCATTGTAATCATTTGACGAACATCACTAAGTACAGGATCTTCTAGTACACCAGAATTAGCAACACCTTCAAGTGCTTTTACAAATGACTGAGTTGTACCAAACTCCATAATAGTATTTGAAGTATATACTTGCACTTGTTCAAAAATATATTCAGAATATACTCTCTTACACCTTAAGTAAGCAACATATGGAACAAATGAAACTGCAATACATGCATAAATTATACTTATAATTAAATTATAAAAGTATAAGTATGAGACAATAGCAGCAAAGCCTGCAAATAAAGTAACTTGAATTGTATACTGTCTGACAGTATATTCTTGCCCTAACTGCTTTGTCTTTTCTCTTACAACTTTAAAAGAATATGGAGCAAACCTATCATACATTCCTTGAACTTGTCCAACAACATATTTTCCAACATTTTCACCTTTATAATTACGATATAAATAAATACCAACAACAAATACAATAATTATAATTAACTCTTCAAAATACATAATATCAACTCCCTTCTATTCCCCTAATTTAGCAATTCCTGATACTTGTGTAGTTGGAATAGATACACTTTGAGGATTAGTCATAACAGGAGAGGTTTGCGCAACAGGAGACTGCATAGTTTGAGCAATCGGAGGTTGAGGAACATTTACTATCTGTGGAGTAACACCCTGAGTAGGAACAGTAACATTTTGTTGCTGTACACCTAAATTGTTTGTTGAAATATTTTGCATAACATGAGCACTCTGAGGTGCAACTGCTGAAACTGCAACAGGTTGTTCACTAAGCGGTTGAACAACAGGTGTTGATAGTTGAACATTACCATCAGTCATATTTGGTAAACTTTCACCTTGACCATCAACAATCGGAATATTTTCTTGAACAGATGCCTCACTATTAACAACGTTAGAATCATCTGAAACAGTAGATTCATCAGTTGATGTAGCAGTTGTAGATTCACTTTTGTCAGGAGATTCTGAATTATTTGAAGAATTAGATGAATCAATAGAACTAGAATCTGTACTACTATCATCGTTATCAACATCTTCATATTCAACAACAGGCATTTCTTTTGGTAAATCTTTAATAATATCATGAACTTCTATATTTTGATTTTCCAAATACTCAATCAAATGGTCACTAGGCTTACACATCATAGGTTTTCCCATTACCTTTTGATAAATAATTCTTGATTTAGGAACATTATTATCATCAACATAAAATTCTGTAACTTCATCCATTTCACGATGGAAATTACCATATTCTTTACTGTAGAAAGCTTTTATATGTACTCCAATTTGAATATAACGATAAATTGTAGTTAAAAATTGTCCAACGTCCAAATCAGTTTCCATTAATGAATAAAGACGATATGGTATTGCTGATGCTTTATCAGCATGGATTGTAGACAATATGTTATGTCCAGATGAAATAGAGTTACGAACTGCAGAAACAGCCTCTGCAGAACGAACTTCTGAAAGTAATATCCACTTTGGATTCTGACGCATACAAGTAACCAAAACATCAGAATAACTAGCAACATTGTTTGTCTTCATTGCTACTATATCTCTTTGAGGAAATATCTTATCCAAATGAAGCTCTAATGTATCTTCTATTGTTATTATTTTTTCATTAGTCTTAGTATGAGCTGCCAAGTACTTAACAAACTCAGTTTTACCAGAACCAGTTTCTCCTGCAACCATAATATTACAATGACCTTCAACACACTTAATTAAAAAGTCATGAATTGCTGGCGTGAAATAATCTTCTTTTATTAATTTTTCTTTATTAAGTCTTATTTTCGCTGGAGTTTTACGAATAACTAATGCTATTCCATTAGTTGCAATCGATTGATGTACAAAGTTCATACGTAACTCAGATGACTCTGCATCAAGAAATGGTTTAGCATTATTAAATGTTGTTCCCATAACATTCGAACACTGAAATGCTAACTTTTCAACAAATTCTGGAGTTGCACCTTCAACTTCAACTCTTAAAGAACCTTGAGTTAAAGAACGAATCCATATTTGACCTCCATTATCATAAGAAATATCTGTTATATCATCATTATCAAGTAATGAACGAAAAGGTCCAAAATCCAATTTATCAAATATATTTTCATTCATTTAACCCACATCCTTTTTATTCTTTTATTCTTTAGTCTGCAACATAAGCAGTATTATTATTAATCCAATTCTTAAGAGTATCACTACTAATTTCAAGTGAATCAGGTTCATCCTTAAGACTTTCATTTGTTGGAACAATAATTAATGAAGTATCATATGTTCTCATAAATTCTGCCTTTTTTAATAAAATATAATACTCTTCAGGTACAGCAAATATTACCATAGCAGGTTTTCTATTTTCATCGATATTTTGGAATACTGCTTTACCATCACTATCTCTTACAGCTAAAACTTTAATATTTGCCATTAATTTACCTAATAAAATCTTATCTGCATCTGCAGTTAATTGTTCAGTATTACTTTCATCAATCTTATTAACTGCTTTAAAATAAATATCAATATAATTACCAGGATATACAGAGTTACCATAAGTACTATTAGTATCAACTGCTAAATTATATAATACATATCCTTTAGGATACTCTAAAATTATATTATCTGGTAATTGTTCTTTTTCGACAACTGCACTTTTATAAAATAAACTTCCTTCTGGAATTACAGTATCAGCTGCAGAATATTTATCAATTATCTCACTTACATTAGTGATAACATCACCTTCAAGCATTGAAGGTGGTACCTCACGGGTACTCACCATGCTTTTAGTGATTTGTGTTCCAGAAGCTATTTTTTCTGTAGCATATGGAACAGTTACTGGATTAATTGAACTTTTAATTCTTGCTGTATATGCAACATATAAAACAACAATAGCAAGTACAACACCTAAAACAGTAACAGTATTTTTATTTTGTAAAAATTTCTTTATACCTGTAGTTAAATTTCCCATTTTATTCTCCTTTCAATCTTATGAATTTGCATTATATTTTGAACAAACTTCTTTATTATAATCATCATTTAAATTATAATCCATGGTTGGATCAGTTATATTAGATGTTTCTATAATGGCATCATAGCTTGTAGTTATATCTATATCATCTGTTTTTGTTGATGTTTTTCCATCTTTTGTTTCTTGAACTTTAAAACTTAAAACTGTAGCTGAATCAACTTTAACACTAACCTTTGGAGGAACTTCATTTATATCATAAA
This sequence comes from uncultured Mollicutes bacterium, assembly GCA_900543055.1. Taxonomy (GTDB): domain Bacteria; phylum Bacillota_I; class Bacilli_A; order RF39; family UBA660; genus UBA3789. The sequence continues at coordinate 8,001 of UQQI01000018.1, forward strand.
AACTAATTTTATATCCTCTTGACCCATCAACATTATTTGAAAATCTAAGAATAAAACTTTCAACTAACTTTTCTTTATCAATTCTAGGTAAACCACATGTCCTTAAATAATCATAATCCATTGCATCTGTCATTGCAGCATTAGTTGTCTCTTTTACTAAATAGTAATCAAGTTCACTACCAGATGAATAATTAGTAAGAACATTAATAAGAAGTAAAGCTATAACACTTAATAATATTATACCAACAGTTAACATTCCTTTATTCATAAATTACACCTCCTACTTAGTTTTTACTGCTTTTTGACATTCATCAGATTTATAATTTTTCATATTATTACATTCACGTGCTGCTGGACTAGGACGTTTAATATTTGAACCTAAACTATCTAAAAGATTACTTGTATATCTTGTTACACCTGTTGTTTTACTTATAGTAGAATCACCATTAAATGCAGTATAATCTTTCTCATTTCCACCATTAGTATATCTCTTTAATTCAGATAATTTATCTTTATCTAATGTTATTTCGTAATCTAAATAACTATCACTATACACACTATAACCTAATTTTTGAACATCAGCTAAATAACTATTTGGATCAGACGCATAATTAGGGTTTCTACCTTCACTAATAGTTGCATACGTACTCCAGTTAAATCCAGGAGTTCTACCAGTTGTAGTAGAATCACTATTCTTAGTTGTTCCATCGGTAGCTGGGAATAAATTAGTTAAATCAACAGTTCTAACTCTAGCAGATTCTGTTGGATTATTTTTGCAGGCTACAGGAATATCTTTTGAATCTGGATGGTTATCTGTTATCAATCCAGATGTATTAAGAGCATAGAAACAATCAATGTTAATATTCCATCCAAAATATCCAAAATCTCTTGTAGCACCATGAATATTATATGTTACATCTCCAGAAGAATAATCTGTTTTATAATTGTATATAGTATCTTTTCTTGATGATTTACACTCAGAAGTAACATTACCATCATTAATAGAATAACTACCTTTAGTAAGTTTTTTTCCATAGTATGTATTCCACCATGTCATATTTACATTTTGTGCATCTAATGGCATACAGAATTTTTTAGGTAAATTTCTCCAACCTTCTCCATTTTTAGCTGGCTGTTTAAATGTAACTTCACCAGTTTTATTATTAATCCATGAACCTGGGAATGTCCAAGCAACTTGATAGAATCCGGTATGACTATCTCCAGCTTTATAACAACCTTGAGGCCAAGGACCATCAAATATTGAAGTATTAGAATTAGTAGAAGTATCAGATCTTACTGAAATTGCTTTATTAGTTGTAGAAATCTTATCTTTAAACTTTGTAAGTAGACTATTATTTTTATTTACATCTTCAAATGCTTCACCTTGTTTTGAAATATTAGTAATACTATTTTCACTATACGGATAATATATTCTTTTAACCTTTTTACTACTATCAGTATAATCAACTGCAATTGTAAATTCTGCTGTTTTGGTTGAACAACTTGCTGCTGCTTTACATTTTTTTAATACTCTATTATATTCTTCGACGTTTTGTTCATAATCCATGTCTGCAACATTATCATTTAAATATACTTTTACTTTCCCATCTTTATAATTATCAATATTACAATTTTCTACTTGCCAATAACATGTATCATGACAAACAGAACCATCAGAATAAACATGTCTATAAAATCCACCGTCAAAGACTTGATATTCAGAACCTGGATAATAATTATTAATACTATACCATCTACCTGCTCCAGAACCATTCCATTTAATAGTTCCACCTTCTTTGGAATAGCAGCCACCTCCATTTTTTGTCATACAATATTCTAAAGGGCTTTTAAGCCAAAGTTTTTTATCTCTTTCTTTATCTGTTTCTAGTTTACTTGTAGAATAATCATAATTATTATTAGAAGTTTTTGAAGTAGAACCATATACTTTCTTATAACATGAATTAGAACATTTTTTAGTATACTTACCACCATCACATGATTTTATACATTTATCAAAATCTTCGTTAGGTCCACCTTGTCTAACAAAATAAACAGCACCACTCCTACCAACACCAGTACATGTAGGTGCAGGTGTACAAACTTTATATTTATTAACTGGTTTTTCTGGTTTTTCAGACATATAGCATCTTACTGAACTAGTTACTCTAACTTTATATTCAAAGCATAATCCTGCTTTTGATGCAATAGGAGGACCATACTCAACAGCAACACCCTCTTCACACTTAACTTTGCATCTAGTAGTAGCCGTCTCTGGAGTACTAAGATTCGTATTATAAGTATATTTTCCTGTTTCTATAGTCTCATCCCAAGCATATAAATAATTTCTATTTTGATAATAATAATTGGCATCTTTTGCTGTCTTATATGCATCGTCATCAGCGTAAAATGACTTATAATCAGTTAACTTTTTAATATCCTTAAATGAATTGACATCACATTTAAATTTTTTTATTTCTTCTAACTTAACATTAGATTTTTTAAATTTTTTAACGTCATTACTTTTAAATGAATCATCATCTACTATTGTAATTTTCATTGCTTTACGTGCAGAACAAATAAGTTTATTACCATCATAGTCACCAACACTTTTGCTATCACTACAATTTAAAACATTTGTAGTATCAGCATCACTTTCAAAATTTGTTGAAGCAGAAACTACTTTTTCATCACTTAATTTAGCATCACCTTTTAATTCAGTTGAAGTTAAGTTATATGTAAGATCACCTGAACATCCTTCCAATTCAGTGTAGGATTTTTTTACAGGAGCCTTAAAATCAATATTTATCTTACCTTCTTCATTTGACCAAACGATAATACTTTTACCAGAAGATAATTTATTACTACCTTCAATTTCTCCTACTTTTGCTGTAGCGGTAAAAACAACTTTTGTTTTATTTGCAGGAGACATAGTAACTTCATATTTAGTCTTTTTTGTTTTATCATTTTTTTCTTTACTAACAGCGTTAATATTGTAATATTCTTCAACACTAGTACCTTCACCATCAGATGTTTTTATTGGACATTCCTTTTTTTTCCCATCCGCATAAACATTTTGAATCATGGTATATGAAAGAAAAGAAAAAAATGTAATGAATAATAACAATATTTTTTTATTTTTCATATATATCATCACCTTTCAAAATTTTTTCAATCTTTTTATACTTTTCTGTCTTAGTAAAAGAATAATCAGTAGCCTTTTCATTACTTTCTATCCTTTTTCCAGCAACAAGCATATCATAATAGCCTTCTTCTGCAAACAATCTTGTGCAGGTAGTTAAAACTAATATATCATCATCTTCATTAACATCAACATTATACTTATATATACTATTATCTTTAAACTCTTTTATCAAACTTTTCATTTCATTTTTTGAAGCACCATGTTTTGGAAATTCATATATTGTTGATGCATAATCAATATCAACCGAGAATATTTTATACACATATGTTTTACCATTTATAGTATATTGAAAGTATTTATGTTCCTTAGCAAAATCTTCATAAATAAAACTCATTAATTCCTCAAAACGTTTAAATGAAGAATCTGATTTTTTTGGAACACCTAAATTCATAAGATTATGACCAAATATAGCCATGAAATTATAATATTTCTTTTTGTCGCTCAAAGACCAAGCATATTTTTCCATTGTTACTGGATAATCACCAGATTCATGAATTGCTCTCAAAATCGGCATATTTAAATTTGTACCAGCAACATCAATCCATCCAATAACATCATAATCACTATTATTATATTTTTTTTCCATCTTAGAAATTTCGGAATCATGTGAAACAGATTCAAAAATCACTTTTTCAGGCATAAATATATTTTTTATAAGTAAGAAAATTAAAAATAAAATAAGAATAAACAAAAAAGTAAATAACAAATATTTGTAACCAAATCTCTTTCGATGAACTTTTATATTTCTTTCTCTTTTCATAGTACTCCCCCAAACAAAACTACTTAATTATATATGGTTCTTTCCTTGTTCCCTTTCCACTTGTAATAATAGTACTCTTCTTTATATAAGCACAAGGTCTAATACCATAAAAAACATTTGAAGATACTTTATTTAAAGGAACACCAGTATCTGTAATTCCAGATAAATATAAAGTTGTTTTTGAAGTATTTAAATACCAATAACTATGAGAATTATGTCCAAATAAATTAACTTGTGCACTAAACATCTCATACATATTCGGTGCAAATACTTTTGCTTTATATTTCTCAGTTTTAACTTCACTACCATATATAATATCTTTTTTATAAATGGGAACGCTAACATCATGATTTGTAAAATATGATGTATCTATATATTGACTTGATTCATTATTTATTTTATATCCAATACTACCCTTCTTTTTCGTGTCATAAGTAAATTCATATACAGGTATACCAGGAGATATAACAATCTTTGTATCATTAGAATTAACTATAGATTCTTCAGCAATAACTTTTGTATAGCCATTTTCTACATCAATTACTCTATATAAATCGCCTGATATTTCAACATACTCACCAGTTGATGCCTTATTAAGCTCCTCTCCACCACTAATAGGAGTGGAATCTCCAAATGAATATGGATTAGTAATTGTACCATCACCAGATACAACACTTATATTACCTTTTATTGTGAACATTGGTCTAACACCAAAATTCAAATCATTTTCATAAGATAAAAAACTTTTTCCAAAATCTTCACCAAAGAAAATTTCACGAGTGACATAAGCCTTACCATCATCACCACTATTACCAACCCATGACATTGTATAAGTCTTCATAAAATTTTCACTACCAGCCGCTGCTTTATTAACATCAACAACTGATGGAACAAATATATTTACTTTATCAGTATAACCACTACATTCAGTTGTATCAGTAGTTGTATCAGTAATTTTCATATTACAATACTTACTCTTAACAATTAACTTCTTAGTAAAGTCATTTAAGTGATTATAGTAATACTTATTTAACCATTCATTTAACTTAGTATAATTAACATTAGAAACATCTTCTGCAGCAACTAAAATTATATTATTATTACTATCTAATCCATAAACTCTATATAACATATTAGATAAACGTACATAATTATTTGTAGGATTACCAGTAAAATTCTTTGCTCCATTTAATGCCTTTTTAACAACACTATTCAAGTTATTTATAACATTAACTTTTCTAGTAACAGATGTTCTATTCTTTAATGAATCAAATGCAATATACTCTACTTCATAAGTACCAACCTTACTAGTATCAACATTACCTTTAATCACAACATCTTTTACATCTAATTTACCATCAGTATTATCAACGACGCTCTTTACGCCTTCTTCTTTATATTTACTTCCTAAACCAATTGTAACCTCTTCTGAACCATTAAGCTTAATCTCTGGACCAGTATGATCTATTGAAGATTGTAACACTCCACAATCTAAATAAACTAAATATTCATATTCTCCACTATTATTCTTTCTTACTTTTACCCAACTATCAGTCTGATCACATACATTACTAGTATAAGGAACATAAAAATCATTTTCTAAGTAAGACTTTGAATATAACGTGTTTAAAGAAAGAGTTTTTATTCTCTTTCCTGTAGGTAATTCATTACTATTAATTTCAAAATATCTTTTAGCAGCATTAATCATTTGCTTTTCATTATCATGAAACTTCATCATTGGAGATATTATTAAATACCAAACAAATAATCCAACTATAATCAAAGAAATAATAAATTTAATATTAAATGCAATCTTCTTTTTATCCATAAAGACCTCCATCAATTTATAGAATAACTATATCTTTTATCTCTATATACAATATCAATACTTAAACTACTACTATTATTTATTTCATTAGGAATTTGAAGATATATAAATTTACCAGAATACGTTCTATCAGCTGCATTTACTATCCCATATTCTTCATCATTACCATCACTATCTTTATAACTAATTTTACCATACTTATTTAAAAAGTCAATTAGATTCTTAGACTCAAAATTATCAGAACCAAAACTTAATTTTAATATGTTATAACCATCTTTCGCAGTAAAATCATATGTATTATTTACACAATCATATAATGTACAACTACGTTTAATATACTCAGCAATAGGTGCAATATCATAGTCATCAATAGAAATGTTTTCTACCTTTCCATTAACTTTTAATTTCAAAGTATCACCATATTTTAATTTTTCTACCTTCTCAAGTTTAGAAATATCTTTTATATTTAATTTAATCTTTCTAAGTTTATCACTACCATACTTTTCTTGATAATACAAAACAAAGTTGGAATTCCATTTTCTCTTTTCTACTTTATAAACAATTATTGTAGTAATCGACTCATCTCTTTTTAATTCTTTACTACTATCTACACAACTACCTAAATCACTAAACTCTTCTTCATAAGTCTTAGAAGTTGTCGTATAATCACTTACTCCATTCTTTAAATGAAAGTTATCCATATCAAGTTTTCTTCTTGAACTATTATTAGTAATAGTTACATCTACTACAACAAAATCACTATCTTTTGAAATTACTTTTCCAGAAGCATCTTTATCAGTATAATAAGAATTATTTATTTTAATAGTATATCCATTTGCACTATAAGTATCTCCTTGCTTATAACTTCTATTAGTAATAAATATAAATTTATATGAATTATAAAGTACGAAAACGCCAACAATTCCAAAACAAATATTACATATAGTTTTATGTTCTTTATAAATATAACCTAAATTTCTAAGAAGTCTTCTAAACCCTCTTTTAAAAGTATTTTTATCAATATCTAATCTAATTTCAAATTCTTCTCTATCTGCTTCACTAAGTTCAAGAAACTCTTCATCCATATTAAAGTTGAATTTTTTAATATCAAGGCCAAACGTTCTCATTACAAATATTCCAACAGCAGGCAACTGACCAAATAAGAATAACATTAATAAATCTCTAGACATTCTAAGATCAGTCGTTGCGACATCATCTGAATAAGAACTGAAGAAGCTTTTAATCATTCCAAGTACAAAGTATAAAAGTATATATTCAATAAATGGAATAAGATATGCTTTCCAAGGTTTTTCCTTATGTCTCAAAAGTAATATCAATGACCCACTTCCAACTACTAATAAAACAATTGCTAGTTGTAAGAAAAAAGTGATATGGCTCCCTATTGGATCTGCATATAAATCATATGTACCTAGTCTCATAAATTCTTGGACAAAAGAACTTACATCAAATATTTTATATGCAACAAATAAACTTAAAATAAGCATCAAAATATGTATTTTCTTAAAATTCTTTATTAAAAACGCATAAGGTTTTCTGATAATCATCTTATCTACACTCCCCTTATTATTATTACTATCTAAGTATATCGCATTTTACATAAAATTTAAATAAGAAACGAAAAAAAAGATAACTTAATTTTTTAAGTTACCTTTTCATAATATATTACTTAATTTCAATGATTTCTACTTCATAGTTACCATTTGGACTCTCAACTGTAACAATATCTCCTACTTTATGATCAAATAAAGCTTGAGCTATTGGGCTTTCATTGGAAATCTTACTTTCAAATGGATCTGCTTCTTGACTACCAACTATTTTATATTCATCTTCTTCATCATCATCAACATACTTAATAGATACTGTATTACCAATACTTACTGTATCTGTTCCAACATCAGTAATAATTGAAACATTTTCAAGCATCTTTTCTAATTGCTTAATTCTTCCTTCAATTTCTGCTTGTTCATTTCTAGCAGCATCATATTCTGCATTTTCTGATAAGTCTCCAAGAGCTCTTGCTTCCTTAATAGCTTGAATATTTTCTGGTCGTCTTACATTTATTAAATCGTCTAATTCTTTCTTTAAATCATCCAATCCTTGTTGAGTTAAATATACTGCGTTTTTATTTCCCATTTCTCTTCACCTCAATTTTTATATTTTGTCTTTTGAGAGTCAAGTTCTAGACTTAACTTGCAATAATATACCATATTAAGTAAAATATTTCAAGTCCTAATTATCTTATCGCTTTTTTTGAGTAGAATCTGTATCTTCAACATCTTCTACCTTTTCTTCACCGCTATAAGTAAATTCGTATTCATCTTCTCTCTCAATATTTTCTACAATTTTCTTTAAAGTTTCAATATCAAAGTTATCAATATTTATCATTGCAAATGGTTCAGGACTTTCTTCTATTTTTTTAGCAGTTGTCTTTTTCACACCTTGTAAAGCATTACTATAATCACCATAACTATTAATTTCATCCCATTTTTTATTACGATAAAATATTTTTTGTAATTCTTTGATTCTTGAATTCTCTTTTGATATTTTCACTAAATTTGGAATAGTTGAACATACAGCAATAGTTCCAATTGCTGTTGCTAAAACAACCGGATTTGCTGAACTTTGTACTACAGGTAATGCAGAAACACAAGCACCAGCTGCAATAGTTCCAATAGCAGATATTCCTGCTCCAAATTTTGCTTTTTCTCTTCTTAGAACAAATTTATCATAATTTTTTAATGCTGTTTCTGATTGTATTTCTAATCTATCATTAATCTTATAAAAATTTTCTTCATTAACATCTATAACAAACTTAGTTCCATCAGCAAAAGTAATTTTATACTTTCCATCTTCTTCCTTACAACTAACAATATACTTTCCTTTTTTTCTACTATCTAAAGTATAGTCTTTCATTTAAAATTCCCCCTCATTAAAACAGTCTAAATTATACCACAAAAAATAATAAAAAGCAAGTAAATCAACAAAATTACCGCTTTAAACAACTATTTATTTAAATTATTTACTTCATTCATAAAAAAATCATCTGTCATACCAGCAATAAAATCTATAACTTTTCTCTTATCAGAAGTATTTAAATTATACTTATCTGATTGACCATTTAAAAATATTGTAAAAATATCACTTTCATAATTCTTATTTCTAATATCATCAAGATACCTAGTAAATAGTTTATTCATACCAATAGAATAATATTCTCTCATTTCATCTGTCATACCATATTTATAAATATGTTCGTAATTAAATTTTTTTAAATCAAATAATGCTTTAAATACATCATCACTTAGCTTTATATAAGGTTTATTTAAACTATTATTAACTATATCCATAACAATAGTATTAATAATTTCTCTATTAGTTGTCCCTAATACATTAGAAATTGAATCAGGTAATTCTTCTCTCTTTATAATTCCTAACATAATGGCATCTTCTATATCTCTACCAATATAACCAATTATATCACTAATACGTACAACACAACCTTCTAATGTCATTGGTCTAAATGTACGAGAAGTTTTTATATCTTTATAAGCTAAGTTATATTCTCTTAAAAATTCTTCTTTTGTTTTACTAACTGGTCTATATATAGATTCTAGCATCTCCCCATTATGACACATTATCCCATCATATACCTGAATTGTTAAATTAAGTCCATTACCATTGTTTTCTATAAACATCAAATCTCTTACACTTTGAATATTATGTGAGAAATACTCTCCAAGTTCACGTAAAGAAATTTCATTTAAGAAAGCCTCTCCTGTATGTCCAAGAGGAGTATGCCCAATATCATGTCCTAAAGCCATTGCCTCTATTAAATCTTCATTTAAATTAAGAGCTCTACCTATAGTTCTAGCAATCTTACTAACTAATTGTACATGTGTAATTCTCTTACTAACATGATCATTATCACTCTTTGTAAAAACTTGTGTCTTATCAAGATATCTTGTATAACTAAGAGAATAAATTATTCTATCTATATCATGAAAATAAGGTGGTCTAATATCATTCTTATCAGTAAGTTCAAAATAACGTATCGCATCACTACTCTTAGTTGCAAACTCACTTAAAAATTTTTCTTTATTTAAAAAATTACTTTTTAAAACTCCAATATTATTCATTTAAATCCTTCTTTCTAGAAACAATCTTAATCATTGAATACTCTGGAATATCAATAAGTGTATCTAAATATAAATAATATATATTATCAGGATGTCTTGCTACATCAATTCTTTCCATATCTTCATTGTATAACTTCTCTAGAGTAAATTTTAGATGTGCCCCATTTGGAGTAAAGACTTCAATAACATCTCCAACCTCAAAATAATTTCTTTCATAAAACTTTAGTAATTTATTTTCCATATCAAAACTAATAACTTGTCCTAAATAATCTTGATTAGAGACCTCTACTCTTCCAGTATAATACTGATCAGTATAATCTGCTTCTTTTAAGAAATAATGACTCGTAGTTTCACGATTAGCAACTCTATTTAACCTTTCTTCAAAAACTTCCATTAAATCAGGAGTAAGTGTACCTTCATAATAATTATCAACTATGTCTCTATATGTTCCAATAACTGTTGCTAAATAATATAAAGACCTCATTCTTCCTTCTACTTTCATACTTCTAACACCAATATCAATTAAATCACCAATATGCTTAGACATATTCATATCTTTTGTTGCCATTGTAAAATCTTTTTCTTCATGAGTCTTAAATGCAAACCTACATACTTGAGCACATCCTCCTCTATTCGCATCACGATTAGTAACATAATTTGATAAAGCACATCTACCACTAAAACATGTACACATTGCTCCATGAATAAACACTTCAATATCAACATTAGTTTTCTTAATAATATCACTAATCTCAACTTTTGAAAGTTCACGAGCAAGTACTACTCTATCAACTCCCTCTTCTTCAAAGTATTGAACTGCTTTATAATTACTAGTAGAATTTTGTGTAGAAAGATGCACTTCAACATCAGGGTATGTCTCTTTTATATAAGAAATAATAAATGGATCACTTACAATAAATGCATCAATCCCAGCATTTACTACATCTTTTATATATTCTTTAACTCCTTCCATATCTTCATTGTGAAAAACTATATTTAAAGTTAAATGCACTCTTTTACCAAGCTTATGCGCAAATAAACATCCTTCTCTAATTTCATCTATACTAAAATTAGTCGCATTTGCACGTAAACTATATTTTTCTCCTCCAATATATACAGCATCTGCTCCATATAATAAAGTTACTTTTAATCTTTCTAAATCTCCAGCAGGAGACAATAATTCGATTCTCTTATCCATTCTTCTTCACCCTATAAATAGTTTTCTTAAAAAAGAAATTTGTACTATCCCCTAACTTTTTATATTTCAAAACATATGATAAATCACTACAAGAATCTTTAATATATTCCATAGTATCATTAACTAATTCTCTAAAATTATCAATTCCATACTCTCTCATAATAATATAAGAACAACCATTATCATATAAATCTCTTATAATACCAGTACCATTTGTAATTAAATCTAAAAAGAAAACTGTACCATTACTATCCTCTTTAATATCAAAATTTAAATTACTAACTTTTTCGTTAACAATAATTTCCTTGCTCCCATCAATTCCCATATCTTTATAATAATTAGAAACTAACTTTCTCTTAGAAAAAGCAACACTAGGTTTACTAACAACTTCTACCATACTAGTAATATCACTTAAATCTATTATTTCTAAAATTTCATCTAAAGTTATTTCTTTTCCAAGAAGAGCATATTTTACTCCCTTACTATAATAGTAATTACATGTCTTATAATTATTAACGATATGAGTCTGATTCCAAACTAAATCAATATTTAAATTAAGTTCTCGTTTTAACTCCAAAACAGCTAAATCATAAAAGAACACTCCAGTTATATTCATTTTATCTAATTGAACTAAAATATCTTTTACAAAAGGAATATCATCATTCATTAAATTTTTATTTAATTTTACAAATATTTCTCCACTAAACGAATCACTTATATTTTTAATTTCATCAAGAGTGAAATATGTATTGGACTCTACTGCATAATCTTTAATTGCTAGTATTAACCCATCACAGTTAAATTTTAAATTTTCTTTATTCATTGGTTCAACTAAAAGTTTCATTTAAACACCTCGAAAGTATTATAACACAAAAATAATAAAATAAAAAAAGCATTAGATTAATACCTAACACTTATTTTTAAACATATTTTATTTAATAATTTTACTTTTTCTCAGATTCTGCTACTAAAATTTCAAAACTATCATCTGTAAAATAATTTTCTTCTCCATATATTGAATAAAATACAAATGGTTTATATGCATATAAATCACCATTTTCTACATAGTAAGAAACATTTTCAAGATAGTCATCTACCTCTCTGTACTTTAAAAAACAATTATAATCGCACTCATCACTTGCATAATATTCATTATTTACAATATCTTGATAATAATATTTAAATCTATTCTCTATAATTCCACTAACATTTGCATAATCTGTATTAAATAATGCAAGTAGCGAATCATTATTAATTACTTCTTGATTACTTAAATTAATATTATAACTTCTAAAATAAACTCTTGGAGCATACTCAGTATTATAATCAACTGCTTTTAAAAGAATAGACATAACTATACCACTAATATTATATTGATAAGATATAACACAATTATCTTGATCTTTAAAGTCTTCCATAAATAAATCTATATCCTGATTTACTAAATCCACAGTAGAAGACTTTATATTTACAAATGGAATATACTGAACATAATTTCCTTTTTTTGTTTGATACTTTGTATATATAATAAATTTATTTTTATCTATTTTTATTTTTTTGTAATTATCTTCACCTCTTGATATAAGGGCAAATGTAATTATAAAGATTATTAAAAACACACTACAAGCAATAATTAATGTCTTTTGACTATTACTATCCAATCTTCTTATTCTATTCATAAAAGAGGACTGGTTTCTTCTTCTATTAACCATACTTCCTCCTAATTAACACCATTTATTCTCATAATTCCAAGTATTGCATGAGATGAACACTTTTTATAGTCGGAATCTCTAACTACTCCATAATTTCTTCCTTTGGCATGAATGAGTTCATTACCATTTCCTGTTAGAATTCCAACATGACCATCATACATAACTAAGTCTCCTGCTTTTATTTCTCCAGATACCAATGTATATGAACTCTTATCAGCCCACTGAGTATATGTAGTTCTTGTAAGATTTATTCCATTATGTTTAAAAACGCCTTGGACAAAACCACTACAATCTGTTCCAGTATATGGAAGTTCCCCATTCCAAGTACCACCCCAAACATATGGTTTACCAACAAATTGACTAGCGTAGGAAACAATTGATTTTCCCTTAGCACTTCCATGCCCAGAACCTGTTAAAGTACCACTTCCAGAACTATCACTCTTAGGATTACCTTTCTCATATAAACTAGAATCTGTAAGTATTGGAGATGTAGTTTCTTCTCCATCTATTGGGACATACTTATTATTTAAAGTTCGTAAAACTTCTGCTGATATTTTAGCCTGTTGCCAACACGCAGTAACACTAAATGTTTGTGGCATCATACCTAATACCGCATTTAAAATAGTTGGTATAAAAAAAACAATAACCGCTGCAAAGAACTTATTATATAATCCTTTAGTTAATTTCTTTTCTTCCGGATTAATAACCATTTTAATAAGTTGAAAAGAGCACATAACAATAAGAATAATAGGAATTAATATTTGAAATAAATTAAGCATTTTTCTTACCGTATCAAGAAGAGACACCAATGCATAATCATTACAACATGTTCCTAAAGTATCATTACATTCAAGTATTTGTGCCAAGCGCATAAAATCGCCTCCAAACTATTTTCTTACACTTATAGCTATTCCATCTCCAATATCTAAAAACTCAGTCTCATAATTCTTATTTTCTAAAAGAAAAACTTTATAATTCTTAACTTTTCTTACTAATTGACGAAGATTTCTACTTTCAATCTCACTCTCATCTTTAAATACTAATCCATGAAAATTCATATTATCAGTAATAATTGTTCCACCATCACATAAATTTCTTTCAAATCTTTCAAAAAAGTTAGTATTTTGAGCCTTAGCGGCATCTATAAATATAAGATCATATTTTTCATTTAAATTGACTTCTAAAGCATCTTTATAAATTAAATTAATTCTATCTTCTAATTTGAATTTTTTTACATTTTTAATAGCTTCTAGATATCTTTTTTCATCTCTTTCAATTGTTGTTACTACAATATCATCATTTACTAAACACATCATAATAGCAGAATAACCTATTGCAGTACCAATCTCTAAAATATGTTTTATATTATGTTTTTTTATATAATTTGTCAAATAATTTATTCCAGAATCTTGCATAATAGGAACATTATTTATAGTTGCATATTTTTTTATCGATTCAATTTTCTCTTTCATTTTCACCATTTCCTATCCATTCCATTTACCACTACTAATTAAATCTTGAATCACTTTATTTTGCTCATCAATAGTTCTTGAATAATAAACCTTTCCATTACTATCAGCAACAAAATATAAATAATTATTATTAATTGGATTAATTGATGCTTGAATACTTGTCAAATCTGGATTACAAATAGGTCCTATAGGAGGCCCTACTTTACTAGTTGGTCTAGTATTATATGGATTTGTCGTATTATATTGTTCACTTGTTAACTTAGTTGACATTGAAGCTTGAAAAGCATAATAAGTCGTAACATCACTTCCTAAATGCATACCTGCACTAATTCTATTATTAAAAACCCCCATTATATTTTGTCTATCTTCCAATGTTTTCCCTTCTAATTCAACAATTGATGCCATTGTTAAGTAATAGTGAACATTATTCCCTAAACTAACTCTATACTCAGTTAATTCTTTATTCATTTCATCAAGCATTCTCTCAATTATTTCTTTTGTATCAACATCACTATCTTTAAAATAATAAGTATCTGGAGCAAGATACCCCTCAAGTGGATAATATATTCCATCTTGTAAAATATTATTAGTTAAAAACCAATATTTATTGATTAATTCACTCATATAATTCTTATCTTTAAAAATAGCAATTACATCCTCATAATTATTATTAGTAGAATCAGCAACAACTTTAGCATAATCAGTAATTCTTTGTCCTTCCTTAAAAGTAAGTTTTAATGTACTAGAGTCAAATTTACTACCCTCTTCTAGCACTTCAACAATCTCACTTAAACTCATACTTCTATTTAGCATATAATTACCTGCTTTTAAAGTTTTATTACTATATAATTTTATATATACCTTAAACAAAGTCTTACTTCTAATTAATTTTTCTTCTTTTAAAATATTACTGATTTTTACAACACTAATACCTTTTGTAATCTCAACCTCTATATCCTTTTTATCATTTTTATCAACAGGACTAGCTAGATATACCCAACTAATACCAAGAATAAGTAAAATCACTGCTAATAATACAACCAAAAGTAAAGGTCTAGGTTTAACTTTAATTGTCATATTACCTCCAGAAAAAATAAAGAGCTATTGCTCATTATTATTTGCTTTTTTTCTTACTTCTTCTTGTAAAGTATCTAAAATAGTTTCAATAACTTTCCATTCTTTATCTGTTTTAATTGCTTCTAATCTACTTTGTGGATCATCAGGATAATAAATTGATGCATAAACTTCAATATTACCTGTTTCGTCCTTTTGATTATCAGTATAAACTATATAGTTTTTATGAGTTTCTTCACTTTCAAAAGTGAATAAAACATCATATACTACCTCATTTCCATTCTCATCTAACATTGAAAAAGTATTCTTCTTCATCTTTTTCCACTCCTATCTAAATATCCTTGTAATATTATTGTTGCAGCTACACTATCAACAACTTTTTTTCTATTTTTTCTAGATACATTACCACTTATTAATACATTATTAGCAGTAACAGTAGTAAGTCTTTCATCTTCTAAATAAACTGGTATTGATAAAATATTTTCAAGCCTACTTTTAAACTCTAAACTAAGTTCACCTTTAGGTCCTATCGTATTATTCATATTTTTAGGAAATCCTAAAACAATAGCCTCTATTTCTAATTCGTCAACCAATTCTTTAACAATATCAAGTAATTTATCATATTCTTCATTATGCCTATAGGTACGATAAGTAGTCGCAATAAGACCCGTCTTATCACTTACTGCAACACCTAAAGTCCTGCTTCCTAAATCAAGTCCTAAATACTTCATTACTTATTTTTCTTTTGAAATTCATTAAGTAGGATTTCTACAATCTTTGCTCTATCAATCTCTTGAATTCTACTTCTAGCATCTTTATAACTAGAAATATATCCAGGATCACCACTAATTAAATAACCAACTATTTGATTAGTAGGATTGTATCCTCTTTCTTCTAATGAATCATATACTTCCTTTAAAATTGTTCTTGTAAGTTCAGTATCAATTTCTGATAAACTGAATAAATTAGTTTTTTCTTCTGGCATAATAATTTCACCTCACTATAATATTAACTTAATTTTATCATTTTAAATCACTAATTACAATAACTACTAATTATTTTAATTTACTAACAATGTCTTGAATAAATAAATCACGTGCTGCAATACCTTTAATTTTCTTAGTAAGAACATATCTATTATTATTTGCTTTATGTAGTATTCTTTTCTTGTTAAGCAAAATATCTCTAATCTTAGTTTTAGCTTTTAACGAGATTCTCATAATTTCTTCATCACTTAGAGAATCTAAAAAATCATTGTCAATAAAATCCATATTCTCTTCTAAACAAAATTCTTTCTTTACAAGTCCTTTTATTCTAGAAACATTATGTGTAAGTGCAGCTTTCTCAAATATTTCTTCCATCTCAGGAGTAAGATTTATAATATCGTCATTTGTTAAATTATCAAGTATTTCATCATTTAAAGTAAGCCTTGTATAAAAATCAGGTTTTTTATCAATTAATTCTTTCATCCTAATAGCTACATAAGTATCTCTTTCATTATAATTTCTATTAATCATATCTTTTTGATAATCACTAAGACTAAGTAAAGTATCAACCCCAAGTATTTCTAAATTAGAAGGTGTTACTAAATTTCTATAACTAAATTCATATTCATATTGATTTCTTCTTTTAGAAATCATAGGATTAATTCTCATTAAAGAAACGTAATCACTCATAATTTTATTTCTTTCACTTTCATCGTATTGATAAATAAATTCAATATTAATTTGAGAAGCCAATTCATCTAATCTTTCATTAAGAAAAATTTTCTCATAATCATTTAAATTATCAAATAATAGTTTATTTCTAAGTTTTATATACTCTTCTAATCGTTCTTTTCTATTAGGATAATTAATCTTTTTACCTTCAATATTCATTAACTTATTATAAAAACTCTTACACTCAGCACCACTACACTTTAATATTGAAACTAATTCGTCATCATTAAAGTATTTAGTAAAATTTCTATCTAATGCAAATAAATTTAAATTACCATTATTATCTTCAAATTTAAAATTCTCTTCAACTAATTTTTTTAGCAAATCTAAATTATCATTATAAATTGCATAATAATATAAAACTAATTTTTTTAATTCTTTAGGCTCATCCTGTGAAGCACTACAATTTTTAACATAATTTTTATCATTAATTTTAGAATTATTTATCATAGTATCATACATTTTGTCTAATTCATCTTTGATTAACAAATCTATTTTAAAAATTTTACTATAGTCAAACTCTTTTACTCCACATTTAACTGAATTTCTAATATAATCTAATCTTTCTTTTATAAAATGTTCTCTAGACTCTATCATTATAATACCTCTATCTTCCTGCCACAACTAATCCCATATACATAAGGAATCCTAAAAATATAGCACAAATAATCCAACCATTAATTTTTTCAAAAGTACTTGATTTATCTTTTACACCTAGAGCCATTGTAACAATTGCTCCACCAACTAATCCACCTATATGAGCAAAGTTATCAATACCAGGCGACATAAATCCAACAAATAAGTTTAATAGTATTAATGGGATTATTTGGCTCTTAACAGCATTTCCAAGATAAACTCTATAATAATATCCAAAGTATACAAGTGCTCCCATTAAACCAAATATAGCACCACTTGCTCCAATAGAACCAGAATCTCCTCCTAAAATAGTAGAAAGAAGTGCACCAGTTAAACCAGAAAAGAAATAAATAACTAAATACTTAAACTTTCCTAACAAACTTTCTATTTGAGAACCCAAAACATATAATGAATAACAATTACACAATAAATGAATAATACTACCATGTAAAAATATACCAGTTAATAGTCTATAATATTGACCAGCCCTAATACTAGGTCCATGAATACAATACATTTCAATTATATTATTATAAACATCAATACCAAGTAACATAGGAACAACATAAAAAATAATATTTACTGCAATTAAAAAATATGTAATATAAGGAACTTTACTCTTAAAAACTTTATCTAATCTTTTCGCATCTTCCCTATTATGCTTATTAATATCTCCTGTAATCTTCATAAATAAATCAACACCTTTTTCAGAATACTTCATCTTATCAGCTAAATCTGGAAAAACCTCTTTTACTAATTCATTTTTCTTTAAATCTTTTTCACTCTTAGCATTAACACACATTAACTTAGAATCGGAATTAATATCTTCTGTAATATTATCTCCCATATCTAAAAATATACTTAACACATTTAAATTGAAAGTAAAAGTTTTTTTCTTAATCTTTTTTAATATTCTTTTAGTTTTAAAAGTATCAAATTCAAACTGCTCATCATTATGAATATATTCTGAAACAATTCTTACTACTTCACAATCAGAATTTAAATTTTCAAGCCAAATCTCATTATCAACCCCTTGCAAAATAATAGGATTATAATTCTTATCCGTAATAAAATAATGCAATAATTTCATAGTAAGAATATTTTTCTCATCATTCATTATATCTTCTTCCATCAATTTACCTCCTAAAAAACTAATAATATTATACAATATAACATAAAATAATAAAAGAGGAGATGATTAAATGTTTAAAAAGTGTGTCATATATATTTTCTGTTTAATCCCCTGGTTTTTATCATCAATAATTAAGGTTGATTACAATTATTTTAAAGAGATTAAAACACCATTCTTCACTCCACCAACAATGTTTTATCCAATTGCTTGGACAATAGTATATATACTAATCGCAATAACTATTTATAAAATAATAATTGCTTATAAATTAAAAGAAATACCCATATCATATAAAATAATTCTACTGATAAACTATATATTTAACCAAAGTTTTACATTATTATTTTTTGGATTAAAAAATAGTTTTCTAGGATTCATTTCATGTCTTGGAACATTTATAAGTACTTTATTTCTTTATGAAGAGACATCTCTTTTACAAAATAAAATAAAAATTTTATTAAACCCCTATATATTATTATCACTATTTGCAAGTATATTATCACTTACAATATATTTATTAAATATTTAAAAAAGTAGTAAATATAAATTACTACTCAACTTTAAAGAAACAAATTTTCAAATTGTTTTTATAGAAAAAGTATTGAATTTTATCAAAAACCTAGATTTATATAAATTCTACTTCAAATTGTTTATTTGTTCATTAGATAATCCAGTTACTCCTGATATTAAAGAAATGTCTAAACCTTTTTTTTAACATATTTTTAGCAATTTCATTTTTAGATTGCTCTGTTCCCCGTTCTAACCCATTCTCTAAATCTTCTCTTAATCCCTTTCTAATCTTATAAAATTTTCTATCATCATGTTATCTTTTTCTCCTAAATCTAACATTATGTGTTCAATGTATTTATTTATTTCTTCTTCATCTTTATTGTACTAAAATTCCATATATTTATCCATGTTTAGTTCAATAATCAAGAAATTACTTACATACTTATTTCCATCTTCATCTTGAATATAATATCTACTAAATAATTTATCCTTCTTTAATCCATAACTAAAATTAATCTGAATAATATTAATATTTGGATTATACTTATAACCTCTTTATGTATAACTTGTATAAGTATTACAAATATAAGATGTATTTCTAACAGGAATATA
>UQQI01000019.1 GCA_900543055.1 uncultured Mollicutes bacterium
ACAAGAAGTTTCAGCTTTAGTATATAAACCATTAGAAGATAATATATTTAATTATAGAATTGAGGAGATAAAATGAGTTTATATAAAGAGTTAAAAGATAGTTTAATACAAATAGTAAAAAATGCTGGATATGAAGAAGAAAATATTGCACTAGAAACATCGAATAGAAAAGATTTAGGAGAATATCAGTTAAATGATGCTATGCAACTTGTTAAGAAATATCATACTAACCCAAGAGAAATAGCAACTAATATTGTTAATGAATTAGAAAAAGATGGTAGATTTGTAAATATAAATATTGCAGGACCTGGATTTATCAATTTTACTTTAAGTGATGAATATAAAAAAGAAATAATAAACAAAGTTAATACTGATTTATTTAGCAATATTGATAAGAGAGAGAAGAAAGACATAATTTTAGATTATGGAGGAGCAAATGTTGCAAAAGCATTACATGTAGGTCATTTAAGAAGTGCTAATTTAGGAGAAGCGTTGAAAAGATTAGGAAAGTTAGTAGGGTATAATGTTTTAGGAGATGCTCACTTAGGAGATTATGGAAGACCACTTGGCCTTGTAGTTTTAGAAATAAAAAAGATGTATCCAAATTTAGCATATTTCAATGAAGAATACACAGGTGACTATAGTGAAGTAGAATTACCAATAACAAATGCAGATTTAGAGAAGATTTATCCATTAGCAAGTACAAAATCAAAAGAAGATGAAGAATATCTAGAAGAAGCAAGAGAAGTAACAAGAAAAATTCAAAGTCATGAAAGAGGATATTATGACATTTGGAAAAGAGTTGTAGAAATTTCTAAAAAAGATATTAAAGCTGTTTATAATAGTTTATATGTTGATTTCGACCTATGGTATGGTGAAAGCGATGCAATGGAATATTTTGATGAGCTAGAAAAAATATATAGAGATAAAAATATTCTAGTAAAGAGTAACGGAGCAGAAGTTGTAGAAGTAAGTTCTGAAGAAGATAAAGCGGAAGTTCCCCCATTATTATTTATTAAATCAAATGGAACTATTTCTTATGAAACAACAGACTTAGCAACAATTTTACAAAGAAGAAAAGAATATAATCCAGATGAAATATGGTATGTTGTAGATGGAAGACAAGGACTGCATTTTGAACAAGTTTTCCGTGCTGCTAGAAAAGCAGAATTAGTAAGAGATGATGTAAAACTTGAACATATTGGATTTGGAACTATGAATGGTCAAGATGGAAAGCCATTTAAGACAAGAGATGGTGGAGTAATGACTCTTAAGAGTTTGATTGACTTAATAAATAATGAAACACTAAAGAAAATAACTAGTGAATCAATGACAAAGGAAGAAAAAGAAAAGATATCTAGAACAGTTGCTATTGCAGCCTTAAAATATGCAGACTTCTTACCATTTAGGGCAACAGATTATGTATTTGACCCAGAAAAATTTGCAGACTTAGAGGGAAAAACAGGACCATATTTACTATATTCAACAATTAGAATGAAATCATTACTTAATAAAGCAAAAGATATAAAACAAGAAACATTGAAAAAATTAAATAGTCAAACTGAGCAAGAATTAGCATTGGCTATCCTTAATTTACCAACTGCAATAAATAAATCATTAGATTCAAAATCAATGAACGAAATAGCTGAATACTTATATAATATTACATCACTATATAATAAATTTTATTCAGAAAACAAAGTTTTAACTGAAGAAGACAAAGAATTACAAGAGTCTTGGTTAGTACTTACAAATGTAGTTTATAAAATAAATATTTTACTTTTAAATACATTAGGTATAGAAGTTCCAGAAAAAATGTAAAAAAGTATTGTCAAGATAAAAGATATATGTTATAAAATTTAATGGTAATTTTTCTACCAAATTTTATAGAAAAAATTGTATATAGGAGGACTACCTATGAGTATTAAAATGAAAAAAGAAGAATTAGAATTAATTTCTAACAAAGATATTGCTGCTATGATATTAGAAGATAGCAAAAGAACATTAAATACTGCTGATATATTCAAAAAGATTATTAAACTATTAGAATTACCAGAAAGTACATTCGAAGCAAAGATTGCTGATTTTTATACTGCACTATCTACAGATAAGAGATTTATTCTATTACCAAACGGAAAATGGGATTTAAGATCTAATCATACCTCAGATAAAGTTATAAAAATCACAACAGAAGATGATGAAGACGATGACGAAGAAGAGGAAACTGAAGAAGAAAAACTTGAAGATATTCAAGACTTTGAAGATAACTATGATGACACAGACGATGACAGTGATTATGATGATGATGCTAATGAAGAATTAAAAGATTTAGTAGTTATAGATGAAGATGAATTAGAACTAGAACAATAATCTAGTTTTTTTCATCAGAAAATTATGATATAATAGGACTGACTTACGAAAGATTAGGTGAAAATATGATAGAAAGATTAGAAACGACTTTAAAAAAATATAATGATTTAGAGCAAGAATTAACTAGACCAGAAGTTTTAAGCGATGTAAAAAAGACACGTGAATATTCAAAAGAAATGGCATCACTTGCTGATATAGTTAATTGCTATAAAAAATATAAAAAAACATTAGAAGATATTGAAAGTACTAAAGAGATGGTAAAAGATCCTGACTTAGGTGATATGGCTAAAGAAGAATTAAAAGCCTTAGAAGCAGAAAAAGTAAAATTAGATGGAGAACTTGAAATATTACTTATACCAAAGGATCCTAACGATGAGAAAAATGTTATTATTGAAATTCGTGGAGCAGCTGGTGGAGATGAAGCTAATATTTTCGCAGGAGATTTATTTAGAATGTATACAAGATATGCAGAAAAGAAAGGTTTTTCATATCAAGTATATAACTCAGTAGATGGTACTGCAGGAGGATTTAGCCAAATAGAGTTCATTGTAAAAGGAAAAGGAGCATATTCTTTACTTAAATATGAATCTGGTTCACATAGAGTTCAAAGAGTTCCAGTAACGGAATCAAATGGTAGACTTCAAACATCAACAGCAACAGTATTAGTTATGCCAGAAGCGGACGATGACATTGAAGTAGAAATTAACCCAAATGATTTAAGAATAGATATTTATCGTTCAAGTGGTTGTGGAGGACAAGGAGTAAATACAACAGATTCAGCAGTAAGAATTACTCACTTACCTACAAATACAGTAGTTACTTGTCAAAATGAAAGAAGTCAAATTCAAAATAAAGAGCAAGCTATGAAAGTATTAAAATCAAGATTATATGAATTACAAGAACAAGAAAAAGCAGAAAAAGAAGGAAAAGAACGTCGTAGTAAAATTGGAACAGGTGACAGAGCCGAAAAAATAAGAACATATAACTATCCACAAAATAGAGTTACTGATCATAGAATAGGATTTACTACAAAGAACCTTGATAGAGTAATGGACGGAGATTTAGACGATATATTAAATGCACTAATCCAAGAAGACCAAAAAAGAAAACTTCAAGGTGAAGAAGAATAAATGACAATAGAAGAATTATTAGTCTTTGGAAAAAATCATTCCCATAGTGAACATGCCAAAATTTTATTAGCAGAGTTATTAAATAAGAATTCATTAGAACTTTTAAATTATTTAGATGAAAAAGTAGATGATAAAATATCTAATGAGTATAAAAGGCAAATACTAGCACTTGAAGAGGGAAAACCTCTTCAATATGTTATTGGAAATGTAAATTTTTATGGAATTAAGTATTACATAAATGAGAATGTATTAATACCAAGATTTGAGACTGAAGAACTAGTAGAAAATACAATTAAATACGTGAATAAGTATTTCACAGAACCTGTGGATATAATTGATTTAGGTTGTGGAAGTGGAGTAATAGGATTAACTTTAGAAAAAAAGATTTCAACAAAATCTGTGGATTTAATAGATATTAGCAAGAAAGCTCTAGAAGTGACTAAAGTAAATAAAGAAAATTTAAAATCAAATGCTAATTTATATCAAAATGATTTTTTAAAAAATATAGAAAAAAAATATGATGTAATTATTAGTAATCCACCTTATATTAAAAATAATGAACAAATAGAACAAATTGTTAAAGATAATGAGCCACATCTTGCATTATATGCAGGGGATGAAGGTTTAGATTGCTATGAAAGCATATTAAGAGATGCTGGTAAAAATTTAAAAGAAAGAGCAATTATTGCTTTTGAAATAGGTTATACTCAAGCAGAAGATATAAAAACATTAGCAAGCAAGTATTTAGATAATATAAGAATAGAAGTAAAAAAAGATTTATCAGAAAAAGATAGAATGTTATTTATTTTTAAAAATATTGAATAAAAATAGAGATAACGCCTCACAAGTATTATGAAAGTGAGGCTTTTATTATGAAAAAAATTGTTCTTGTATTAGCAGTTATAATAGGTATTTTATGTATTAACAAAACAGAAAAAGTAATTATACCAAAAGAATCCATTAGACTTAGAGTGATTGCGAATAGTGACTATTCAAAAGATCAGAATCTAAAAAAGAAAATAGTAAAAAACTTATCAACAAAATTTGCGGAAACAAATAATTTAAAAAATATTCAAGAAACAAGAAACTATATAAATAAAAAATTACCAGAATTCACAGAAATTGTTGATAAAACTATAAAAGAAAATAATAGTGATAAAAATTTTAAAATAAATTATGGAAAAAATTATTTTCCAAGAAAAGAATATAAAAATGTAATTTATGAAGAAGGAGAATATGAATCAGTTGTTATAACGATAGGTGACGGGAACGGAAAAAATTTCTGGTGTGTTTTATTCCCACCTCTTTGTATGCTTGATGAAGATAGTAATATAGAATATAGTTCATTAGTTAAAGAAATAATAGATAAGTATTTTTAATAATTGAATAGAATAGAATATATAGCAGAAACTTATATATTCTTTATTTTACGTTAAATTACATACGATTTAGCCTATTTAATTGACAAAATATAGCGAATTTCTTATTATAAGATTGAAAAACAAGAAACTGTATCAAGTTTTAATTTTAAAATTAAATATATAAGAGAGAAAATGGAGGAAAAAGCTATGAAGATTATGGAAATAGAAGGTGGAAGAGAACTTTCTGGAACTATAAGAGTAAGTGGTGCGAAAAATGCGACCGTTGCACTTATTCCTGCTGCCATATTAACAGATGAAGAAGCAACAATTTGTAATATCCCAGAAATAACTGATACTGATGCATTATGTGATATTTTAAAAGAATTAAATGTGGATGTAAAAAGAGCAAGTGAAAGTATTATTATTAATCCAGAACATATGCAAAATATTGAAATAAAAGAAGAATATTCAAAAAAATTAAGAGCATCATACTATTTTATGGGAGCACTCCTTGGAAAATATAAAAAAGCAGTAATGTATTTTCCTGGAGGATGTTCAATAGGAGCAAGACCAATTGATTTACACTTAAAAGGATTTGAAGCATTAGGAGCAACTGTTACAAATGAAAAAAACAAATACATTGTAGAAGCAGAAGAGTTACACGGAGCAAATATTTATTTAGATATTGCATCAGTTGGTGCGACAATAAACATTATGTTAGCTGCAGTAAGAGCTAAAGGAAAAACAGTAATTGATAATGCAGCTAAAGAACCAGAAATAGTAAATGTAGCAACATTCTTAAATAATATGGGAGCAAAAATTACAGGAGCAGGTACTTCAACAATAAAAATAGAAGGTGTTGATCATTTAACAAAATGTTTCCATGAAGTGATACCAGATAGAATTGAAGCAGGAACTTACATTATTATAGGAGCATTATGTGGAACTCCAATAAAAGTAGATAATGTTATACCAGAACATATTGATTCACTTTTATCAAAATTAGAAGAGATGGGAGTAGAATTAGAAGTAGGACAAGATTATGTAATAGTTTCAAATCAAGGTAATAGAAGAGCAACAAGTATAAAAACTGCTGTTTACCCAGGTTTTGCAACAGATTTACAACAACCATTTACAGTATTACAGACACAATGTAATGGAAAAAGTAAAACTACTGAAACAATTTGGGAAAATAGATTTATGCATGTACCATATTTAAAAGAGTTAGGTGCAGATATAACTGTTAAAAATCAAACCGCAACAATAGTTGGTCCAACAAAATTAAAAGGATCATCAGTAGTTGCAACGGACTTAAGAGCTGGAGCAGCAATGGTAGCAGCAGGTCTATTAGCAGAAGGAAAAACTACAATAACTAATGTAGAACACATACTAAGAGGATATGAAAATATAATAGATAAATTAACAAACGTAGGTGCTAAAATTACTCTTAAAGAAATATAATTTAATAGTTATATTTCTTTTTTTTGGAGGTAAAATGAAAAAACTATTAAAATTATTATTACTATTACTCTTAAATATATCCGTATATTTCATATATAATTCAACAAAAAATAGTGTATACACTATTACATCATTAGGAGATGGTGTATCATTAGGAATAAATTCATACGCAATAGATGACTATTCCTATGCAGATTACTATAAAGATTTTAAATTAAAAGAAAAGGAAAAAGTAAAAATAATAGATTCATATTCAAAAAAAGAAATGAGTATTACATCTCTTACTGAAAAAATAAAAACTGATAATAAATTAAAAGAAGATTTAAACTCTAGTAACATATTATTTTTAACGATAGGTTATAATGATTTATTATATAAAATTGAATTAGAAGAGAATTTAACTAATAGTAGACTACTTAGTATAACAAGAGAAATAGATAAGTCATACAATAAACTACTAAAAGAAATAAGAAAATATTACAAAAGAAAAATAATAGTGGTAGGCTATTTTAAATCTAATAAAGATGATTATTATGTTAATAAAGGTATAAAGGAACTTAATAATATTTTGAGTAAAAATAGTGATGTAATATTTATTGAAACATATAATCTTTTAAATAATAGAAAAGAATATTTTTCTAATCCTAATAGTTATTATCCTAATATAAAAGGTTATGAATTAATAGGAAAATCAATTATAGATACAGTAAAATAGCACTAAAAATAGTGGAAAAGTTTAATAAAGCCTTGAAAAACAATAAAAAGTTTGATATATTAATAACGCGATTTATATCTATGGCAAGAATTTTGTCATGGCGGAAGGAGAGATAATATGAAAAAGGGAATACATCCAGAGGTTAAAGATTGTACAGTAACATGTGCATGTGGAAATACATTTACTTGTAAATCAACTAAGTCTGAGATTAATGTTGAAGTTTGTTCAAATTGTCATCCATTTTACACTGGAAAACAAAGTAGAACTTCACGTGCAGGGCGTGTTGATAAATTCAACAAGAAATACGGTTTTGATCAAAAAGAAGCTGCTTAATAAGCAGTTTTTTCTTTGCTTTTTGTGGTATAATAAAGAAGTAAATATAAACAAAATTGAGGAGAAAATATGAAAATAGGATTAGCAAGTGACCATAGAGGTTATAAATTAAAACAACAATTAATTGAAGAATTAGTAAAAAGAAATTATGAAGTAGAAGATTATGGAACTGATAGTGAAGAGTCAACGGATTATCCAGATTACGCATTCAAACTTGGAGAAAATGTTAGAGATAAAAAAGTTGATTTCGGAGTTGCTATATGTGGTTCTGGCATAGGAATAAGTATTGCTTGCAATAAAGTAAAAGGAGTAAGATGTGCTAAAGTAACTACAAGAAAAGAAGCGCAAGTTACAAGAAACGATAACAATTCAAATATTGTTGCATTTGGAGAAAAAACTACAATAGAAGATGCATTAGCAATAGTAACTACTTTTATAAACACACCATTCTCAGATTTAGAAAAACATCATAGAAGAGTAGATAAAATTATTGATTATGAGGAAAATAATTAATGAGTGGTAAATTTTTTCTTTATGTTGCAGTAACATTCTTAGTAATATGGGCAATGGATTCTGTAAATATAAATAAAATTTTTAAAAAAGATAAAATACTTCAAGCAAGAATATTTTACTTTTTCCTTGGAATATCAATGATATATCTAGTTACTAATTTCATTTTTGATATATTTAGTTGCACAAAACTTTTCTAGAAGATGTATAAATCTTCTTTTTTTGTAAACACTTATATTGAGGTGATATTATGAAAAGAAAGGTTAGAATAAAAACTATTCCACTATTAGTCGCAATACTTGTCTTAATTCCGTTACTTACTATAATATTTTTTAGAGAGGAGTCTCTTTCTAAACAAAATGACTATGTAACAGAAGATACCATAAATGATTCAATACCAGTAATTAATACGACAAAAAAAATAATTAATCCTTATATAGATAGTTCAGTAAAAATTGGAAAAACGTATTATGACTACAAAGGAGAATCACAAAGTCAAGAAAATTCTATAACTGTCCATGATAATACATATATTCAAAATTCGGGAATTGACTTTACATCTGATAATCAATTCGATGTAATATCAATTCTTGAAGGAACAGTAATATCAGTAAAAGAAGATAATTTAATAGGAAAAACAATAGAAATAAAACATGATAATGGAATAATTTCAAGTTATCAAAGTCTAAGCGAAGTTAATGTAAAAAAAGATGATTATATAAATCAAGGACAAGTAATTGGTAAAAGCGGAACTAATGAATTAGACAAAGAAATAGGTAATCATTTACATCTAGAAATATATGAAAATGGTAATAGTGTAAACCCAGAAAACTATTTAAATAAAGAAATTAAAGGTTAGAAGAAATTTATTTCTTCTTTTTTATTGTTATTTGTAATATAATAAATAATAAATCTTAAAAAGTATGGTAAAATAATAAAGGAAGGAATGAAAATTATGCTAGCAAAAGATATAGGAATAGATTTAGGTACAGCAAATGTTTTGATTTATATCAAAGGTCGTGGAATAGTATTAAATGAACCTAGTATAGTTGTTATAGATACAGAGACAAATAAAGTTATCGCTGTTGGAGAAGAAGCAAGAGAAATGCTTGGAAGAACCCCTGAAAAAGTAAAAGCAGTAAAACCAATGAAAGATGGTGTAATTGCTGACTTTGAATTAACTGAAATTATGTTAAATTACTTTATAAACAAGATTAAAGCAAGAAGCTTATTCTCAAGACCAAGAATACTTATATGTTGTCCAACAAATATTACTCCTGTTGAAAAGAATGCCATAAAAGAAGCAGCAGAAAGAACGGGAGCTAGAAAAGTATTTATAGAAGAAGAACCAAAAGTTGCAGCAATAGGAGCAGGGATGGATATTTCTAAACCATCTGCAAATATGGTAATAGACATTGGTGGTGGAACAACAGATATAGCAATTCTTTCAATGAATGGAATTGTTTCATCAGCATCAGTAAGAATAGCAGGAAATGTTTTTGATCAGGATATAATAAAATATATACGTGGAAAATATAAATTACTAATTGGAGAAAAGACAGCTGAAGATATAAAAATAAACTTTGCTAACGTATACAAACCATCTAAAAAAGAAAAATTAGTTGTAAAAGGAAGAAACTTAATAACAGGTTTACCTGATTCAATAGAATTAACACAAGAAGAAACAAAAGAAGCTCTAGAAGATGATTTAAATAGAATTATAAAATCTACTAAAAATGTTTTAGAACAAACACCTCCAGAATTATCAGCAGATATTGTTGAAAAAGGATTAGTTCTTACAGGAGGAGGAGCAAAGTTAACAGGACTTGTGGATTTATTAGAAGAAGAGTTAACTATACCAACTTTAATTGCAGAAACACCATTAACATGTGTAGCTGAAGGTACAGGAGTTCTCCTTGAAGACATAAAAGGACTAGAAGAAGACCAATAATATTGGTTTTTTTCTTTTTATTTATAAGCCAATTTGTTATAATTTTCTTAGGAAGTGAAAAATTTATATGAGAATACAACTAATTTCAGCTGCTAAGATAGTGTTAACAACATTTATCTTTTCAACAATAATTATGTTTTTAATGAGAAAAATAGCAGCACATGTAGGGGCGATGGATATACCAAGAACTGAAGAAGGACATAGACATATCCATAAAAAAGCAACTCCTAAACTTGGAGGCGTGGGAATATTTCTAGGATTTATGTTAGGATATATGCTCTTTGGAGAACAAAGTGTAAGAATGAACTCTATTTTGATAGGAAGCTTTATAGTAATATTTACATCAATTATTGATGACATTAATCCAATAAAAGCAACGCATAAGATGCTAGGACATTTAATTGCTGCATCGATAATAGTATTTTATGGACATATTTTACTCGATAATATTACAGCATTTGGTTATTCACTAAACTTCGGTATTTTATCATACCCAGTAACAATACTATTTATTGTTGCTTGTACAAACATAATAAACTTAATAGATGGCTTAGATGGATTAAGTGGAGGAATATGTTCAATATTTTACATAACAATTGCAATTATAGGTTTCTTTCAAGGAAGATTCGGAAGCCTTGTAATGATATTAACACTTATAATGTTAGGTTCAACTTTAGGATTTTTAGTTCATAATTTTAGACCATTCAGTAATGCAAAAATATTTGCAGGTGATGGAGCAACATTTATGGGATTTATAATAGCAGTAATAACATTACTAGAATTTAAAGGACCTGCGTTAATATCATTCTTCGTACCAGTAACAATATTAGGAATACCAATACTTGATACTTTATTCGCAATAATTAGAAGATTATTAAAAGGAGAACCACCATTCAAAGCAGACAAACAACACCTACATCATCAATTATTAGGAATGAACTTTTCTCCAACAACAACAGTATTAATAATATATGCAATAAACATATTATTCGCAACAGCATCAATCTTCTACACATTAAAACTTCAAGATCCGATAGTTGCTCAATCAATATATATACTATTATTTATATTAGTACTTTGGTTTGTATTTCATACAACAATTATTTCAGATAAAAATCCACAAATAATTAAAAAAATTACTAATAAATTAAAAATTAAGAAAAAGGCAAAAAACTAGTCTTTTTCTTTTATTATGTGATAATATAACGTTGAAAGCGTGATAATATGATAAATTTTATAATTGAAGAAGAAAAGTTAAAAGAAGTAATTGATAATTATATGATGAACTATAATTATACTTATGATATTAAAATATATGACTCATATAAAGAGAATAATTATTTTAATATTTATATCTTAAATTATGATTCTAAAAATATTCTTGATATAAATAAAATAAAAAGAATAAGATACGAATTAGATGATTGGTCATCTATAATAATCTTATTAATAAAGAATGATAAAGATAAATATAGTCTATTTGATAAAAGATTTATGATATTAGATATAATTAGTACTACAAAAGATTTTAAGGAAAGATTAAAAGAAGACATTTTAATATCCATAAAAAATCTAGATAAGAAAAATAATATATTAAAATTTACTTATAAAGGTAGTATTTACAATATTCCATATCAAGATATCTTGTTTATAGAAAATGACTCTGAAAATAAAAGATGCTTAATAAAAACAAATAATAACAATTACTATATTCCATTAACTTTAAGCAAATTAATAGATAATTTAGACAATAGATTTATAAAGTGTAGTAGAAGTTATATTATTAATTTAGAAAAAGTGAGAATATATAACACAAAAAATAATATAATATATTTTGATGATGAAATAAGCATTTGTGAAGTATCAAGGGAAAAGAAAAAAGAAATAATTGCGTATTTAAGAGGAATAAGATGACGAAAAATGTCGAAAAAGAAAAAATATCTCACAAAAATAGATTTATTACAAACAATTTATAGAAAAAGCATAGATTTATAAATATATTTGTTAGAATAAAATCACCAAAGATAAAGAGTTGGTAGAATGTGAGGTGTAAACAGTGATGACTGGACGCGTGAAATGGTTTAATAATGATAAAGGATACGGATTTATAGGATTTAGAGAAAATGAAGATATATTTGTTCACTACTCTGCAATTGAATTAGATGGTTATAAAACTCTAAAAGAAAACCAATTAGTTGAATTTAAACTTATCGAAACAAGTAAAGGATTTCAAGCAATAAACGTAAGATTATTGCAAGAAACTACTATTTAAAAATAGTAGTTTTTTTTTCTTTTAATGTGGTATAATGTAAATATAAAGGAGGAGATATTATGGAAATTATTATTCATGGAAACAAAGTTAAAATTACAAAAGCTATGAACGACTATGTTGAAGAAAAATTAGAGAGATTAGAAAAGTATTTAGAAAATAGCGAAAATGTTCGCGCTAGTGTCATAGTAAAAGTAAAAGGACATGAACAAACAGTTGAAATAACAATCCCATTAAAGTCATTTATTTTAAGATCAGAAGAAACTAAAGATGACTTTTATGCAGCTGTTGATAAAACAATCGACAAGCTAGAAAGACAATTAAGAAAGAATAAGACAAGATTGATGTCTAAGAAGGTTAAACAAAGTTATGACTTTAATTTTGAAAGTATAATTGTTGACGAACCTGAAGAAAAAGAAGAACATAAAATTGTAAAAAGAAAAACAATTGAAGTCAAACCAATGAATGAAGAAGAAGCTATACTTCAAATGGAATTATTAGGACATCAATTCTATATGTATAAAGATAGCGAAACAAATAATCCTGTTGTCGTATATAAGAGAAATGATTCTAATTATGGAGTAATTGAATCTGAATAATTGGTATATATACAAAAAAGGGAGAATATGCTTTTATTCTCTCTTTTTTTTTGATAAAATAAATAATTGAAGGAGCTGATGTATTTGAATATTTTAAAGAAATTATTCGATCATGAGTATAAAGAGTTAAGAAGATTTAATAGTATTGCAGATAAAGTTATGGCTTTAGATGAAGAATACTCTAAATTAACTGACACTGAATTACAAAATAAAACAGAAGAATTTAAAGAAAGATTAAATAATGGGGAAACGTTAGAAGATATATTAGTAGAAGCATTTGCTACTGCAAGAGAAGCCGCATTCCGTATAATTGGAGAAAAACATTACTATGTC
Organism: uncultured Mollicutes bacterium; assembly: GCA_900543055.1. Taxonomy (GTDB): domain Bacteria; phylum Bacillota_I; class Bacilli_A; order RF39; family UBA660; genus UBA3789. The sequence continues at coordinate 13,033 of UQQI01000019.1, forward strand.
CAAATACTTGGAGCTCTAGCAATCCATTATGGTAATATAGCAGAAATGAAAACAGGTGAAGGAAAAACTTTAACATCTGTACTACCTGCATATTTAAACGCGTTAACAGGAAAAGGAGTTCATATAATTACGGTTAATGAATACCTTGCTGGGCGTGATGCTGAATGGATGGGTGGAATTCATAGATTCTTAGGATTAACTGTTGGAGTTAATAGAAGAGATATGACTGCCGAAGAGAAACGTGAGGCATATAATTGTGATATACTATATTCTACAAATAATGAAATTGGATTTGATTATTTAAGAGATAACATGGTTGTGAGAAAAGAAGAAAGAGTTCAAAGACCATTAAATTTTGCGATTATTGATGAAGTCGACTCAGTTTTAATAGATGAAGCAAGGACTCCACTAATTATTTCAGGTGGAGAAATGGCTAATCAAAATCTATACATTAGTGCTGATAAGTACGCTAAGAGTTTAAAAATAGAAGAGGACTTTATTTATGATGAAAAAACAAAAAGCGTTAACTTAACTGAACAAGGTGCAGATAAAGCAGAAGAAATGTTCCATATAGACAATCTATATGATGTTGATAATTCAACTTTACTTCATTTTATTAATCAAGCATTACGTGCAAATTATGCAATGAAAAATGATGTAGATTATGTTGTACAAGATGGAGAAATAGTAATTGTTGACCAATTTACAGGACGTCTAATGAAAGGTAGAGCATATTCTGATGGACTTCATCAAGCAATAGAAGCAAAAGAAGGAGTAACTATCAACCAAGAAACAAAGACACTTGCAACAATAACATTCCAAAACTTATTTAGAATGTATAACAAATTATCTGGTATGACAGGTACTGCAAAAACAGAAGAAGAAGAATTTAGAGATATTTATAACATGTATGTTATAGAAATACCAACTAATAAAGATATTGCAAGAATAGATGAAGCTGATTTAGTATATGCAACAAAAGAAGCAAAATATAAAGCAATAATTAACTTCGTTAAAGATAGATATGAACATGGGCAACCAGTTTTAATAGGAACTATTGCTATTGAAACAAGTGAGCTAATTAGTAGTTTATTAAAACAAGCGCATATTCCACATGAAGTATTAAATGCAAAGAACCATGAAAGAGAAGCTGAAATTATTTCTAAAATTGGTTTAGGCAAGTCAGTAACAATCGCAACTAATATGGCAGGACGTGGTACTGATATTAAATTATCAGATGAAGTAAGAGCATTAGGGGGATTATGTGTTGTTGGTACAGAAAGACATGAATCACGCCGTATAGATAACCAATTACGTGGACGTTCAGGACGTCAAGGAGACCCCGGATATACTCAATTCTTTGTATCAATGAGAGACGATTTAATGGTAAGATTCGGTTCAGACAGAATTGGTGCGATGATGGAGAACATGGGAATTGGAGATCAAGCAATCAGAAGTAAAGCATTCACAAGATCAGTTGAACAAGCACAAAAAAGAGTTGAAGGTAACAACTATGATATAAGAAAGAATTTACTACAATATGATGATGTAATGAATAATCAAAGAGAAATTATCTATGGAAAGAGAAATCAAATCTTAGATAATGAATCAATTCATGAAATGGTATTAAGTACATTTAGACATCACGTAGAAGATTTAGTAAAATCACACATCCCACCAGAGAACGAATTAACACCAGAAGATTATAAAGATATCAGAGAGTTTGTAAATGAAAACTTATTAAAGAATGATTTAGAAGAAAAGGATGTAAATGGAAAACAACCAGAAGAATTAATAGATTTTATTTGCAAGAGAGTAATCGAAGAGTATGAAGATAAGATAAAAGATATTCCAGAAGAAGTAAGTCAAGAATTTGAAAAGGTTATAACTTTACAAGTTGTTGATAACTACTGGATGGAACATATTAATACAATGTCACATTTAAGAGAAGGAATTCACTTACGTGGATACGCTCAAGAAGACCCATTAAGAGCATACACAATGGAAGGATTCGACTTATTCGATTCAATGTTACAAAAGATAGATAAAGATATTTCAATATTCTTACTAAAAGCAGAAATAAGACAAAATATTGAAAGAAAAGAAAATACAAAGAAAATCACAACAAATGACTCAGAAGACAAAGTAGAAAAGAAAAAGCCAAAAAGGACTAAAAAAGTTGGAAGAAATGATCCATGTCCATGTGGCTCAGGGAAAAAATATAAACAATGCTGTGGCAAGTAGCGATAAATAAAGGGTTTGCGAGGATTTCGTCCACGTAAAAAACACTCAAAAAAGGCTATTTGTCCACATTTTGTCCACGTAAATTTAAGATTGTGGACAAAAATGCATAATTTATATGAAAATTTAGTATATTATTCGTGGACAACACGTTAGATAAAAGTCATCAAAATTTGATGGCTTTTTGTTTACCATAAATTAGGAAAGAGGTACAAAAAATGGTAAGCGTAAGAAAACGTGGAAAGGTATATGAATACCGAATTGAAATAGCATCTATTGATGGAACAAGAAAGTGGCTAACAAAGTCAGGATTTAAAACTAAACAAGAAGCATTACATGAAGGAGCATTAGCTTATAATGAATATTACTATTATGGTAAGAAGAATAAGAATAGAGATATGTCATTTGCAGACTATCTTGATTATTGGATTGATAATTATTGTAATTTTAATTTAAAATATGCAACTATAGTTACATATTTAAATATTATTAAGGTTCATTTAAAACCTAAACTAGGAATGTATAAGTTATCTCAAATAGATTCAGAACTTATACAAAATTTTATTAATCAATTATATGTAGATAATAAATTTTCAAAACATTATCTTCATGGAATACTAAAAACAATAAAAGGAGCATTAAAATATGCTTGTTATGATGTAAATTTTATTAATCATAATCCAGCAGAACATGTTCATATTCCAAGATACGAAATAGTAACTGGAGATCCTGTACATATTTATACTCAAGAGGAAATAGAAAGAATATTAGATAGATTTAAAGATTTACCATATATCTATTATTCATTCTTAACAGCATACTATACAGGATTAAGAGTTTCAGAAGTATATGGATTAACTTGGGATAACATTGATTTTGAAAATAAAACATTGACTGTCAATAAAAACATAATAAGAAAGAATAAAGATGGACTACCTAAAAGATATAATATAGCTAAAGGACATTCTACTGAAACATGGTTTTATGGAAGTTGTAAGAATCCTCAGTCAAGAAGAACTATTGCGATTGGTGATACATTAATTAAGGCATTAAAAGAATATAAGAAACTAACAGAAGAACATAAAAAATTTTATGGAGATAAATATTTAAAACATTATGAAAAGAAAGTATTAAATGAATATACTAAAAGAGAAGAAATTAAAATAGTTGATGCAGAAGCAGAGTTGGATGTTAATTTACCAGAAGCAAGATTAATATTTGTTAAACCTAATGGTCAATTTAGAGGAACTGAAACACCAAGACATGCTTATAAGGTAATCAATTATGAATTAAAAATACCTAGTAGATTCCATGACTTTAGAGATACACATGCAACAAGATTAATTGAGCAAGGTGCAGATATTAAAGCAGTATCTAAAAGATTAGGTCATTCAACTATTATGACTACTTATAATATCTATGTAAGAGTAACTGAAAAGATGGAAACTGATACCGTAGATAGATTTGAAAATTATACTAACTCATTAGATATACCAAATAATGAAGAAATATTATATAAAGACTAATTTCCTTTCTTAAAAGAATATTGCATACTAAATGAAGAGAATTTATGTGTTATAATTGTAAGTGTAAGAGAAAGATAAATAGTAATTTGTATGAAAGAGTGGTTATATGGAATTTTGTGATAAAATTAAAAAAATAAGAACAGATAACAATTTAACTCAAGAACAATTTGCAGAAAAATTATATGTGTCAAGAACGGCAGTTTCTAAATGGGAAAGTGGAAAAGGATATCCAAGTATAGATTCATTAAAATATATGTCAAAGTTATTTAATATTTCTATTGATGATTTATTATCAAGTGAGGAAATATTAGATATTGCTGAACAGGACAAACAACAAAAAATAAAAAAGAATAATGGTTTCATATTTGGGGCATTTGATTTATTATCTTTATTTATGATTATTCTTCCATTATATGTATTTACTGTTAATAATTATATATATTCGGTTTCATTATTTGCGAAAAATGATTTATTAAATTATATAAAAATCTCATATCTAGTTAGTTATATAATCTTGTTTATAATAGGTATTATTGAAATAATATTGAGTTTATTAGGAAAAGAAAAAATACAAAAATATCTTAATATTATTTCAATATCAATTCATTTATTAGTAATACTTTTTTTGATAATGACAAAAGAACCTTATGCTTGTAGTTTAATTTTTATGTTATTTGTATTTAAATCATTTTTGTTATTTTCTAACGAAAAAAAGTAAAAAAATTAATGTGAAAAAAAGTGTCGAAAAAAGACGATGATGTGAAAGTAAGTTTCTTGAACATTTTCTTTAATCATAATAAACTGAATTTGTAAAAAAACAAGAAAGGAGTTTATTATGAAAAAGAAGAGAAAAGATATTTTTGTATGTGGAGGGTTATTTGCTGTAGCGATTATATATACGATATTAGTAAAATATATTGATGTACAAGCAATCGGTCCAAAAGATTCATTAGTTGGATTTGCTACAATTAATAAATTTATTTTTAATCTTACTGGAGTAAATATGGTATGGTATTCAATAACAGATTGGTTAGGATTTGTGCCATTAATTATTGCTTTTATATATGCAATGATTGGATTAGTTCAAATGATTAAAAGAAAAAATATATTAAAGGTAGATAAAGAAATATTAGGATTAGGAGTATTCTATATTATAGTAATTGGATTATATATCTTATTTGAAACTTATATAATTAATTATAGACCAACATTAATGGATGGAATTTTAGAGGCTTCTTATCCATCTTCGCACACATTATTATCAGTATGTATTTGTGGTAGTTCTTTAATGATTAATAAATATTTATTTAAAAATAAGAACTTTTTCAAAGTAGAAAATATTATTTCTATATTATCGATATTAGTAATTGTTATAGGAAGATTTATTTCTGGTGTGCATTGGTTTACTGATATTATTGGTGCAATTTTAATTTCAATAGCTTTATTAAAAGCATTAAATATATATATTAAATGTATAAATAAGTAATACAAATTACAATTTTATAGTTATTGATTTATAGTAATTTACCGAAAAGATTGTCAGTAATGACAGTCTTTTTTGTACGACAAGCAGTTATACAAATAGATTAGTTCAGTGCAACTAATCTATTTTTTATAAGAATTATAAACGAATTAAATGCAATTATTTTTTTATTATTTATTGACATTTAATTATAACTACTATAAAATATAGTAGTGTAGTTTGTAGTAAAAAGGAGATGCGGAGTATATGAAAAATTATGACAACTATTTTCTTCCTGTAGATAATATGGAAGAAGCAAAAAGATATTATGAGGAAATATTGGGGTTAAAAAAGAAATTTGATTTCTCTGATAAGGGAATGGTTGCTTATAATATTGGAAATGAAGAACCTGCAATAATTTTAAAAGACAAAAATAAATTTGAGAATTTAAAGCCTACAATATGGTTTAAAGTAGAAGATGTTGCAATCTTCTATAAAGAAATGTTGAATAATGGTATAAAATTTTTGAGTGAGCCTTTTAAAATTGGAACTGGTAATGCAGTCGAGTTTGAAGATCCATTTGGAAATAGACTTGGCGTTACAGATTATATTAAGTAAGGAGTAGAGATTATGTCAAATATAGATTTGGTATTATTAGGACTTATTAAACAAAAATCACAAAGTGCTTATGATATTAAAAAAAATATAGAATATCGTAATATACCAAGATGGGTAAAAATTAGTGAACAGTCTATTTATAAGAAAGTATTACAATTAGAATCAAAAGAATATATTGTTAGCCATAAAGAGAAAGAGGGAAATATGCCAGATAAAGCAATATATACTATTACTAACAAAGGTAATGATTATTTTAATAAACTTATGAATGATATTTCAAATTCTGATGTTAGTCTATATTTGGATTTTAATATTATTATCACGAATTTAGATTTAGTAGATGATGAACAAAAAAAGATTCTTGTTTCTAATATAAAATCAAAGATATTAGAATTAAAAGAATTACTAAATGAAAGACAATCTCATAGACAACATATTCCTAATGTTGGAAAACAAATGTTCAAACAACAATTAGCATTAGTAGAAACATTAGAAAAGTGGATAATTGATTTTGAGAATAGTTTAAAAGAACAAAATTAGCAAATATTGATTTTAAGTTAAAAGATAAATTTGTAGGGAGGGAAATTCAATGAAAATAATCAACATTGGTATTCTTGCTCATGTAGATGCAGGAAAGACAACTTTAACGGAAAGTCTGCTTTATACAAGTGGAGCGATTTTAGAATTAGGCAGTGTAGATAAGGGAACAACAAGGACAGATACTATGTTTTTAGAACGTCAGCGTGGAATCACAATTCAGGCAGCAGTTACTTCTTTTAATTGGAATGACTACAAAATCAATATTGTAGATACTCCTGGACATACAGATTTTATAACAGAAGTGTATCGTTCCTTATCTGTTCTTGATGGAGCTATTTTAGTAATTTCTGCTAAAGATGGTGTACAAGCACAAACCAGAATACTATTCCATGCACTTCAAAAAATGAATATACCAACAATTATTTTTATAAATAAAATAGATCAGGATGGAATTAACTTAAATAATATTTATCAAAATATCAAAGAAAAACTTTCAAATGATATTATTGTTATGCAAAATGTAACATTAACTCCAGAAATATCAATTAAAAATATTATTGATTTAGATGATTGGGATCCTGTAATTTCCAAAAATGATAAACTTTTAGAAAAATATATTGCAGGAGAAAAATTGACTATACAAGAATTAACGTATGAAGAATATAGGTGTGTTAAAAAAGGTTCGTTGTTTCCTATATACCATGGAAGTGCTAGAAATAATATAGGGACTCAACAACTCATCGAAGCTATTTCAAATCTTTTTTGTCCTGAAATGAATGAGAATGATTCAGAACTATGTGGAAGGGTTTTTAAAATTGAATATACAGACCATAAGCAAAGATTAGTTTATTTGCGTCTTTACAGTGGAACATTACACTTACGAGATACAATTATATTGCCAGAAAAAAAGAAAGTGAAACTTACAGAAATATATATTCCTTCAAATGGAGAAATGATACAGACAAAAACAGTTTGTTCTGGAGATATTTTTATTATACCTAACAATACATTAAGATTGAACGATATTATAGGAAATGAAAAGCTTTTGCCATGCAATGTATGGAATGACAAGACTGTACCAATACTACGAACAAGAATTGAACCGATAAAAATAGAAGAGAGAGAAAAATTATTGGATGCTCTTACAGAAATTGCAGATACTGATCCTCTTTTACGTTATTATGTTGATACGATAACACATGAAATCATCATTTCTTTTTTAGGAACAGTGCAGTTAGAAGTTATCTGTTCTCTGTTGACTGAAAAATATCACATAAACATAAGAATCGAAGATCCAACTGTAATTTATTTGGAAAAGCCATTACAAAAGGCAGATTATACTATTCATATTGAAGTACCACCAAATCCATTTTGGGCATCAATTGGATTATCAATAACTCCACTTCCAATTGGCAGTGGAATACAGTACGAAAGCAAAGTTTCACTCGGTTATTTAAATCAAAGTTTTCAAAATGCAGTAAGAGAAGGTATTGATTATGGACTGGAGCAAGGATTGTATGGTTGGAAAGTGACAGATTGTAAAATATGTTTTGAATATGGTGTTTATTATAGCCCTGTTAGTACTCCCTCGGATTTTCGCTTTCTTGCCCCAATTGTACTTGAACAAGCATTGAAAAAAGCGGGAACGCAATTATTAGAGCCATATCTTTCGTTTATACTTTTTACACCACAGGAATACTTTTCTCGTGCATATAATGATGCACAAAAACATTGTGCAATAATTGAAACAAGTCAATCAAAAAATGATGAAGTTATTTTTACAGGACATATTCCTGTACGTTGCATTAATGAATATCGTAATACTTTAACTCTATATACAAATGGACAAGCAGTTTTTTTGACAGAATTAAAAGATTATCAAATTGCTACTTGTGAACCAGTTATTCAATCACGTAGACCAAATAATCGAATAGATAAAGTACGCCATATGTTTAATAAAAAAGAAAATTAAGTTACTATTCGCTAAATTACAATTTGTTAAGTAGTTGATGATATGGATAAGTATTTAGAAATCAAAAAGATTTTTGTACTGTTTAGATGTGATTATGATAGAGAAAGGATGCTAATACAATTTGGTCTGTAAGCTATGATATTAAAAATAATAGCATTTATAGGATTGATGGAAATCCAAAAAGGAAAAAATATAAAATAGATACAAGGTTAAATTTAAAGAATAATTTTATGTTTAAGGTAAATCTAAGGCAATAGAAAATTTACTTTTTTCTGTTATAATATAAGTAATAATAATTTTAAAAGTGAGTTGATATGAAAATGAGAACAGAGAAACAAATATATGATACTATACTTAATTTTGCTAAAGCAGATGATAGAATTAGGGTGGTTACTTTAGAAGGTTCAAGAACAAATATTAATATTATACCAGATGATTTTCAAGATTATGATATTACTTTTTTTGTCACAGACATGCAGAGTTTTATTAATAGTGATGAGTGGCTTAATGTTTTTGGAGAGAGACTTATTATGCAAAAACCCGAGGATATGGAATTGTTTCCAAAAGAAGAAAAAGGGTATTCATATCTTATGTTATTTTGGGACGGAGTTAAAATAGATTTGACATTATTGCCATTAGAAGTTTTAGATGAATATTTTACTTGGGATAAATTAGTAAAATTATTATTAGATAAGGATAATCGTGTTACTAATATACCAGTACCTACAGATGAAGATTATTATATAGAACATCCGACAGCACGTTCTTTTGATGATTGCTGTAATGAATTTTGGAATACTGTAACATATGTAGTGAAAGGATTATGTCGAAAGGAAATTTTATTTGCAATCGACCATTTAAATAATATTGTGCGTATGGAATTACTGCGAATGATTTCATGGAAGGTTGGAATAGAGCAAGGTTATAGTTTTAGTCTAGGAAAAAACTATAAATTTTTAGAACGATATATTTCACCTGAATTATGGAAGAAAATTCTTGCTACATATAATATGGGGTCATATACAGAAATGTGGAAATCTTTAGAATTATGTATGGGAATTTTTAGAATGGTATCAAAAGAAGTGGCACAATGTTTAAATTATTTATATCCAGATTATGATAAAAATATTAGTAATTATGTTATAAGACAAAAAGAAAAATATCAAAGATAAAACATTTCTAACATTTGATGATAAAATAATTGGATATCAAAATTATAAAGAGGGCAACAAATTACAAGTATACTTTAAGATGTAAATAATTTAATATTTATATCTTATTTTTTTATGTTAAATTATTTACCAAGAGTTTAAGTGAGAACGGCAAATTACAGAGGTCATAGAATCTAACAAATTGACAGTTCAGCTTTTATTTCTATTATTAATTTAGTTTAAGATAGTGAGGTCGTAGAATCTATATAACAAGCTTGATGAAATAATGGTGGAAACAAGAGACTTAAATTCAGAAAGGAGTAAATAATGAAATCAGTATTAAGTGTTGATGTAGCTAAAGGAAAAAGTATGATAATGTTATCTACTGAATATGGAGAAGTATTGATTGAACCTAAAGAGATAAAACATAATTTTCGTGATTTTAATGAATTAAAAGATAAAATTGAAAGTTTTAATTTAGAAGATTTAACTATTTTCATGGAATCAACAGGAATATATCATTTGCCAGTAGAAAGATATTTTAAAGAAAATAATTTTAATACATTAGTAATTAATAGTTTAACGACCAAAAATAATTATGATACATTAAGGAAAACAAAAACTGATACAAAAGATTGTATGAGATTAGCTAAATTATTTTTCGTAAATGAAGTAGAATATCATGATTTGTCTAAAAAAGATTTATATGCTAATTTGAAAGCAATGACAAGACAATATTTTTATCTAACTCAATTAAATGTGAGTTGTAAAAATAGATATAAAAGACTTATAAATATATGTTTTCCAGAATTTGAAGAAATATTTAAAGGCAGCAGAATATATGAAGAAACAGCATTAAACTTTATTAAAACCTTTCCTCATGCTTATATAGTAAAAGAAAAAAGAATAGATGCATTATACAATAATTTGTATAAAACTAATTCTAGACATGATTATTATTATAAGAGGTTAGCAAACAAAATCAAAGATATAGCAGTTAATTCATATCCAGGTGTCGATAAAGATCATTCGGATGTAAAGAACTTATCTGATATGGCTGCTATTTTACAAGAGAATATTAAGACAATAAATGAATTAAAAGAAAAGATGATAAAAACTGCAAAAGAGTCACCTTACTTCGATATAATTAATTCTTTTTACGGGATAGGAGAAGTATTAACAACCGAATTATTAGGTGAATTAGGTGATATAACAAGATTTGATAATCATAGACAATTAATTGCTTTCTGTGGTTTAGATCCAACAATAATTCAATCTGGGAAAAGTATAAACGTGCATGGAACTATTTCTAAACGTGGAAATAAATATGCAAGATGGATATTATTTAATATTAGTCAAATAGTAGTTAAGTTAGGGCATCAATGTCCTGGACACCCCGTATATGATTATTATTTAACAAAAAAAGCAGAAGGTAAACATTATTATGAAAATCTAACTGCTTGCTCTACAAAAATATTAAGAATGTTATATACAATGTGCAAAAATAATACAACATTCAAAATAAATTAACAAATTAATTTTAACATATATATAATTACATTACACGAAAAAAATTAAAAAAACGCATATTTTCGTGTTTTTAGTCGTGGTATAATATTAATATAAATTTAGTGTTGACAAAACTTAGATAGTCAATTTATCGAATAGATCAACAAAAAGTTGGTCTTTTTTTATATTTTAAAAAAGGAGGAATAATAATGGGATATAGATCTGATGTTAGAATTATGATTTCAAAAAAAGGTTATAATGAATTAAAAAAATATACAGATAATTATTTATTTGAAAAGAATTGGGGATATGGGAACTTATTAAACAATTTTGATATAAGAGCTGTTAATAGTGATTCAGTATATTTAGGATGGAATGATATAAAATGGTATGATTATGAAGATTATGAAGATGTTAATGCAATTGTTTATGGATTAAAATATTTAGAAGAAAATGATTATTCATATAGATTTGCACGTTTAGGCGAAGATTATGATGACTATGAAGAAAAATATTATGATAGCGATTCTGAAAAAAAAATCATTTAGAATTTCCATCTGTTTTAAGAAAATTTGAAGATGAATATATAATGGATTTAATGAAAGTAAACGATAATTTGGAGAAATAATATGATGTATTCTGATGAATTAAATATTTATGAAAGAAATATTTCAGATTCCTATGGGGAATGTATAACAAATTATGATAGTGGATTTATATGTGATGTATTTTCGGACATTGCTGATTCAAATGTTGATATTTATTTTTCTGATTTATTTGATTGGGCTAAAAATAATACATGGTATATAGATGAAGTACAAAAAGAATATGGTGTATGTGGTGGAATAGTACAACAAATTAAAATAGCACAAGGTAATTATAATGAAGAAAAATTATATGAAGTACAAGATGACATTTTAAAATATTATGCATATAACTATTTAAGAAATAATGAAATTGATTTAAGTGAGGAAAAACTATTAGATTTAGAAAATTACATTGAACATTTAAGTTGTAATGATAGATTAGATTCGATAAATGATTATTGTAGAGATTTAATAAAAGAAGAAATTAAAATGTAGGAGATTATTATGCCAATAACTTATATAATTATATTAATAATAATAGCAATATTTCTATTATTTTTTTTGTATATAGAACCAATGTTAGCTAAAAATAGAATTAAAAATAATAATGAACATGGTAGTGCAAGATTTGCTAATTTTAAAGAAATAAAAAGAGATTTTAAAAAGGAATCAATATCAAATATTAATAAAGCAGGTTTTCCAATATGGTATAGTAAAGATTATAAAACAATATGGTTTGATAGAGAAACACCTCATTATGTTTATCTTGGTTCTACTGGCTCAGGAAAATCTGTAACTGCAGTTATACCAACTTGTTCTTTTATTGCAAATGCAAAAGAAGAAAGAAGTGTTTTTATAACGGATCCAAAAGGTGAAATATTTAATAAAACAAGTAAAATGTTTAAAGATAAAGGTTATAAAATTATAACGATTGATTTTAGACATCCAGAATTATCTAATAAGTTTAATATATTACAACCGATAATAAATGAATATAAACAATATATAAAATATGATAATGATAAGACAAATTTAGAAAAGAAAATAGATGAATTAAATAACTTAAATATTGAGTTAAAAAATAAAATCAATATACCTAGAACAAGAAAAACAAAAAAAGAATCATATAATAATGAAATTGAAAAAAATAATAATTTAATTGATGAATATAAAAATAAAATGTTTAATTTAAATAATTTAGCCTTATCGCATTATGCTGAAACAAATAGATTAATTACTTCATTATCACAAATGATAACTCAGGAAAAAGTTCAACAAAAAGATCCATTTTGGAATAATTCTGCAAGACAATTATTAGAAGGATTAATCGGTTTCTTTTTAGAAGAATTTAAATTAGGAAATATAAAAGAAGAGCAAATTACAATGACTAGTATAAGAAAATTTTAAAATAGTTCAATGGGTGATGAAAATTCGAAAAAATTTAAAAGTTATATTGAAACTAAACCATATGGAACAAAATCTAAAGATAGTTTAACATCAATATTAAGTGCTTCAGAAAATACTTTAAAATCTATTACTGCAGTTTTTGGAGAGAAAATGGCATTATTCGATGACATAAATGTTGCTAATGTTACAAGTGAAAGTAATTTTGAATTTGATTGCTTAGGAAAAGAAAAAACAGCATTATATGTAATAGTTCCTGATGAAGATAAAACTTATTTTACTTTAGTAACAATAATCGTAGGTTTGCTATACAAAGAATTAGTAAAACTTGCTAATTCAAGAAAAGAAAAAAGATTAAAAGTACAAATTGATTGGTTGTTGGATGAATTTGCAAACTGTCCACCACTTGCTGATATAGAAGCAATGGTATCAGTTGCTAGATCAAGAGGTATGAGATTTCAATTTTTTATTCAATCTTTTGCTCAATTAGATAATGTATATGGAAAAGATGTAGCACAAATTATTTTAGATAACTGTGGCTTGGTATATCTAAAAACAAATACTCAAGAAACAGCTGAAGCAATTTCAAAAAGATTAGGTAAAAAAACAATTGAATCAAGTAGCATAAGTCAATCTATTAGTTTAATGGACTATAATGGAAATAAATCTACTTCATTAATGGCAAGAGATTTGTTAACACCAGATGAAGTTAAACAACTTCATTATAAAACAATTATTTTTCCTATTACAGGATATCCTATATTTAGAGATACTGTAATGTATAATAAATTTAGTTGTTATAAAGATGGAGAAATTGAAAGGGAAAAACATAATCTAAAAGATTTAACCAATACTTATTTTACTGTGGAAGATATTAAATATGAATATAAAACTAGTAGGGGAAGAATGAGAGATAGAAACAGACAAAATGATGAAAATGAAGAATTTTTTAAAGAATTAGCTGAAATGCAAAAAATAAAATTTGAATCATTTATTAAAATACTAGATGAATTATTTTCTAAAAATGTTTATGAACTTGAATATAAAAGTATAAATAATCAATTATATATTGAAATCAAATTTACTGATGTTCCTAATGGAAAATTAATGACATTAAAAGGAAAAATACCTAAAGATAAATATGTAGTATATTTAGATTTACAAAATAAAAAATTAGAAGTTCATTCTAAAATGTTATAAGAGGTTATCCACAAAATTTGGATAACCTTAATTTTTTTATGTAATAAATTTAGTATCAAATAAATAGAATTAAAAGGGAGGAAAACATGACTGGAATTAAAGAAAGTGAATTTATAACAAGAATTCAATTAGGAATAATTAAAGAACTATATAAAAATAAAAAAATATCAGACGCAAAGTACAGTTATGTATTTAATAAATA
>UQQI01000020.1 GCA_900543055.1 uncultured Mollicutes bacterium
TTACTAATAAGTAAATATATTACAATTAATACTATAAGAGCAGGTAAATGTTGATTAGTTAATACACTATTTAAATATAATGGATATAAATAAAATATATATAATAAAGAACTTATTCTTCCAATTTTTTCATTAAATAATTTTTTTCCTATTAAATATATAAATAAAACAATAGAAGATGTAATAATACAATTAACTATTTTTAAAAAAATAACACTATTAAATATCTTTAATAAAAAAGATTGATATAAAACATGCCCAAATTGATAACTAAAAGTTTGAAAATAAGGAGTACTTAAAAAAGATAAGTCATTATTAATTAAACTTTTACTAGCACTATACATTACTTTAAAGTCATCAAGTATACTTACTTTTAAATAAAATACACTAATTAGTCTAATGATTAAAGTAAGAATAAAAATAAACAAACCAAATCTCTTTATTTTTACTTTCTTAACAAATAACCATAATAATATAAATATAGGTATAATAAGTAAAAAAGAAAATTTACTACTCATAAAAAATATTAAAACCATAAACATTATAAATAGTAAATATTCACATAATTTTATAAATTTATTCATATAAAATCACATCTTTTCTTTTCTTAATATAGCATACATAACCTTTATTTTCAAATTTATTTATGTTAGACTAATACTCAAGGTGATAATATGAAGACTTTAATAAAAAAAGAATATAAAAACTTATTATTAATAATAACTCTATTATTTCTAATACATTTACCATTAATGACTAAAAATATAATAAGTGCTGATATTCTTCTAAATAATTATTTTTATAAAGGATATTCTTGGGAAATATCTCTAGGAAGATTTGGACTATATATAATTGGAATATTAAAATCATTCATTACAGTACCACATATAGACTTATTAATAAGTTATATTTTTATAAGTATATCAACAATTCTTTTAATAGACTTATTCAATATAAAAGATAAAATTAAGAAAATATTACTAATACTAATAATAGTATTAAGTCCAATAACATCATCTACTCTACTATTTAATTATTGCTCCATTGGATATACTTTTGCTTTTCTTGGAAGTGTATCCTCAATATATATTTTTTATAAAGAAACAAACAAATACTTAAAATACATTATTCCTATTATATTAATAGTACTATCACTCTCTATGTATCAAGCATATCTTTCTCTAATAGTAACATTATTCGTTATATATAATTTAAAATTAATATTAGATAAAAAAGAAAATTATAAAGAATTATTTAAATATTTAATACTATTAATAATTGGAATATTATTTTACTTTATCTCAATGAAATTATCACAATTAGTATTTCATATTAATATGAGTAGCTATAGTAATGCTAATGAAATTGGTATAAATACAATATTAACTATTCCAAACAAAATAATAGATACATATAAGTTAACTTATAGATTTTTCTTCACAAACTCTATAATAAAAAATACATATCTCCATAACAATATAATAAATTTATTAATTTTAATTACAATAATCACAAGCATAATAGTAAATTTATTTAAAAATAATATAAGTAATAAAAATAAAATAATAACTATACTAATAATATTAACATTACCAATATATTTAAATAGTATTATATTTGTAATATCAGGTACAAAATTACAATTGTTAATGAGTTCATCTTACTTATTAATTTACTTATTATTAATATACTTAATACCTAAAAATAACATAAAATACTTAAATATAATACTAATAATTCTTTTACTAAGAAATAACTTAATACAAGTACAATCAACATATTTAACACTAGAAAATACATTTAATAGATACAAATTAGTAATAGATTCTGCTATTAGAGAAAATATAAATAATTCTAATACGAAGTATGTAGTAATTGGAAAAGATAAAGTAAAAAGTACAAATATAAGTAAACAAAACTATGGTTTTATCAGTGATGACAGTATATTCTGGAAAGAATATAATTTAAGAAAACTTGGATTTACTAGATTTTGTGAAGAATATTATGGACTAAATATAAATTATCTAAGTGAAGATAAAGCCTTAGTATTAGAAAATAATAGAACTAATAAATTAATAGAAAATAGAGATGATATAACTATAATTAACCTAGATTACTTGAAATAATAACTACTTTAAGATATAATTAAGCGTGTTTATCGAGGTGAAGTAAATGAAAAAGAAATTATTAAAAAACATATTAAGTTTAGTAGTATTAATAATAGTTCTATTCACAACATATGAAATTCTTAAATTAAACATATTACCAAATAAATACTTAATACCTATAATAATAGGAGAAATAATATTATATGTACTCGGACTATTACTATATAATTTGAAAAAGAAAGTATTTGTACTTATCGGAATAATATTATATTTAATAAGTATAATTGGAAATATATTTGGATATTATTACTTAAATAAAACAAATAAATATATATCAAAGAACTTAGAATATAAAACATATAAAGTTACAACAAAATATTATGTACTAGCAAATAAAAATGATAGTACAAATGATATTAAAGCAATAAATAAAGAAAAAAAAGTTGAATACTATAAATATAGTCGTTCAATAAATAAAGCATTAAAGGCTCTTGGAGATTATAATTATGAAGCAAGCGATACTGCATCTAAATCTATAGAATATGTAAATAACGAGAATGGATATTTCTTAATAGCAAGTGCTAATTATGATTATTTAATGGATTCTACTAATTTATATTCAAGAGATAATTATAAAATAATTAAAGAATTTGAAGTATCTGAAAATATTAAAAGAAATGATGAGATAAAAGATAAATTTAATATTTATATTAATGGTCTTGATTTTACAGGTATAATGCGTGATTATAATTTAATTGCAACAATCAATTTAAAAACTAAAAAAGTTATACTAACATCTATTCCAAGAGATTACTACATTGATGTGCCTGCATATAACATGAAAGATACATTAATGTGTTTAGGTTCATTAGACTCAGAAATATCAAAAGAAGCGTTAGAAAAATTATTTAATACTAAAATAGACTACACAATAAACTTAAATACAAATAGTTTAGTAAACGTTGTAGACACATTAGGTGGAATTGAATTCTGTTCTGATTTAGAATTCACAACTACTCATGCATTAGTTACTGATACATATAATGATAGTGTTGGCAAAAAACTGCATGTTACTAAAGGTTGTAAAAACTATAATGGTACAGAAATACTAGCAATTGCAAGAGAAAGAATGGCTCTTCCTGGAAGAGATAGATATAGACAAAAAAATTGTAGACAAATCTTAATAACAATAGCCAAAAAAATTGCATCTATCTCATCTTTAACTAATTATAACGAAATATTAAATTCATTTGATGGACTATATACAACAGACATGAATGACAAAGTAGTTAAAAATATCATAAAAAAAGTTATAGAAGATCCTAATTTTGAAATAATAGAACAAAGCGTTGATGGAACAGATGGTATTGGTGTTGGTCATTTAGGAACAAGTGAAGCATGGATAATGACTCCAAGTATGGACACAGTAAACGCCGCATCATCAAAAATTAATAACTTATTAAATGAAAAATAATTAGAATAATATCAATGATATTGTTCTTTTTTTTTATACTTTTCATATATTTTACTAGTATAAGGAGAATGCTATGGAAAAATATGAGATAATTAAAAATATTGCCAAAAGAAGTGGCGGAGATATTTACTTAGGTGTAGTTGGTGCCGTAAGAACAGGAAAATCAACTTTTATAAAACGTGTTGTTGAAACATTAATTGTTCCAAATATTGAAGATGAATATGAAAGAAAAAGAGCATTAGATGAAATTCCTCAAAGTGCAGCAGGAAAAACTATTATGACAACAGAACCTAAATTTGTTCCAAACAACACAGCAAAAATAAAAATAGATGACATAAACTGCAACATTAAATTAATAGACTGTGTTGGATATATGATTAATAATGCAATTGGCGCAACTGATGAAAATGGACCAAGAATGGTAAAAACACCTTGGTATAATGAAGAAATACCTTTTACAGAAGCTGCAGAAATAGGAACAGAAAAAGTAATAAAAGAACATTCAACTATTGGTATAGTAGTAACATCAGATGGTTCAATTGGAGACTTCCAACGAAGTGATTATATTGAAGCAGAAACAAGAGTAATTGAAGAATTAAAAAGCATTGGAAAGCCATTCATAGTAGTATTAAATACAACACACCCAACTCACCCAGATACAGAAAATATCGCAAGAGAAATAAAATCAAAACAAAACATTCCTGTACTTCCAATAAACATAGAAGCAATGAATGAAAAAGATATGTACAATATTTTAAGAGAAGCATTATATGAATTTCCTGTCCTAGAAGTGAGAGTAAATATGCCAGAATGGATTAGTATTTTAAATCCAGATAATAAAATTAAAAAAGCGTATATTGAATCTATAAAAGAAAGTGTAATTGAAATAAATAAAATAAGGGATGTAGAAAAAATAACAGAGCATTTCTTAGAAAATGAATATATTGAAAAATGTTATCTATCAGATATAGACACATCAACAGGAATAATAACAGTTAACTTAACTGCTCCAATTAAACTATATAATGAAACATTAAATGAACTTATCGATAAAGATATTAAAACAAAAGCAGATTTACTATCTCTATTTCAAGAATATAATGTTGCAAAGAGAGAATATAATCAGATTAAATATGCCTTAAATATGGTAAAACAAACTGGTTATGGTATTGCAACTCCATCAATTGATGATATGAAGTTAGATAAACCGGAAATAATTAAGCAAGGTCCTAGATATGGTGTTAAATTGAAGGCTGTTGCTCCATCTATTCACATGATAAAAGTAGATGTAGAATCTACATTTGAACCAATTATTGGTAGTGAAACACAATGTAAAGAGTTAATTGACTACTTAACAAAAGATAAAGAAACTGATAAAAATGAAATATGGAAAAGTGAAATATTTGGTAGAAGTCTTGACTCAATTGTACAAGAAGGAATTCAATCAAAAATAAATCTTATGCCAGATAACATAAGATTTAAATTACAAAATACTTTAACTAGAGTAGTAAATAAAGGTTCAAATAATGTTATTACAATAGTAATTTAAAAGAGTGAAATTATTCACTCTTTTTAGTACGTACTTTCGAAATCAATTCATTGTAATAATTATATAAATCTTGAGTCTTAAATTTAATTTCTCCATCTTCTACTACCCAATCATCTTTATATAAAACTAAAAAATTAAGAACTTCAATACTAGTATCATATACATTATTCATACGAGACTTAGTACTCTTTAATAACTCTATAGTGGAATTATAATTACTTCTCATATTTGAAGAAAGCATTAAATTATCATATAAATTAACATAGTATTCTTCTTTAGTACTTTTATAAATATTGTTTTTAATCTCTTCATCACCAAATTTATTAATTAAATCATCTACTTTTTTATTAAATGTCTCTTTAGATGTCTTTAAATATTCAAGTGATTTAGTAAACTCCGGACCATCTGTTGAATAATTGTCATATGAAAGTATTGTAGTTAATTCTTTATCATTTATAAGTTTTAATACCTCTTGCAACTCTAAATGATAATCATCAAAATATTTCTTAATAGACTTCTCAACAACAGCATACTTTCCTCTAGTAACTATTTTTTTATTATATCTATCTTTAGTAATATCTAACTTAGATAAATACTCCATTTCATTTTTAAGTTCATTTTCCATAGTAGCATCTCTAATTACTAGAAAACTAACTAACATAAACATATTTAAAACAATAAAACCAAATACTAGTAAAAACTTCTTTCTACTACTCATATCATCACCTACTTATATACAATACTATCTCTAAGTAATAAATTAGTATCATACCCAAATATAAATTTACCAAACTCCACCTTTTCAAGTAACTTATCAAATGAATCATCTACTAGGCCATAAAACTCTCCATCTAAATACCTAATAGTACCTAAATCTTTTATACATAAATAATTAATAGTCTTAAAATATACTTCATTATCATCATTTAAAATAATTTTTAAATCAATTGAATCTTTATATAAAGAGTCATCAATTTTAATTAAATTTAAAAATAATCCTATTTTTCTATAATAAGTATACACTTTATAATAACCATTTAACTTTAATTTACTTTTAAGTTTATCTATATATTCTTTTACAACATTTCTAATATCAGCATTACAATCTATTTTTTCATAAATATATATTTTTATATTATCAGAAGATAATAATTCAATTTCCACATAATCACCTAATAAAATATATGCCTAAATTGTATCCTCATAAACTAAATCTTCAATTTTCTTTAGTACTTCTTTAACACCAAGTCTAGTAACACTAGAAAAAACTACTAAATCATCACCTATTACTAAGTCAAGTGTATCCATAATTAATTTTAAATTTTTTTGTTTTTTACTTCCACCTACTTTATCAGCCTTTGTTGCGATAACAGTTACAGGAAGATTGTAGTATTTTAAAAAATTATACATTAATAAATCATCTTCAGTTGGTTTCATTCTAAAATCAATTAACATAAAAACTCTTTTTAATTGCTCACGCTTCTCTAAATACTCTTCAATCATCATCCCAAACTTTGCTTGAGTCTTCTTATCAACAGATGCATAACCATATCCTGGAACATCTATTAAATAAAATTCATTATTAACTCCATAAAAATTCAATGTTTGAGTCTTACCAGGCTTTGAAGAAGTATAAGCTAAATTCTTACGAGATAAAATAGAATTTATAAAACTACTCTTTCCTACATTACTTCTACCAACAAGTAAAAATTCTGGTTTATTCTCATCAGGATATTGACTTCTACGTGATGCAATAACATCTAAATTTGCTTCTTTAATAACCATTATTCTTCACCTTCATCATTATATTTTTTTAATTCATTATCTAAATCTCTCATAACTTCCAATGCCTCATCTAAAGTTTTAACTCTTACCCCAGATGCCATTTTATGACCACCACCATGATGTAATTCTGCTACTTTATTAATTTCTGGTCCACGAGATCTAATAGAAATACGATATTGATTATTTTTTATATCTTCTGTAATAGTTGCCCAAACAAGAACTTCTTTAATATAATTAAAATCATTAATCATATTTCCAGCAGAAGCACTATCTACACCATATTCATTTATTATATCATTACTAATTACAACATAGCCAAGCTTATTATCAGTAACCTTCATATTAAGAGAAATATATCCTTCAAGTCTAACCTCAGAAAGAGGTCTAAGATATAATTTATTATAAATCTCACTTAAATCAAAATCATAATCTCTTAAATAATTAGAAACTCTTTGAAAAGTATTTGCTGTTGCACTATTAAATAAAAATCTATTTGAATCAGACACTAATCCCATATATAAAAGTTCTGCAATTTCTTTATTACACTTTAATTCAGTATCTTCAATAATTTTCATTATTATCTCACAAGCTGAAGTTTTATCATCTTCTATAACTTCTAATCCACCAAATTCTTCTATAAAAGGATGATGATCAATCTTAATAACATCACTAAAGTTATCTGGATTTGCAGAATCAATTCTTTTTTTATCTGGCGTATCACAAACTATCAATAAAGCATTATCTGAAGCTTCTAACTTATCAAGTTTACCAAAATGAGCAAATTTTTGACTACCAGTACCAATTGCTAAAACTTTCTTTTCTGGAAAAGTTAATCTGATAGAATCTCTAAGTGCTAATTGACTACATAAAGCATCTGGATCAACGCCTATATGTCTTGCAATCATAATCGTATCATATTGTTTTATTTTATCTATTATTTCATTATACATATATCATTTCCTATCTATTTGTAATTAATTCTAAAGTATCCTTTGCAACCATTAATTCTTCATCAGTTGGAATAGTATATATTGCAATGCTTGAATCATTTGTACTTATTTTTACTTCTTCACACTTTTTATTATTCATATCTAAATCTATCTTAACACCAAGACATGCAAGACGCTCACATATTTCACGTCTAATTGGAACACTATTCTCACCAATACCTGCAGTAAATACAATAGCATCAACTCCACCAAGAAGTACATAGTATTGAGAAATAAAGTCAACTACCCTTCTTACAAATTTATTTTTAGCAAGAATTGCTTTCTCATTACCTTTATCACATTGTTCTAATATATCACGCATATCATGACTATACTCACTAATACCAAGTAAACCACTATGATTTGTCAAATCATCAATTATTTCCCCAACATTTTTTCCTTCTTTTTCCATAACAAAAGGAATAATAGATGGATCAATATCACCACTTCTAGTTCCCATAACAATACCAGATAATGGAGTAAATCCTGTACTAGTATCAACTACTTTCATATCTTTAATAGCAGATACAGAATCATCATTTCCAAGGTGACAACTAATTAATTTAAAATTATCTCTTCCAAGAATTTTTCTTATTTCTTCTGTAACATACTTATGACTTGTTCCATAAAAGCCATATTTTCTAACTCCATATTGTTCATACCATTCATATGGAACAGGATATAAGAAATTTTCTTCACTTATTGTTTGATGGAATGCTGTATCAAAAACAGCAACCATTAATGTATTTGGAAGTAAACTCTTAAAAGCCTTCATCCCATCAGCTTCACTCTTATTATATAACGGAGCAAGATCACTAAGTTCATAAACATCATTGATAACTTTATCACTAATAAATACACTGTTTGTATATTTTGAACCACCATGAACAACTCTATGTCCAATAGCCTTAACATCATCTAAAGAACTAATAATGTTTAAGGTAAGTAAATTATCAAATAAAATTTTAACAGCATCTTCATAATTATTAATTTCAGAAGTTAAAACTATTTTTTCACCATTATATTTAATTTCACAACTACTATCTTCAAGTCCAATTCTTTCAATTATACCTTTCGCAATAACACTATTATCATCCATTTCAAATAAAGTAAATTCCATAGAACGACTTAAAGTATTAATTGTCATAATTTTCATAAAACTACCTCTTTCTAGAAACCTATTAATATTATACTACAATCATATAATTAAAGAAAGAAAAAAGATTGGACTAGCCAATCTCTAATTATTTACATAATTCATATGTATCTTTAATAATCATAATTTCCTCGTTTGTTGGAAGAACATAAACTGGAATACTAGAATCTTCACTAGTAATAATTCCTTCATTTACATCTTTAAATCCTGCAATTGAATCATTTACTTCTTCATTTAGTTTTAATCCTAAGCAAGAAAGTTTATTAACAATATCTGCTCTTGTTTCACTACCATTTTCAAGAACTCCAGCAGTCATAACAATAGCATCTACTTTTCCTTCTAATTCAACGTAATATTGTGAAATATAACGAACAATTCTATCAACATACATATCTAATGCTAATTTAGCATTTTCATCTCCATCAGCAATTGCTTTTTCAACATCTCTATTATCGTTAAATCCACAAATACCAAGAAGTCCACTCTTCTTATTATAAGATGAAGATACTTCATCAACTGAAAGACCTGCTTCTTCAATCATATATTCAGTAATAGATGGATCAATTGAACCACAACGAGTACCCATCATTAATCCATCAACTGGAGTAAGACCCATTGTTGTATCATAACATTTACCATTCTTAATAGCACTAATACTTGCTCCACTACCAACATGGCAAATAATTAAATTAACATCTTCCTTACCTAATCTTTCTTTCATTTCTGTAGTAATGTATTTATGGCTTGTACCATGGAAACCATATTTTCTAACACCATACTTAGTATACCATTCCATTGGAACTGGATACATATAATTTACTTTAGGCATTGTTTGATGGAATGCTGTATCAAATACTGCAACCATAGGAACATTTGGTAAAGCTTCTTTCATCGCTTTAATACCTGCTAAATTTCCAGGATGATGTAATTTAGCAAATTTAGTTAAACTCTCAATATCAGAAATTACTTGATCATCAATTAAAACTGAATCCGCATATTTTTCACCACCATGAACAACTCTATGTCCAACTGCTGCTATTTCATCCATACTTTCAACTGCACCATATTTAATTAATTCATCAATTAAAACTTCAACAGCCTCAGTATGATTTTTTAAAGGCTTCTCTCCTTTTATTTTCTTTCCATTAACTTTAGTATTCCAAAAACTATCATCAGCACCTATTTTTTCAATATAACCACTAATAATAACTTTCTCTTCAGGCATTTCAACTAATTGAAATTTTAAAGAACTACTACCTGCATTAACACATAATAACTTCATTTTGCATCTCCTTTTTCTAAAATTTAAAATATCAAAATAGTACTAATTTGTCAATACTATTCAAAATGATATTTCCTAGTATTTATACCACATTTATTTAGTCTTTTAATACATTTATTTAAAGGTAAATCCAATATATCAGGATAAACACTTTGAACTTTCTCACTAGAAGTAAAATCCATTAAATTATCTATGACTATATCTTTTTTATCATCAACACATCTAAATGGTTCAAATACCTTATCTTTATATAAAGACCAATAATACTTATCAGTACCTGTAAGTAATATACAATATAAATCTTTATTATTCTTAATTAAAAATAAATTATCTATTAAATTTTCTCTATTCTCATTTAATAAATAATGATTATTACTTATAAAACTATAAATACTTTCTATTTCAATATTTTTACTAAATAAAAATTCAATTACATCACTATATTCTTCTATCATTTTGATTTTCTCCATAATTATCACCCTTCATATACTTATTAATCTCACTCTTTATATAATTTAAATTGTTTTCATACAAATCAGTTATATAAAAATAAACATCATTTCTCATTGTAATACTATATTTATCTTCTAATTTCTTTATAGTTTTTTCTAAATAATCAACATCACAAATTTCACACATAGAAGATAAAATAGAAATAAAATCAATTTCTTCTGATTCTAACATTTCTTTTAAACAATCAACATTAGAATTATTACCACTATAGTTATATGATAAATTAAATCCTTTATAAGCTTTTATTAAATTTTCATTTTTTAACCTTTTATAATCCTGTATATCTCTAAAATAATCAGTACATCTTTTATTCATATCAAAATGTTCTAATCCAAAAGAACAATTGTTGTCGAATATAGGTGAAAATGTATATTTACCATCTTTTTTTATTAATCCATAATTATTAGGATGTCTATCTTGCTGCATTGTAATCATATCAAAACATAAAAGTATTGCTAAATTATATTTAATATTCTTTTTTTCTTCTTCACTAATTTTTTGATTTTTATTGATTATTTCACACATATCTTTAAAATTGTTTAATTTTTTAGAACAAGTTTTTGAAACATTTTCTTTATTTTCCCTAGCAATATTCTCTGCCTTTTCTGTAATTGCCTGTGAAATATTATTATCTATTGCTCTTTGAATAAGTTCATTTCCGTGAATTAATTCATCATTTTCTTTTATAAAAGATTTTGTTAAAAAACCTTTTTTATCATTAAAACTAGCAAGACCATATTTTGCACATTTTATTCCTAACTCATCAGCAAATTCTTTTGACAATAATTCTCCACACATATTATATTCAAATTCTTTTGTTTTTTTAAACAAATATCTTTCAATACCGTCATCTATCCACAATAAAGCATTAACTCCGTTTCCTTCAAATTCTATATTTTTTTTATTATAAAACTCATCTAAATCACCATTAAACGAATAATCAAACTTATCTTTTAAATATTTTTCTATATCGACTATACCATTATCTATCATTTAATCACCAACCTACACTAATTATAAAAAAAAGAAGAATTATTAAAGTATAATTCCTCATTTTAGTAAACTATTTACTTCTAGTATTCTTTTTAGAAGTTGATTTTACTTTACCATTTTGAACTAATCTTTTAGTCATTTCTCCACCAACACTACCGTTAGCACGACTACTAGCATCTGCTCCTAAATTAACACCAAATTCATTAGCGATTTCATATTTCATAGAATCAGTTGCTTTCATACCATTAGTTCTGGCATTTCTTGCATTTTTCTTTGGTCTTGCCATAATCTCACCTCCTAAAATTAGGATGTAAAATTATTTAAATTTTATACATTATTTTTATAATAAATCTGAAAACTCATTATTAACTACATCATTTACTTGAATAGTATTTAAGGAATCAACAGCTTCATTTATTAATCTATCATAATCAAATTTGTTTTCTTCTTTTATTGCAGTTTCAATTTTTGGATTAATTGCAGGATGTTTTGGAACAAATACTGTACAACAATCTTCATATGGTAAAATACTTGTTTCATATGTCTCTATTTTTCTAGCAATATCCATTATTTCTAATTTATCAAGACATGCAAGCGGTCTAATAACAGGCATATTAGTAACACTATTAATAACACTCATACTTGTTAAAGTTTGACTAGCAACCTGTCCCACACTTTCTCCATTTATAATTGCAAGTCCATTATACTTAGTAGCCAATTTTTCCATTATTCTATACATCATACGACGCATAATTGTTATACAGTAATCTTCTCTACAATTTTTATATATTTCTTCTTGAATAGTCGTAAAATTAACTATATGAAGATTAATATGATTAGTATAACTTGATAATTTTCTACATAAAGTAATTACTTTTTCACGAGCTTCTAAACTAGTATGAGGAATAGCTTCAAAATAAACTGCATCTATTACAATTCCACGTTTCATTGCTAAATAACCAGCAACAGGCGAATCAATACCACCAGAAAGCATAAGCATCCCTTTTGGCTGTGTACCAACAGGATAACCTCCACTTCCATTAAAAGAGTTATAATAAATATAAGTACCATCTTCTCTAATTTCTACTTTTAAAAGCAAATCGGGATTATGAACATCAACCTTTATATTAGGTACATTCTTAAGAATCATACCACCTAGTATTCTGTTTAAATCTCCACTATGTATTGGGAAACATTTATCACTTCTTTTAGTATCAACCTTAAAAGTATTAAAATTAGTATTAGAAACAACTTCCATAACTGTACTCTTAATAGCATCTTCATCACTATCACATAAATATGCAATATTAAAAGTATGAATACCAAATACCTTTCCAACTATTTTTACTATATCATCCAAATCCTCATCTCTAAACTTAATAGTCATCTTTGCTCTATCTTTATTAATAGAAACATCATACATACCTAATTTAGATTTTACATTATTGTACAAAGTATTAATAAAGAAATTACGATTTCCTTTCTTAGTACTTAATTCACCGTATTTTATTAAAATAACTCTCATACTGCTACCTCCAACGTTCATATTTTATCATATAAAAAGAAAAAAAGATATATAAATATAATCAAAATAATTCTGTAAAATTATTGTAAAAAGTAAGCAATAAATGTCAATAATGTAAATTAACACTATATTGACAAAATACAAATTATATACAACTGAAGATGGAATAGTTCCACTTACAGGTCTAGTAATTCAACTAAACTATTATAAAAAATCTGGATTACTTAAATACATAAAACAAGATTTTTATAATTACTAATAATAGTTTTTTCATCTTAACTGAAGTAGAAAAATTAATTAATATAAAATGAAAAAATTTACAAATCAACTATATCTATTGTTTTAGAAGCATCATTAGAACTAATAGGATGTAATAAGAAAATGGATTTTCAAGTAGAAGGAAAACAAGTTCATAAATATATAACTAAAAGTAGATTTAATACATATAAAAATACTAAATATGGAAATTTATAAGATTTAGTTTGAACAGATACAACAAAATAAAATACAAATGTACATGATATAACTTATAAGTATCAAGCATATAAATTAGTTGTAAATAATAAAGAAATATTCTAAAAAAAGAAAATTAGAGAAAACTAATATTAAAAATAATAATTATATTTAAACAAAAAGAACAAACTCAAAAATAAAGAGTTTATTCTTTTTTAAACATTACTTTTACTTTTAATATATTTATTAGTTTTAATAATAGAATTAAAATTTCTTAAAAATATAAAACTCATATACAAAGTTATAAACATAGATAATAAAAATATAATAATATTAACATACCAATAGTTACCTACATCCATTAAATAACTAAAAAATATATTTTTAGAATATAATATTAGAAAAATCAGAGCATAATTAATAACATCAATAAAAATCTTTATAAAATGACCATTAAGTAAATCAAATATAATTATTGGCATAAATAATATAATTACATTAATAAAAGTAAATTCATTTATGAATAAAGAACTAACTACAATAAAATATTCAAGTAAAAGTAACGAAATACTTACTATATCTTTATTAGTTAATTCAATAAATAAACCATAAAACTTTATATTATTTTTATTAATTTCCTTTTTTAAATTCTTTTTAAACATCAAGAAAATACCAATTATAAATATTGGGAAAATTATTGCAAAAGGAACTAATCTAATCATTTCATATATGAATTCATCAAACATAATTATTCTCCATCAATAATAACATTAAATTCATTATTTGAATTTACATAATATGCATCTACATCTTTATATTCTATAATATCATCATTTACTTCTATAGAAAATTCTCCAGTTATTCTTCCCATTATTGCAATATAGTCTTTTAAAATTAATAAATTATAGTCCTTACTCTTTATTCTAATAGCACTTACATCTTCTAATTTTCTTAAACCTTTTTTTAAAGTAAATATCTTGACTATCATAAGCTTAATTCCTTTAAAGTACCAACATATAAAAATTTAGACTCATCAACACTATCATATTTACCTGAAAGTATTGCTTCTACATCATCTAAAATATCTTCTGTTTTTACAAATTTACCGGGTATATTTGTATAGTCTTGAGCAACAAACATTGGTTGCGTAAAATAATTTCTTAATTTTCTTGATCTATAGAATACTGATTTATCATCTTGACTTAATTCATCAATTCCAAGTACTGCGATTATTTCTTCTAGTTTTTCATATCTTGTTAAATATTGAAGTACTTTTTGTACTAAATCATAATGTCTTTGTCCTACTCTATCAACGTCTATTAATTTAGATGATGTTTTAAATATATTAATTGCTGGATAAAGACCTTTTTCAGCAACTTTTCTATCTAGTACTATTTGACCATCCATATGAGAAGTAATTGTCTGAACTGCTTCGTCATTTAAATCATCTGCTGGTACATAGACTGCTTGAAAAGATGTAATAGAACCATGCTCTAAAGAATTTATTCTCTCTTCTATTTCAGAAACATCACTTGCCATTGTAGTAGGATATCCATTTTCAACAGGAATCCTTTTTAATTCTGTAGAAATTTCACTTTTTGCTTGGACAAAACGATATATATTATCAATAAATAGTAATACATCTTGTTGTTTATTATCACGTAAATATTCAGCAAGAGTTAATCCAGAATAAACTGCCTTCGATCTAGATACAGGATTATCTCCCATCTGTCCAAAAACAATACTTATTTTATCAAGTAGATCAGAGTCTTTCATTTCATTATATAACTCTTTACCTTCACGGGATCTCTCACCTACACCAACAAATACAGCATTTGAATTATGAGACATGTATAAGTTATTAATAAGTTCCTTTATAACAACAGTTTTTCCAACCCCTGCTCCTCCAAGAAGTCCCATTTTAAACCCCTTAGAAATAGGAGCAAAAAAATCAATTGCTTTTATTCCGGTAGGAAGTGTAGAATAATCAACTTTTAAATTCGAAAGATTAATATCATTATTATAAATATTCTTTCTCTTAGGTTCCTCTATTACAGTACCATCTATTAAATCACCATAACTATTAAATACTCTTCCTAATATATTATCAGAATACTCAATAGTTAATCCATCACTATACTTAGTAACAGGAAGTCCTCTTTTTAAACCAATAACACTAGAAAGTGGAATAGCAGTAATTGTATTATTATTAATTTCCATTACTTCAAACTTATACAATTTATCCCCAATAGTTGTGGATAAAATATCACCAATCTTGAAATCCTGTGGAATTTCACAATAAATTTGAATATTAATATCAGAAATAGCTATTATTTTATTTATCACACTAATCACCTCATAGTATTCTTATAATTATTAATTTGCTTCTTAAAAGAAGCTTCCTTCTTACTCTTAACTTCTTCAAGTTTCTTTTCTTTTTCAATCTTATCTATTTTATCAATACTTTCTCTAGTAATCTTTTCCCTCATTACATTCTCAGATGCCCAACTATTACTTTCAAATACTTTTATTTGATAACAAATAGCAATAGAAATCATTTTAGTAAGTAACTCATTAACATCAGTTTCCATAACATAATCAACATCTAAATTAACGTCTTTTTTATCATCAACATTTATTTCAAGAGGAAATAACTTTCTTTTCTCAAACTTTATATCATTAACATTATAATAATGATTAAATATAACATTTATCTCTTTTATCTTTTTATTACTTATATAATCAGTAATTATATCATCTATTTTATAGTACTCATCTAAAAATTTATCTTTTTCAATCTTCAATATAATTTTATCGTCAACAAGTTGAAATAACTTTCTACCAATAACTAT
The DNA here is from genome assembly GCA_900543055.1 of uncultured Mollicutes bacterium. Classification (GTDB taxonomy): domain Bacteria; phylum Bacillota_I; class Bacilli_A; order RF39; family UBA660; genus UBA3789. The sequence continues at coordinate 16,680 of UQQI01000020.1, forward strand.
TTTATAAGCATCATTATCTTCTCTAACAGACTTTTGTAATAAATAATTAAAGTCTCCACAAAAACCTAAGTCATTACCAATATATATATTTAGAATATCTCCATTATCATTAGTTAATAATAATTTTTTATCTAATTTTAAATTTTTATTATTAGTAATACTATAAAGAAGTCTATTTATTTCATCTTCTACTCCAAAATACTTATTAGCCTCTCTTTTAGCTTTATCAACTCTAATTAAAGAGTGGAAATTCATTACTTGTACAATGTTCTTTATATTAGCCATCTTTTTTCTCTCCTAAGCTACTAAACCTTTCCTTTATTTCTTCGGGAGATAATGGGCTATATTTATATTGAAGTAATGATTCAAGTATTTTTTTACCTCTAAATAATTTATCTCTTAATTCTTGACTCATTTCATCTTCATTTGCAAGTTCATATACCTGTCTTGTTTCCAAATAACTAAGTAATATTCTTCTAACATCTGCACCCAAAGCTTTCATATCAGGACTTTGAACAGCACCACCTAAACGTGAAACCGAAAGTCCATAGTCAATAGCAGGTTTTTCACCTTTATTAAAAGAATTAGTAGATAAAACTATCTGTCCATCTGTAATAGAAATAATATTTGTAGAAATATAATCTGTAATATCTCCACTCTTAGTTTCCATTACAGGAAGTATTGTAATACTTGCTCCATTTTTATATTGACATCCTCTTTCTAAAAGCCTTGAATGGAAATAGAAAATATCAGAAGGATAAGCATCACGTCCTGGACTCTTACCAGAAATAAGACTAATTTCACGATAAGCATCTGCATGTTTCTTTAAATCATCTAAAACAACAAGAACATCATATCCACCCATCATATAGTACTCTGCAACACTTAATGCAAAATATGGAGTAAGTGTTAAAATAGATGGCAAATCATCATAAAATGCCGTAATAATAATTGTATAATCTGTTGCATGTCTTTTTAACAACTCATAATAAATCTCTTTAACTTCTTTCTTAGTCTTACCAATAGCACAATAAATACATATAACATTTTTATTATTTTGATTAACAATAGCATCTAAGCAAATTTGAGTCTTACCTGTTTTTTTATCACCAATAATCAATTGTCTTTGTCCCTTACCAATAGGATAAATTAAATCAATTCCAGCAATACCAGTTTCAAGTGGCCTTTTAACATCGCCTCTATCCATAATAGGAATAGTATCCATTTCAATTGCAATTTTCTTAGTATTAGAAAATTTCTTATTAGACAACTTATCATTACCAAACAAATCAATTATCCTACCAATAGAATCATCAGAATAATCTCCCATAAAAATTTCATTAGTTTGATAAACCTCATCACCTATTTGAATATTCTCATATTTTTCAAGAATTGCAACTACAGCTCTATTAGGTTTTAATTGAATAACATAACCGATACCTTTATTTCCAATATTAACCTTTTCATAAAAAGCAACATCTTCAAAACCAACAACCTCTAAAATAAAGTCTTTAACATTAACAACCTTTCCTACTCCATAAACATTTCTCTTAGTATCAATAGAATTTAACTTATCATCTAAAATCTTATCCACATACTTTTCACTATGTTTATCAGTAAAAGAAATTGCATTTTCTTCTTTTGCTTTAGGTGGCTCTTTAATTTTAAATTCTTCTTCACTTATAATTATTGGTTTCTCATCACTATCAAGTAGTTCAGTATCAATATCTTTAACAGCCTCTAAAAATTTGCCATCTGGTTTAATCATTGTTTGACTACTAATAATCTCTGGTTTCTTAAATGCCATTGCAATCCCTCCTATATATTAACTAAGACTAAAATCATATAAGATATTTTTATAAACAATCTTTATTCCCTTATATATCTTAGAATTATAAATAGTTTTTATTCTTTTATCTAATTTATCATAATTAACACTTTTATCTCCAACATATACATATACGTTAGGATCATATTTACCAATTTCAAAATCTAAATAATTTATAAAATCTTCTATATTAAATTCATCTTTTCCTAGAAAAAATTCATTATAAATATCTTCATCAATAAGTCTTAAATGACTCATTATATCTTGTATAAAATTATTATCATCATTAACAACAATATTATAAATTCCAACTTTATTAATGTAATCTTTCATTTCAATTAACTTATCATAATGATAACTATCTTGATTATTAACATTTTCATTTATAAATTTCTTAATAATAGATATAGGATCTATAGAAAATTTATCATCAACATGTTTCATTACACTAAATAAATTATCAATAACATAATCATCTTTTTGATCTACATATATAACTGATGTAGATTTTTCTTTTTCTTTCTTTTCTTCTTCTATATTTTTTATTATTACTGCTTTTGGCTCTTTTTCTAATACATCACTAGTATATTCTTGTGTCTTTAACGTGAAGTAGACTTTAGCCTTCTCATTCATCTTTTTTACTTCATATTTAAGTAAGAAGAATATAGCTAAAGTCATTAATATTAATACTATTAAAGTTACAACTATTGCTAATGTCATATTATCCTATTAATGGATTAAAGAATAATAAGAAGAAAACAAATAAGAATAAGAATAGTAGAAATACAGAAGTAACAACAAGTATTGTCATTACACTTCTTACAACAACATCTTTAGTTTCTGGATTTCTTCCAACAGCCTCGGCAACTCTACTTGATAAAACACCTATTCCAATACCAAGTCCAAGAAATGCAAGACCTAACATAATTCCAATTGCATACAATGTAGCAGAATATACACTTTCCATACTTTAACCTCCTATAAAACTATCTTTGCATCTAATTACTTCACTATTTCCATTATAAGATAACCCCTCAAGAGAAATCTCATTCATATAACCTAGTCTACTATAATTTATTGTACCATTAAAACCGTTAGCTGAAGATGCTTTTTTCATATTAACTTCACTACCATCAATTCTAACACCATCCATATATAAAACAGCAGTACCATTCTCATATACATATTCATTATCTATTTTTAAATTATAAGTAATATAATTAGAACCAATTTTTTTAATTTTTAAATTACAAGAAGGACTCTTAGTCTTAACAGTAACAACATCCTCAACTACTTCTTCTTTATTAGAAACTTCAGTGTATCCAAAAGAAATTGTATAAGAAGAATCTTTACTTAATTCACGAATAACATATTTAGTCTCATTCTTATTAACAAACATTTTATTTATATTTCCGTTATTATCATCAACCTGTAAAAATACACTTTGATACTCGTTATTTGGATCATAAACACTATAATTAACAGTAATTGAAGTTACACTAGAAGTAACACTCTTTAATGCAGCCCATTTACTAAAATCATAGTATATTTCTCCTTTTTTTACAGTATCATGAGTTTTATCATTAATTTTATTAGCACTACTACTTAAATTATTAACACTATTAATTACATTTTTTAAATAATTATCATAATAAGGAATCTCAGTTGCAAAATTATTAGTTTCAACTTTATTGTTTTTATTATTCTTATTAGAATCTTTATCACTAGAATCAGTATTTTCCTTTGAAGTGTCATCCTTCTTATAATTATTTGTACTACCAATAATCTTCTTTAAATTAATTTTTTTATCATTATAAATTAATATTTCATTAGCAATATCAAAACTCATAGTAGTACCCTTTAAAATAACTTGTCCTATACTTTTAACATTTACTTCGTTATTAGCAAAAGTAGGATTACCTTGTTTATCAAGTTCAATTATTAAATAACCACTAGTCTTAATAGATTTATCTTCAGTTTTAATATCACTATCTACCATTAGATACTTTCTATCTTTTAACTTAAAGAATTTAGTAGGAGAAGCCTTAGGAATCTCTGTAACCCCAGTTAAAGCATTAACATCACCAGTATTCATAATTTGATAAGCATTACCATACAAGTACAATTTATAATCACTTTGATTATATACTACCGGATTCTTACCGACTTTGGAAGAAACTGTTTTATTCTTCTCTTTTTGATAAAGATAATAATTTCCATCAAACTTTTGAGATAAATAACTCTTAATATCAGTTTTAACATAATTTAATTCATCATCATAATAAATACTTCCAATAGCAACATCATACTTATTATTATCAACATTTATAAATTTAAATATAAAGTATACAAATAATATTATTATACCAATTATTATAAATATAAATAATGAAAATATACCAACATTATTAACTTTAACTTTCTTCATAAAACTCCTCCTTTCTAATAAATTAAACGATACTCTAAAGTGGTTTCATCAATTACTTTATCACCTTTAAAGAACTGTAAAGAAATAAAATATATTCCCTCATTTGTAATAGCCTCAGGTATTGAATATAAATAATAATTAGTATTACCTGTAGACATAGGTTGTGGAACAAATGAAGCCTCATTATCTACACTATATCCATTATTATCATAAATTGAATATCTAATAGATGTAATATCAGAAAGTTTAGATGAATCAAAGAATGTCAAATTAATACGTGTATTATCAGACAAATCAGCATCTGCATAAACATTACCTATAGAAATACCTTCGTTATCACGAATCAATGTAGAATATGATCTTGTTTCACTTGCAAAATTAGTTAAACTATTATTGTAATTAGCATTGTAATTAACATATAAAATATATCTTTCACCTAAAGATACTCCAGGTACAACAAACGCTTGATTAAGTGTATTAATACTATATGATTTATTCTTATATTCACTTGGAGTAACATCTATACCATTACCATCCAAAATATGTATATTATAAACACCATCAACAACACTCTTAGAATAATCTTGAAAATTAACTTTAAATGTTAAATTACTATTAGCAAAACTATGAGATATTGAAATATATGGAGCATATAATTTCGAAAAATAATAATCATAACTTGTAGGTTGTAATGCAAAATCAGTCTCTTCTCCATTAATTGTAGTAGTAAGATATGGCTTAATATAAATTCTATATTTCTTACCAGTAACAGCACCAGTACCACTTAAATTAATATATTTAATCATTTGTTTCTTAAATGCCACATCATTCTCTGTATTAGTATCAATTAAAATATCATTTTCATGAGTATCATCAACTATTTCATATACTTCATACTTAATGTATGAGTAACCAACAATCTCATCAAGATTATAACTTAATTTTAAATATCTCTTATTATAAGCCCATGGATTATATACAACATTAATATTACTAAAACCAACATTACCTATTGTTTTAAAATAATAATTCTTAGTAGTAGTTTGATCATCAACATCATATAATCTTGTTCTTGTGTAATTAGAGCCATCATAAACATCAGCTAAAACTCTAATGAAATAATTACTTTGAGGTATTAAATTATCAATTTTAACAGACTTGTTATCATCAAAATCTTCAACATTAAATGTATAAGTATCAACTAATGTATTCTCACTAGCATCATCATTTGTACTATATAATTCAATAAAAATCTTATTATCTTTTATTCTATTAGTTCCTGTACCATAAAGTTTCATATGAATATTAGCATTAACAAGTAAGGCTTCAATTGAAGTATTACCTTTAGAATCTAATAAACTAACACCTGGAATAATAGATGTAAAACTAAACACATCATTATTACTAACCCTAACTTCAGCCTTTTTTAAAGCTTTAGGAGAGTAATATGTATAATTAGTATTAACACCACCAGAATTAATATTTTGTCCAATATAAGATACTTTAGAAGTATTTCCTTTACTATATACAACTAATTTATCTGAATTACTATTAAACTTAAATGTCATATATTTATTAGCAGCACTAATATCAGTATCAACATTGTTATTTTCATATGAATAGTAATATGCTGAAGAATCTAAACTATTTTGAATAGTTTGTAATACATGATAATCTCCACTACTTTCAAATCCATATACACCATAATCATAATAGAAATAAATCTTAGTAGAAATAGATTGTCCCATTAACGCTTCAATATCCGAATAGTCAACTACTACATTACCATTATTTATAGTTAAATCTTTTACAGTAATAGTCTTAGAAGAACCTCTAAAATCAATATCTATTTTTGCAACTCTATTAAATAAATCAATCTTATTATCATAATCAGCAAAACTAATAACAACTCTATTAGTGTCTTCAAATAAGTTTACACTACCAAAATCTGGAGAAAGAATACCTTCATAATATTGATTAGTAAGAACCCTCTTTTTTTGATAAGAAGTATCGTTATTAATAGTTTCATATATACCATTTATCTTAAACATACCAGACTTGTTCACATCGAAACTTATCTCCTTATAAGAATCAGTTTCTTCAATTCTATTAGAAGATACTAATTCATCACCAACTGATGCAAATAGAATTTGATTTTGTAGAGTATGATCTACATCACTATATTTATATTTCCATACATATTTAGTAGCATTACTTAATGATGGATATAACTTAATATGTGGTGCTTGTTTTTCAGGAATAACATCTTTACTCCTCAAAATAACATTACCAGTTGGATATACTGTTTCTGCTTTTCCATCAAAATCCAAATCTAAATCTGCTGTATAAGTAAAATAATATGCTTCTCCTCGTCTAAATTCATTTATTTCTGTCCCAGGAAGTTTACCATCAGCACAATAAAATTCAACATAATCTATATCTCCTGATGCAGGTATTTCATATTTTTTAGTTGAAACGATATCACCAGTTGAAGTTCTTAATTGATAATTAATACTTTTTGCATATTTTTTAGAATTATCATAACCTGCTCTAACTTTGTATCCAACTATTGTATCACCATCTAAATCATCTCGTTTATATGGAGCAACAGCATCTTTGTTTCTAATAACTTCAAAGTCAAGTGCATCATTTAAATTATCTGGTGGATCTGGCACAACACCATTAGTTTTAACAATAATAACACTATCTTTTATTGGTAAATCATTTTTATAATCCGTATAGTCATATGCTCCTGTTACCTCAATTGTATAATATTCAGCAGTTAAATCACTATTTTTAAGACCAAATAATGTAGGATCTATAACAAATGAATTATCATAATAATCGTCTCGTAATGTAGAAGCATATTGATCTAAGTTTCTATCAACTTTCTTAATTGATTTTTTCAATATACCAGAAGTAGTTTTGCCTTCATATAAATTGAATTGAATACCAGTTAAAGTATTTGCCTCTAATTCAGTATTCGCATTATAAGCAACTAATTGAGCATTTACACGGAATGAATAATCTGGACTCGTAGTATTAACGTTATAAGTTAATTTAAATGGATTAGGATCTTTTGTCTTAATAATAACACTACCTACATGACAATTATCAATAGCAGGATTACCATCTTGTAAGTCAACCTTAGCACTAACAGCAAATGAATATGTTTCATTACTTCTTAAATTATTTACATCTATTGGTATATTTAAGTTACCACTTGAAGTAATTATTCTACTAACACCTACAGAATCAGTATAAGTAATTGTAATTACTGAACCATCATCCAAATTAATAGTATTACCATCATCAGTAATTATAATTCTACCAGTAATTCTTTCAAACGTTACATTGTCTTCCTCAAAACTAACAGTTGGATATTGAACACCATCAATTTTCATAACTTCACTTAAATCAGTAACATATTCATATTCTTTATCGTTATCATCAAAAACAATAACCACTCTAAATACATATGGAACTCCTCTTTGAATATCTGAATCATTTACTTTTAAAATTGCTGAAGAATTATCTGTCTTATTAATAGTAGCAAGAGGTGTATTATCACCAGCAGCAATACTTCTAGCATCATACACTTCATATCTATAAGAAGTAATTCCATTATCAGGATCAGAAACATTCTTTAAAAGCATGTTAAATTCACCTGTTTTCTTATTTAATGAAAATGTTGTATATCCATAAGTTGGTTTACTCTTTAAAGTAGTAAAAGTACTACTCATAACAAAGTCACTTGAAACAACAGCATCTTTATATACAAAATTAGAAAGTTCAACAGTATATTTACTATTATGTACTAATTGATTAAATGTAAGAGCAACCTCACTATTGTCTAAATTAACATCATTTGTAGAAATAATACCTCCATTCTTATCTTTTAAAGTTGCTTTTACACTTAAAATATTTGAATAATCAGTCTTAATAATACTTACTTCTAAACTATCATCACTTATATAGTTTTTTTCAATACTTATACCAATTGGCTCAGTAATAAATGTTTTTTGTATAAAATCTTTATTAAATTGAATTTCATTCTTACTATAATTCGAATTAACAACTAATATATAATTTGTTTCTGGTTGTAGAGCTTCACTTTCAATATCAAATGTATTAGAACCTGCTTCTACAGTTGTCTCATATATTATCTTATTTGAACCAGCCTCAATTATCTTAACAAACATATCCCCTTCAAGAACAGCCTCTTTATCAGATACAGCTACTTCTGCTCTAAGTCTGTTTGAAGTAATATCCATTTCAGTTACAGTAAACTCAGCATCCTTAACTCTACCAGACATATCAATTATTTCTTCAGTACTATCTTCATCAGTATCTATAATACCATTATTAACTGAAGGTAATTTCTCATGTTCAACTTTCCCTTCACCATTACTATTATCATCAGAACCATCTGTTGATGAAGAACCATCCTTCTTATCGTCTTTTTTATACTTATCAACAATAGAAGAATTTTCCTCTTTATTAATTTCAATATTATCATCAGAATCAATTGTAATTTCTCCTAAAGAAAGTTTTCTCTCTCCCTTAAGATAAATATTCTTACCTGAAAAATCAACTATCATATCTCCAATAGTAACAGTAACATCACTACTAATATTTTGATATGCAACACCTTGATTTTCAAGTTTAATAATATTTCCTTCTAAATAACTAACTTCTAAATAATTATTATTAATAGTCTTTTTAATATCTCCTATTTGAAGTTCCATCTTATTACCAATTATCATATACTTAGTATCAGATATTTTTAATAAGAAATTATTAAAATTTAATCTTTTATCTAAATAAGTAACTGTATAATTTGTACCATTCTTAGTAAAAACAGTACCTGGATAAATATTATAATAATTATATGTCTTTTGACTTAAATCATTTAAATCTAAAATAGCGGACTTAGAAAATGTTGAAATTGAACCATCATCATAATGAATAAATGTCTCAACTGGAATTGAAACATTTTCCTTTTTAGATGTTTCAATATTAACTTTATCATCCACTATTCTATATTTACTATCTTTAGTAAAAAAATACTTTTTAGTAGAAGACTCGCTCGTCCTAGCAATTACATGCCCATTACTTTCAAATTTAACAAATCTATTTTGATATACTAAAATACCAAAATAAAACATTACGATAGTAATAATTAATACCGGGATAACTATTAAAAATCCTTTTTTCATAAATTAAATCTCCTATCAAATATATTAAGAATTACCATATGATACTACCAATAGTATACCAAATATATAAAAAAAAAGCAAAAATTTATACATATTTTTGCTTTTTACTCTGTCTCTTAATTATAACAAGTAATAAGATAATTCCTCCTATTAAAGAGCTCATAATAATACCAACAGATAATAATATATTTTTCTTAGTCTTAGCAGTACCAAAATAATAATTATTAAGTTTAGAATTATTCTTTATAACATAATTTGTACTTGGACTAGATAATTTATCTATAACATCAGAAGGTACTGAAGAATCATTTACAGGTATTTCATATACTTCATACTTAGTAGTAACTGGATTATAAATAGTTGAATAAGTAGAAGTTATATTACTAACTTTAGAAGTATCTTCAGATGAAGTTAATACCTCTTTTATAGATTTATCTTCTAGTTTTTCTTCTAATTCTTTACTATCAGAATATTCATTAATTTTAGAATTACTTGTTTTTACTTTAGAAAAACTACTTACAAAATAACTAAATACATCTTCAATAATAGACTTATTCTCTTCAATTACTTTTCCAGTTTTATAATTAAATACTACATAATTACCATCTTCATATAAAACAAATATAATATCACTTGAATTATACATATCACTTGTAAATGACTTAATATTTCTATTTTTAAATCTAGATGGAAACTTTATATTGTCTTTTAAACTATGTAATGAACCATCTTCTCCTAAATATATTAAATAATCATTATCATTATAATTACCCACAAATATATTATTCTTAATATTATTTAAAGAAGAATCAACTACTTCTAAATTATTATCTTTAACAAATAATTGTTTATCTAAAGCATGTCCATTTACACTAGAATAATTATAGAAAGTATTAATATTTTCAGTAGCATAATTAAAACTATACATTGGAACTACTTCACTACTAACTAAATTATCAATAGAAGATACCATTCTCTTTTTAGTTTTAATATCATAAACACTAGAGTCACTATATAATATTTTATTATTATAAATATTAATAG
>UQQI01000021.1 GCA_900543055.1 uncultured Mollicutes bacterium
CTATGAAGAATAGAGGTTACTCTATCTATGAAGTAGGAATTTTGGTTGGTGACGACCAAAGCGACAAATTTTAATTTGTCTTTTGTTCTTATATAATATAAAATAGTTTTTGTATTTTCGATTAATGTCTATTGTTTTAGATTTTAATACTATAAAATTTATATAAAAATGACTTATAGCATTTGACTTTGCTATAAATTTGTAATATAATATGTCGCGAGGCGACGGTTATGAATATAGATTATAATTTATATAAAATATTTTTATATTTATATGAAGAAAAAAGTATTTCTAAAACTGCTGCGAAATTATATGTTTCACAGCCAGCGATTAGTTATAGTTTAAAAGAATTAGAAAATCAATTGGGGTATACTTTGTTTTATCGTAATTCTAAAGGAATTGAACCTACACTAGAAGCAAAGGAATTATATACTTATGTTTCAACTGCATTTAATATATTTAATGATGCTGAAGAACATATAAAAAATCTTAATAGTTTAAATATAGGTTGTATAAGGATTGGTACACCATCACATATTGGAATATTCTATTTAACTAATTATATAGCTGATTTTAGAAGAATTTATCCTGGTATTAAATTTGAAATTATATCAAGATCTACATCTGATATGGTAGATATGTTAGAAGCTAGAAAACTTGATATTATTGTTGATACCTTACCTATTAATAGTAAAAAGAATGTAACTAAAGTAACACTTTCTAAATTACACAATTGTTTTGCGTATAATAAAAATATAATGAAAGATGTTCATATTAATAGTGTAACTGATTTAAAAAATTATCCATTAGTTTTACCTAGTGCGACATCTTCAATTAGATTGAAGTTAGATGAATATATGGAATCTAAGAATACTAAACTTAGTCCAATTCTTGAATCATGGACAACAGAAATGATGCTTGAAATGGTAAGAAAAGGAGTGGGTATTGGTTATTTTATAAAGAATGTTATTGATACTCAAAATGATAAGGATGATTTTCATGTAATAAGTTTTGATAATGAATTGCCAGCAGTTGATGTATGTTGTGTTTATGTTGATGAGTTTTTATCAGCAGCGACACATAAATTTATAGAGATGATAACAAGTAATAAAGTAGGGGATTAAATATGAAGTTTTTATTAAGTGATGAGAAAAATATTTGTGATAGAGATTTAGAAATTAGAAAAAAGTTATATGATGAGTTTATGATGTTACCAGAAACATTTGTTTCTAAGATGAGACATTTGCAACCGCAAATAGGTTGTTTTAACAATTGTAGTTTCTGTAGTAAATTTTCAGTTTGTAAGAGTGAGTATTGGTCTTTAGATAGTTTAAGAAACGTAATTGCGGCTCTTAAATACACTGCAAGAAATTATACTAAGGATGATATATTACTTGCTTGGGATAGAAAAGAACATCGTGTAGGAGTAATTTTTCCATATTTAAATAACGATATTTCATTATATCCATATTTAGAAGAATATATTGATTTATGTTATAGAGAACTTGGTGTTCGTACAAGAATTTCTACAGTTGGTTTTTCAAGACATAATGAGTTATTAAATAAGGTTCATAAAAAGATTTTTTCAAACGATTTAATTTACGCATTAGGCGGAGTTAGACTTTCTGTATGCCAATATGGTCGTGTTTGGGAAGAAAAGTGTGAAAAGAACTCTTTAGATGATTATGAGAAAGATTTAGCAAACTTCTTAAATATATATAAACCATATTATGAAAAGTTTGGTACTGGTTCTAGAAAAATGTGTGTAGAATTAAGATATAGTCCTTTGGTTGAGAATAGTGAAGTATTTGTATTTGAATATAATAATAAATTTGTAATCGCAACAAGTAATTATTTATTTATATCAAAAGAAGAGAATATAGAATTTTTAGAAAGTTATGTTGCTGATCCATATAAACATGCTTTAACATTAAGTAATGATGGAATCATTTTTAACGAATACAATTTAGATTTTAAGGCAAGTAGTCAAGAAGAAGTAATTGAATATATCGAATCTAGACTAGGAGATGCTGAAAAAGAAGTTGAAGTTTATTTATTTAAAAATAAAGATGGTATATATTATTCAATTGATCCTAAACTTACAAGTTCAGGTAATTATGGTATGAATATTTATCCTATTACTGATGTTAGAGTAAAGTCTGGTTATTTAGTTACTGAAAGATTCTTTTTAAATGCTATGTATAATTTTAAAAAGAAAAAAGGACATGGTTTAAAAGATGCTCTTAGTAATACTACATATGATGATTGTAATGAAGTTTTAAAATTATTAGAAGAATATGCTAATTATTATAATGAAAATGGAAAAGTTGATAAGAGTGAGTATATTAAAGAGCATGTTATTCCATTGATAAATGTCTATATTAATGCACTTAGACTTGCTGGATATTCATCTGATGCTTTCTTTGATAAGAATTTTACAATAGATACTGGAATGATTTGTAATTTAGGTAGAGCAATTAATTTATTTAAAGGACTAACTAAGTTTATTAATGAACCATTAACTCCTACACATGAAAGAAATTATGGTAGACATTGTTCAACTATGAAACAAGAAAATAGTGTTTGGCTATTAGGATGTGATTTTCATAATAGTATTTCTATTGAAAAATTAGATTTATTTAATACTGCTTCAGTAGAAGGGCAAACTTCATTTAAGAAGAAAATTACAATAGATAATTTTAATAAAAATATTAGTCAAGAAGAGAAATATTTATATCCAGGAGAAGTAGAATAATGTCAGTTGATTTTTATAAAGAATTTGGTGAATTAGGATATCTTGCTAATTATTCTAATCATGGTTTTTATGAAGATGGTGTGTTTTATAAAACAGTTGAACATTATTATCAAGCAAAGAAATATGATAATCCTACTATAATAAAAAAAATACTAGAAGCAGATACTCCAAAAGAAGCATCAATTATTGGAAGAGATAGAAGTAATATCCGTATTCCTAATTTTAAAAATATAAAAGATGATGTTATGTTTCAAGGAATATATTTAAAATTTATGGCTCATCCAGATATTAGAACTAAATTAATTGAAACTGGTAATAAGATGATTCGTGAAATGACAATAAATGAGTTTTATTGGGGCGTTGGTTATGATTTATTAGGAGAGAATCATATAGGTAAAATATTGTGTGATGTTCGAGAAAAAATAAAGAGCGATATGATTGATAATTTAATAAAAGAGAATCAAGGAAAAAGAGTATATGTTATTGGACACAATAATCCTGATTGTGATTCTTTTTTCTCAGCAATCCTTCTATCTAGAATATTAAAGAGCTATGGTGTTGATGCGGTTTCTTGTGTAAGAGATAAAAATTTTATTGATAAGGATATTGTTAATGATATAAATAAAGATGATTATCAAGTTATTAATGATTTTGATGATAAAAAGTTCATTCTAGTTGATCATAATAATCTACTTGGTATTCCTAAAGAAAATGTTATATTTTCAATAGATCATCATAGAATAACAGGAGACATTCTTAATTTAATTGAAATAGAGTATGCATCATGTGGTTTACTTATATATGATTTATTTAAGAAAAAATATCAGTTTAATGATTTAGAGAAGATGTATATAATTATGACTGTGTTAACAGATACAGATTATCTTACTAGTAGTAGGTTTTCTTGTTATGATAAAGAATTATTTAATGAAGTAAATTATTGTAATATTGATATTTCTGATTTGAAAAAGAAGTATTTTAAAACTACTGATTTTAATAATAATATTATAGATAATTTAATTAATAATTCTAAAGAATATAATTTTAATGATAAAGTTATAAGAAGAAGCTTAATAACTGGTTATGGTGATGACTATGATATGTATTATGATAAGTATGTTTCTAGTATGAGAGATGCTCATATTGATTTATTAATATTTTGTGATTATGAGAATATGAAGACTTATTTTAATTTTAATGGAGAAAATAAGACTATGCCAAAGTTTACTTCTAGTACTAATTTAGTGCTTAATTATATTAATAATTTATCATAATATTTAAAAACTAGTTATATTAAGATATAAATAAAATTTATCTACTTAATTGTATATAAATTTTTTTTATTGTTAATATTAAAAATATATGTTTGATTTATAACTATAGACTAGAGTAAAATAAAATTTACACAAGAGACTTTGGGAGTAGGTGAAGATATGTTTGATGTAGAAGATTTAAAACTTAATAATCATAGTAGCGACAAGAAAAATTTATACACATATTATTCAGCTAAGAAATTATATTTATCGTATAAATCGTCAAAGTATTTATTACTTGAGAAGGTTGAACCTAAAGAGATAGAGAGTATAAGTTTAACTACTAGAAATACGATGGTTATAAGTAAAGAAAATGGAATATTATTATTTCCAAGAAATTTTTAAGATATAGGTGTTTACTTATATCTTTTTTTTCAATTATTTACTCAAAAAATGACGTATTATATAATGTTAACGTGAAGTAAAAATACATCGTTAAAGAATTCTCATGAGCATGATTGATCGTTGGGTTAAGATGGTAAACCACATATAGGCGATGCACATGATTTTTCTAAAATTATCATAAAAGCAATTGTTATACCTTAATGAGGATTTATGTTTGGTATAAAATTTCTAATAAAAAATGAATAGGATATAATTTTGAATAAAATATTTCATGGTATAGATTCTTCCAACTTTAGATGGAAACTTGAATGTGAAGAAGTATTCGGTGAACATGGAGAATTTTTTTGTGATAAAACTGATTATATTAATAATGATTTTCAAAATATGGTTCAAAAGAAACATTATCCAGTACACTTAAATTTACAAATGTATTATAAGAATAGTGATGTAAATGAGATAAATAATTATGATCAATTTCTAATAAGTTCATGTCAACTTATTATATTTATAGTTGATAATGTTTTTGTTGAAATATATGCTAAAAATCAAACTATATTAGAAAGAATATTAAAAAATGCAGTTGATTTTGATTTTTCTAATATTGAATATATTAATGAGAGTTTAGATACGTACAAGAAATTTTCTCGATATTGTCAATTATTGAGTTGTGGATAGGTAAAATAAAAATCAAATAAATTTCTTCTTAATTGTAAAAATGAAAACCACCGGATAGTCCGATGGTTCTTTTGTTCTTTAGCGTTGAGTCTTTAATAATGAAATTCTTCTTTACTATAATTAAATTGCAGGTTGCTATTTTTAAAAATGGTGTTGCGTCTCATATAGGACATAAATATATGTGAAACTAAAAGAAGATAAGTCTTTAGAATAGTTAATATTAGATAAAATTGACCTGTTTATATAAAATAGGCAATTGAATCTTCAAATAGTTCTTAAGTAAAGACAGAAAAAAAATTTACAGTGTCATAGAAAAACCACTAGTTTTACTAGTGGATATTTTTTAATTGTTTTTCTTATTATATATTAAGTCATTAACAATGTTTATTACTACGAATACTAAGCATAATGTAATAATTAAAGTTAAGTTTTTAGTTAATAGGGTTGATTCTATTTTTACAAGAGATTCTCTTAATAAATCAATTGTATATGACATAGGTAATAAGTTATGTAGCCATCTAAATCCTTTAGTAACTGTTTCTATTGGGAATGTTCCACCTGCTGCTGCTAATTGTAAAACTAATAATATTAAAGCAACAAATTTACCAACGTCTTTTAAATTTACAATTAAGAATTCTATAATTGCTATGAATGTATTAGCAATTAATATTATTGAGAAGTAATATAATGGAATACTTGTTATTTTAAAGTCTAAGAATAATTGTAAAAGTATAGCAAGTAATATTCCTGATGCAGTTGCTATTAAATGATATAGACATGTTCTTTGTAAGTGATTGTTATTATCAATTGATAATTTTTTGAATCTGTTTTCTTTATCATAGTAAAGTACTATATACATCATTAAACATCCTACCCAAAGTGCTATTGAAATAAAGAATGGAGAGAATGCTGTACCATATGATGATATCTTATTAACTTCTTTAGTATTTACTTTTACAGGTTCTTTACTATATTCTTTTAGTGTTTCTACTTTTTTAACATCTTTCTTAGTTGAATCTAATTTTTCATTTAATTCTTTTTTAGAAGATGTAACACTTGTATCTAATGTAGTTAATCCATTTGATAGAGTAGTTGCGCCTGTTGATAATGTGTTAATTCCAGAGTTTATTTTCTTTGAATTTACTGATAATGTATTAATACCAGTATTTAATGTATTTACTCCAGCAGTTATTTGGTTTGATCCTTGTTGTAGTTTGTCAATTCCTGTTGTTAATTCATCGATTTTAGTAGGTAATACATTTAGGCTATTTGTTTTTTCATTTAGTGTACATAAACCAGCATTAATTTGTTTTGCAGATGAGTTTATTTTTCCGCCTACATAAGTTAATGTTTCAATTTTATTAAGATTAGTTTTATCATCTTTTTGTAGTAATGCTTGTAATTTGTAATAGTCTTCATCTTTTGGAAGATTATAAGAATCATACATTGTAACTATTTTTTCTGCCATAGTTTGCTCATATTGTAACATTGTATTTACGTTAGTAATATATGAGTCAAGACTATTAGTTAACTCAGTGTTAGTACTTGTAAGTGTATTTACTGATGATGTAAGTACTGGGATACTTTCTTTTAAAGTATTGAATTCTTTAGTATTTTCACTTAAAGTATTAATTCCATTATTTAGTGTTTTCATTGATTCATTTAATGTTTTTGAACCACTATTAATTTTATCAAGTCCGTTATCAAATCCTTTGTAACTACTACTTAATGTATTTGTTCCACTTTCTAGTTGTTTTCCTCCTAAAGATAGTTGATTAGTACCATTATTTAATGTTTCAAAACCATTACTGATTGTTTCTAATTGATTTGGTACTGATTCTAGATTATTACTTAATGTTCCAACTATTTCAGAATTAATAGTATTATCTAAGTTAGCTTCTACAGTTGATACTACTTTATCAATAATTTGAGATGCTAAGTAATTTGACTTTTGATTAGGTGAATAAGTAATAGTTGGATGTTTTTTATTATTTGTATTTATACTTTCTATACTTTCACTAAAGTCTTCTGGTATTGTGATAACTGCATAATATGTTTTATTATTTAGTCCATCTTGAGCTTTATTATTTGAGACAACACTTAATTTTAATTTTTTCTTTTCTTTTATTTGATTTATTAATTCACTTCCACGTTTACCTTTATCTTCATTTACTATTGCTACTGGTAAATTATCAATATTTCCTTTGCCATATGGATTCCAGTAAGCTTTTAAGTAAAAGAAACTATACATAAATGGAATGAATAAAACAGCAATCAAAACAACGTATTTAAATTTACTATTTTTATTATTTTTCATTTTGTCCTCCTTCAATTATTAGTCCTTTTTCTAGTATTGAACTAACTTCTTTAATAATTTTTTCTTCTTGAATATCTTTATCATATTCAAAGAATATAGAGAAGAATATTTTATATATTAGAAATGCTGTTAAGTGTTCATCACATTTTCTAATATTATTTTTTTCTATCTCTTCTTTTAACTTCATTTCAATATAATTAATTATTTCATTGTCATATTGACTTATAAAATTAGTATGATTACCAAGCAATTGTTCTTTACTTAGTGAATTAAATAATTGACTTTTTTTTCTAAATTCTAATACTTCTTTGACACTTAAAATTATTTTTTCTGATAAAGTTATTTTCTTTCTATTTACTTTTTCAAAACATTTTTTAATACTTTCAAGTTCTTCGGTAATAAAATATTGGAATAAGTCATCCTTATCTTTGAAATAATGATATATTGTTTTTTTTGTTACTTTTGCGGATGTTGCGATTTCATCCATTGAAACTTTTTTGTACCCATAGTCTGTAAATAGATTTCTTGCTGTCTCAATTATTATTTCTTTTTTATTCATATTTTTCACCTCTATACTGGTATACTAAATCAGTTCCGTAGTGTACTATAGTACATTAATTATAAATTTAACAGGTCATTAATTATACAAGTGTTGGTTATCATACATAAATATATAAAGTATTGGTAATTAATTATTTGCTTTTTTCATATCTTTTTATGAGGTGGAGTTATGTTTACAAAAAGTATTAATAAAAGGATTAAAATTACTTTTATACTTATGCTTATTGCACTTTTCTTAGTTATAGTTAAAGTCTTTTATATACAAGTGTTTGAGTATAAAAAACTTAACAAGTTAGCAAGTGACTTATGGAGTAGAAATTTGGAAATAGAGGCAGATAGGGGTAAGATTCTTGATAGAAATGGAGTTGTTCTTGCAGATAATTTAACTACATCTTCTTTAGTTCTTATTCCAAATCAAATAAAAGATAAGAAAAAGGCTACTAAAGAACTTTCAAGTATTCTTGGTATTAGTTATGATGCAATGAAAAAGCATGTCTATAAAAAGACTTCTATTGAAAGAGTACATCCTGAGGGAAGAAGACTTAGTTATGATGTTGCGAAGAAGATTAGTGATTTAAAGTTAGATGGAGTTTATTTGGTAAAAGAGGCTAAGAGAAATTATCCTTATAAAGATTTTTTAGCACATGTTTTAGGATATGTTGGAATAGATAATCAGGGACTTTCTGGAATTGAGTTACAATATGATAAGTATTTAAAAGGAGAAAATGGTGTTATTAAATATTTTTCTGATGCTCATGGAAATAAAATTAATTTAACAGATATTTATAGGTCACCGGAATCTGGAATGAATGTTAGTTTAACAATTGATATTAATATACAAAAGTCAATTGAAAGAGAACTTAAAAATATTTCTGATATGTTTAATCCAGATATGGCTCTTGCGATTGTTGTTAATCCAAATACTGGGGAAATTCTTGGTATGGGTTCTCTTCCTGATTTTGATCCTAATAATTATAAAGAATATGGTACAAGTGTTTTAAATAGAAATTTACCTATTTGGTCTTCTTATGAGCCTGGTAGTACATTTAAGAACGTGAATACCATATAGTGACTTTATGTTATAAGGATTTAATATATGGTTTGTATTGAAATAAATTGAAAAATAATTTTGATAGAATGTTAAGTGATTTGCTATTGATATAAAAAATGTGATACCTATTGATTTTGATAATACATCTACTGAAATATATATTTATTAAAAAACGGATGAAAATAAATTGAGATATAAAGATATTATATTTAATGTCATTAATTAGTGAGGAAAAGATTAGTATGAATGATAATAATAGTTACAATAAGAAAGATATTCAAGCATTGATTACAAAAGTAAAAAGTGATTTTAATATCATAGTGATGAGAGATTAGAGTATTATACTGATTATTTAAAAGAGTTAGATAAATTTAAATCAGCAAATGCTGAATAAGGTTATTGCACATAAATACTATTATAAAATAGTATATGGATTTATGGTTGTCATAATACCAATTATCTCTTCATAAGATTAAGTGACGTATATCAATAATAAGGAAAGGATGATTATATGAAATTGAATGCAATTACGGAGTTGCAATTACAACTTATCATCAATAACAACCTTTACAAAAAGAACATTATTGATGAAAATACATTTTCAAAAGCAAATGAAAGATTGTTGAAAATGATTAAAACATTACAAGTAGTATAAAAGTTATAACAATATATGGCAAAGGTGGTGGTGGATTATGAACTATTATGACATAGTTAGTGCAATAGCACATGGTGAGAAGATTTATAATCTTCCACTACGGGTTACTTATTATTGCCGAGTTTCTACTGATAGTGATGTTCAACTAAATTCATTAGATAATCAATTAGATTACTATGAAACATATATTAAGAAAAATAAAACATGGTCTTTCGTAGATGGATATATTGAAGAAGGTGTTACGGGAACACGCGCTGATAAAAGACAATCATTTATGCGAATGATAAGAGATGCTAAACTTAACAAATTTGATTTAATTATTACAAAGGATGTTTCAAGGTTTGCTCGTGACTTAGAGGACAGTATTCACTATATTAGAGAGTTAAAATCATCGGGAGTTGGGGTGTTCTTTGAAAATCAGTCGCTTAATACATTTGATTTAAACTCAGAACTCACTATTAACATATTATTTAATATTGCACAAGAAGAATCTAAGAAAATTTCTGCAAGTGTTAAGTTTGGATATCGTAAGGCGATTAGTCAAGGACATGTACTTGGTTCATCTAATATAACTGGTTATAGAAAAGATAATTGCAAATTAGTTATTATCGAAGAAGAAGCTAAAATGGTGAGAAGAATATTTGAATTATATGCTACTGGTGAATATGGTTTTCATAAACTAGCAGTGAAACTTTCACAAGAGGGGTATCTAAACAAAAAAGGAAGAATATATGATAAAGACTCTCTTAAAAGGATGATACAAAATCCAAAGTACAAAGGATTTTATAGGGCTAGAACATACGAAATTTTAGATTACAGAACAAAGAAAAGAAAGAAAAATACTGAGGAAGACCAAGTTATATACAAGTGTACTGATGGAAGTGTTCCGGCAATTGTTTCTGAAGAATTATGGGACAAAGCAAATGAAGTATTAAATGCTAGAGTCAAAGGCTATGCAGACAATAACTATTGGTCCGGTGGCGTTAAGTATCCTTTTAGTTCTAAAATCTATTGTAAGGAACATAATACTAACTTTCAAAGGTCACATGGTAGCAGAAGAAAAAACAGACCTACTTGGAGTTGTGGATTATACTTACAATATAGGCTTAGTTCGTGCAGTTCTCCTATTATTGCTGAAAAGGATTTATACAATATATTCATGAAAATAATGGATACTATTATTCCAGAAAAGAATCATATTATAGATAATATGTTAAGAATTTATGAGAGCATAGATAAATCTAATAAGTATGATGATGAATTAAATGAAATAGATAAACAACTGAAAATTGTAGAAGACAAGAAGTCATTAGCACTTGATTTGGTTCTTTCTGGTGAACTTAGAAAAGATGAACTCAAAGTGCAATTTGCTAACTTTGAGAGTACAATTAAAGAACTATGTAAGAAGAAATCAAAGATTTTAGAACAAATAAGTATATTAAATGAAAGAGACAGTAATATTGAAAAGATTACGAAATCTATTCAAGAAGAAATCAGTGGTGGTTCTTTGGAAGATTTTATTAGAAAGTTTGTTGATGAAATCATTGTATCAAAAATAGATGATGATAGATACAATATAAAACTAGATATATATTTGAATCTATTAGGTAATGAATTACCAAAAATTAAAGGGGCAAGACATATAGATGGGGCTACTTCTGATGATATCTTATATTTAGAAAATCAAATTTGCGATACTATCGAGATTAAGAGAGCGATAGATAATCCAAATAGATTTACATACAATGTTTATTTAAAAAATATCTAATTATATTTTTTTTCTTTTTTTTTTATTTAAATTATGTATAATATATTTATAAGGAGGAAATATATGTTAAAAAGATGTAATAAGTGTGGAGCACTTTTAAAAGTATTGAAAGATTGTAATTGTGATAATTGTGGAATTACATGTTGTGGTGAGACACTTGAAAATATAAAACCTAATAGTGTAGATGCTTCATTTGAGAAGCATGTACCAGAATATCAAATTGAGGGTGAAAATATTAATGTAAGAGTTAATCATGTTATGGATGAAGACCACTATATAGAATGGATTAGTTATGTTTATGATAAGAATGAGCAAATAGTTTATTTTGAACCAGGTGATGAGCCAATTGCTACATTTAAATATGTAAAAGGAGCAACAATATATTCATATTGTAATAAACATTCTTTATGGTCAAAAGAAGTTGAATAGATTAAAAAATATAGAACAGTATAATTGATATTTATTATAGGAGGAATAATATGTTAGAAGGAAAAGTTGCTGTAGTAACAGGGGGTACTCGTGGTATTGGTTTTGCTACAGTTGAAAAATTTTTAGAAAATGGAGCAAAAGTATTTCTTTTAGGATCTAAAAAAGAAAGTGTTGATAATGCAATTGATAAGCTTAAGAGTATAAATGATGATTACGAAGTAGATGGAGATTATCCAAATTTATGTGATTTAGCTTCAGTTGAAAAAACATTTAATCACATTGTAGAAAAGTATGGAAAAATTGATATCCTAGTTAATAATGCAGGAATGAGTGCAATGGATAAAATCTATGATTACAAAGAAGAAAACTTTAAAAAAATAATTGATTTAAATGTAAATGCTGTATTTAATTGCTCACGTGCTGTTGTAGATTATATGAAGAAAAATGGTGGAGGAGTAATATTGAATACTTCTTCAATGGTTAGTATTTATGGACAACCATCTGGCTGTGGATATCCAGCAAGTAAATTTGCAGTCAATGGTCTTACAAAATCATTAGCTAGAGAATTGGGTAAAGATAATATAAGAGTCAATGCTGTAGCACCTGGAGTAACATTAACTGATATGATGAAAGATGTTCCTGATAGTGTTATAGAACCTATTATTAAAGGAATCCCTTTAGGTAGAATTGGTACTCCAGAAGATATAGCAAATGCATTTTTATTTTTAGCAAGTGATATGGCAAGTTATATAACAGGAGTTATTTTATCTGTTGACGGGGCAGCAAGGAGTTAATTATGGATAAGAAAGTCTTAAGAAATCTATCTTATGGTGTTTATGTTGTAACAAGTAAAGATAAAGACAGAAATATTGGTTGTATTGCAAATAGTATTATGCAAGTTACATCAAATCCTTCTGTAATAGCAGTTAGTATTAATCATGATAATTATACTAATAAAGTAATTAAAGAAAATAATAAGTTTGGAGTTTCAATATTAAAAGAAACAACTGATGCAAAGATTATAGGAACATTTGGTTTTAAATCGAGTAAGGATACTGATAAGTTTGATGAAATCAATTTTAAAGAAATTTTAGAAATACCGGTATTAGAAGATACCTGTGGTTATATGGTTTGCAAAGTAATTGATACTATGGAAACTTCAACTCATACAATTTTTTTAGGTGAAGTTATAGAAGCTGATGATTATAGTACTGAAAATGCTATGACATATAAGTATTATCATGAAAATTTAAAAGGAAGTTCACCTAAAAACGCACCTACATATGAAGAAACAAGTATAAGTCAGGTTGATAAAGATAGTAAAAAAAGAAGATGGAAATGCTCTATTTGTGGATATATCCACGAAGCTGATGAATTACCTGATGATTTTAAGTGTCCTATATGTGGTGTTGGTAAAGAATATTTTGAATTAGTTGAAGATTAATTTTATTTGAAAGGATTAAAAATATGTTGTTAATTGAATATCCTAAGTGTAGTACATGTCAGAAAGCAAAAAAATATTTAGTTTCAAAAAAAATTGCTTTTGAAACTAGAAATATTGTTGAAGAAAAATTAAATCAAAAAGAATTACATAGATTAATTCAAAAATCAGGAAAAGACATTAATAGATTTTTCAATACCAGTGGATTAAAATATAGAGAATTAAAACTCAAAGATAAGATTAAAACAATGTCCTATGAGGAAAAATTACAAATTCTAAGCAGTGATGGTATGCTTGTAAAAAGACCTTTATTAGAATTAGATGATGTAGTTTTAATAGGATTCAAAGAAAATGAATGGCAAAATATTTAAGGAATATAATATATATATTCCTTTTTTTTTTATCTTGTCACTAAATGGTAGGTACGTTCAAAGTAGTTACTATGTCTAGTGCTGTTGAAGAAGGTGTTATTGATATTTTTAATGATCATTTCTATGATGCTGGTAAAGTAAATGTAGATGGTAGTGTTTTAAAGTGTTGGAAAAGTGGTGGACATGGAGATCAAACTTTTTTACAAGTGTTACAGAATTCTTGTAATCTTGGAGTAAATACAGGAACACTTTTGAATTTGCAGAAACCCTTGCAAATAGTATAAAATATAGCACCAAGATTGATGTTTGTTCTACATATAGTTTGATTTATGATGGTGTTGAATACTCTAGCAATGAAAGGATTGAATTTGATAATAATATGAAACAATCATTCAATGAAATTAAAATACAAGAAGATTCTAAAAATAATATTGATACTAATACTTATGAAAATCTTATATTTAATAAGAAGAAAATTGCTATATCATTATTTGATAAATTAGATGAGGAAATATTGAGTATTAATAATTCAATAAAAAGAAATTACTTAATAAAAAATGTAGCATATAAATTTATAAATAAAATTTTAGAAATTCAGATAAACCAAAATAATTTATTAGTTACATTTCATAGAGATTCAAAACAATTTGATAATTACAATAAATTAGGATTTAAAAAAGGATATGAAAATACTAGCCTTTGTTATTGTATGATAGTTGAAAGTAATGAAGATATATTATATGTAAAAAAACTAGTACAAAATTTATATGACTATATAAACTCTCCTAAAGAAGATATTGGAGCAAAATTGTTAGATATATTAAGTTTTAAAATTAAAACATTGTCAGAAGATATAACTACCCATAAAACTAATAAAGGTCTTGTTTTTAGAAATAAGAGAAATTTTGCTATTCTTTGTAAGACTAATTATGGAATCTATATAAGAATTTTAAATGTTAATAATAAAGATAATACATTAAATGTTGTTACCAGAAAATCGTATGAACCGTTATGCTTATCTTATAAAATATTAAATACAGAAGATATTGATAAAGTTTTACCCTATATTATAGAAAGTTATAACATAAGTAAAATAAATCCAGTGGATTTAAAACATAAATTTTATGAATTATATTATTCAGAGTAATTTGATAAGAGTAACATCTTATCTTTTTTATATACTCATTTAAGAAAAATAGCAATTTATATGGTATAATTATCTTATATGAGGCAGGTGTATATAATGGAAACTACTAATATTTCAAAGATTAAAAGAGATAAAATGTTAAAAACTATCAATGAAATTAAAAAAAATATTACTGATGAAGAAACAATAAATAACCTATCTTTAATAGAAAATGAATTGACTAAGAAAAAATATGGACTTATTTGGGAAGAACATGAAGAAAGAGTTGACAAAGAACTAGAAACTAAAATACCAACTTTTGAAGAAGTTAAAGATAAGGAAATTATATCAAGTCCAAATGACAAGTTTAATTTTCTTTTAGAGGGAGATAATCTCCATAGTTTATATTTATTAGAAAAAACTCACAAAGGTAAAATCGATGTTATATATATTGATCCACCATATAATACTGGAAACAAAGATTTTTCATATAATGATCACTATGTTGATTTTGAAGATGGATACAGACATAGCAAATGGCTTTCATTTATGGAAAAAAGATTAAAAATTGCAAAAGAATTATTGAATGAAAAAGGAAGTATATTCATTCAAATTGACGATAATGAGCTTTCACAGTTAAAACTTTTATGTGATAATATATTTGGCGAAGAAAACTTTATAAACATTATTTCAGTAAATATGAAAAACATTGCTGGAGCTTCTGGTGGTGGTGAAGATAAAAGGTTTAAAAAAAATTGTGAATATATTCTTATTTATGCTAAAAATTACCAATTAATGCCACCATTTAATGGTGCATATGAATATACAGAAATTTCAGAATTAATTCAAAAATATTTGAGTTCTGGAATAAGTTGGAAATATACATCAGTTTTAGTTGAGGAAGGACAAAAAAAATATATTTGTTCCACAACTGATGGAAATGGTGATGAAATAAAAATATATAAAAGAATAAATCCTATTATAAAATCTGTAAAACAAGTAGCATCTGATAATAATATTAGTGAAATCGAGGTTTATAAAAAATTCGGATCAAAAATATTTAGGACAACAAATGCACAATCATCTATTAGAACTAGAGTTATACAAGCAAAACAAAATTTTAAAATAAATGATGATGTAATATCAATAGAATATACACCAAAAACTGGGAAAAATAAAGGAATTGTTTATGAACAATTCTATAAGGACGATAAATGTAATCTGTTTGTTTGGTTAAAGGATACTACTGAAGAAATTGATGGTAACTTATATAAAAAAGATTTACAAGGTACATATTGGGATTTTAATGCAAGGATGAAAAACCTTACAAAAGAAGGAAACATAGTATTTCCTAATGGTAAAAAGCCAATTGATTTAATTAAAAGGATAATATCATTGTATCCAAGTAATGATTGTACTATACTCGACTTTTTTGCTGGATCAGGAACAACAGGACATGCAGTTATTTCTTTAAATAATGATGATTCTGGGACTAGAAACTACATTTTATGTACCAATAACGAAAATAATATATGTGAAAACATAACATATAAAAGGTTAGAAAATGTAATTAAGGGATATAAAAATGATAATGGCAAAAAATATGAAGGATTAGGATCAAGTTTGAAATATTATCGTTGCACTTATATTCCTAGAATAAATACAGAAGAACAAAATATAAATGATAATCTTATGAAAAATATTTGTAATTTAATACAATTAGAAAACAGTATTTCAATAGACAACAAAAAGATTCAAGTATATTACAATGAAAATGAATTTGATGACTTCACTTCCAATGAAGAACTTTTAAATATCTGTAATAAAGTTTACCTTTCTTCTGATATTTTAATGACTTCAAATCAAAAAAGATTACTCAATGATAAAAATGTGGAAGTATATATTATACCAGAATATTATTTTAAAGATGAAATTATGGAGGTGTTATAATGCAAAATATAGAGTTAAAAGAATTCCAAATTAATACTGTTAACAAACTTTTAGATGCTACTTCTATTGGTGATAAAAAAGAGGTTTTAGTTCAAGCACCTACTGGTAGTGGAAAAACAATTATTTTGCTGTCATACATAGAAGAATATTTACAAGAACATAATAATTACATATTTGTATGGCTTACCCCAGGTAAGGGTGATTTGGAAGAACAAAGTCGCTCTAAAATGACAAAATTTCTTCCAACTCTTAATAGTAAAAATATTCAAGATGTCTTATTGCAAGGATTCGAATCAAAAGATACTGCTTTTATAAACTGGGAAACAATTACTAAAAAAGGTAATACTGCTTTAAAAGATACTGAAAGAAAAAATTTATATGAAAGAATAAAAGAAGCACATAATAATGGCTATAAGTTTATTGCTATTATAGATGAAGAACATTTGAATAAAACAATTAAGGCTGAATCTATTATTGAATATATGAATCCAGAATATATTGTTAGAGTTAGTGCTACTACAAAAATGAATAAAGAAGCAGAATATATAGAAATAAGTGAATTAGATGTTATTAATGAAGGTCTTATAACCAGAGCATTATATATAAATGAAGGTGTTTCAAATGCTAATGTTTTAACAAACGAGCACGAATATTTACTAGAACTCGCTTTAAGCAAAAGAAAAGCAATTAAAGAAGAATATCTAAAAAATAATATACAAGTAAATCCATTAATTATTATCCAAGTTCCTAGCAAATCAGATGATTTAATACAGCAAATAGAAACAATTTTAAATGAAAAAGGATATTCTTATGAAAGAAAAAATCTTTCCATTTGGCTCTCTGATAGAAAAGAAAATATTGATAACATAGAAAATAATGAATCCAATCAAGCAGTTTTAATTATGAAACAAGCAATTTCTACTGGATGGGATTGCCCAAGAGCAAAAATACTTGTAAAACTTCGTGATAATATGAGTGAAGAATTTGAAACACAAACTATTGGAAGAATAAGAAGAATGCCACAAGCACATCATTATGATAATATTCTATTAGATAATTGCTATCTTTATACATTTGATGAAAAATATGAGGAAACAGTAAAACAAGAATTAGGAAATAATGCTAAAGAAAGTAAAGTTGTGTTTTTAAAAAATGAATTTAAGAACAAGGTTTTATTGAAGAAAAATACTTTTGATAGTAGTTTTGATAGCTTTGATGAAAGACAAACATTTAATATTCTTCGTGATTATTATATAGAGAAATATAAACTTACTAATAATAAAAATAGTAATAGAACTATATTAGAGGCAAATGGTTACAATTTTAAATCAACAATAGAAAATGAAATAGTTCAAGGAAAAATAGTTAAAATTGAAGAAATTCAAGATGCTAATAGAATAATGATTGAATCAAAAGTTAATACTAGTAAGAATGGCTTTGAATTAAGACATTCAATTAATGTTATATCATCAAAAATTGGTATGAGATATGATAGAACTAGAATAATGCTAGAAAGAATGTTTTTAAGAGGAAGAATATTTAATAGAAAGTTTGTCGATTTAACTATTCCAGAGTTTTATGCTTTTGTTATTAATAATGAAGAAATTTTAAAACATGATTTTCAAGAAGCAGTATCACAAAAAGCAAGACAACAAAAATTAAAATTTGAGGATATTAAAGAAATTGACTGGAAAGCACCAGAAATGGATTATATTAAATATGATTCAAAAATGAAAGATCCAGTAATATATGAAAAAGCAATTTATATTGGTTACCCTAGTAATACTATCAAATCAAATTCTGAAAGAATGTTTGAAAAATATTGTGAAAATTCCAATAATATAAAATGGTTTTATAAGAATGGTGAATCAGCAGATATATATTTTTCATTAGTTTATATTGATAAAGTAAACAAAAAATGGCATTTTTATCCAGATTTTATAGTGTGTGACAAAAATAATGAACTTTGGATTATAGAAACTAAAGGTGGAGAAAATTCATCTGGTTCATCAAAAAATATAGATATAAAAGTTGAAAATAAATTTGAGGCATTAAAAGAATATTCAAAAAGATATGGTGTTAAATGGGCTTTCGTAAGAGATTATGATAAAAGCAATGAACTTTATTATAATAATACTGAGTATATTGATGAAATGGAAAATGATTCTTGGAATAAATTGGATAATTTATTTAAATAAATTTGGAGGTTTTATGAAAGAAAAAAAGAAAAAAGATACTAATACTTCAAACAATTTAAAAGATATAAAAAAAGAAGAACAAAAATCTGAGTTTTGTTCTTGTAAAAATATTATTTCTATATATACTGATACAGAATCATCTGATTTTGGTTATTGGGATGTATGTTCTAATTGCAATAAAAAATTAGAAGATGGTTTTCATTATTATAACCATTATGATGGTGAAGATCATTGTGATGATGATTTATACTAAAAGAAGTAGATAACAATTTCTACTTCTTTTCATCTATTCTATTAAATGCTGTTTTATGACTTCTATCATATCTTAATAATTCAGATGCAGTCATTTTTAATTTACGATCAATGTTCTTATTCATACCTTCTGCTATCTTATCAAGCATTTCAATAGTAGGCTTTCTTTTACAATTTTCTAATTCATTTATATAAACTAAGTTACTTCCAACTTTCTCAGCAAATTTTTCTTGAGATAAGTTATATTTTTGTCTATAATATTTTAAATTCATTGATAGTATTTCACGACTATTATTCATAAAATCTTACCTCACTTTCTACAATTTATTTTATACAAGTGTTAAATAATTATCTTTTGCACAACTGTTTAAGGTAAAAGTGTTGATTTTTTATAGAAATCGGTTATCATATTAATATATGTAGTAAATCTTAAATAGTTTGGTGGTGAAATAAAATGAGTATTAAAAAAACAATAAGTATATTGGGAGCATTTATATTTCTAGTATTCCTAATTAAAGGATTATATTTTGATACAAATTTAGGATATACCTTAGAAGCATCTCCTTTTTCAATGACAGGATGTCCATTGTTTATCGAATCATTATTATCAGTTGCATTATTGCCTTTTTTAGTATATGCAATAATAGAAGAATCATTCGACAAAGTTATTAATCGTTTCAGTAAAAAAATCAATGCTAATTAAAAATAGTAAAGAAATATTTTATGAAAGTATTTCTTTCTTTTAATAATTGTGTATAATAATAGTAAATTAAGTTTTGAGGTGCATTATGAGAGTAGTTAATAAAAATGTAGAATCAAAAAGGGATATCATAAGTGAATTAAAAAACATTAAAGTTAATTCAACAAATAAACATAAGGAAATAGAATTAGATTCTTACATAGTAAGTATTGTTATGATAATTATTACTTCTAATGCTAGTAATCTTAATGAAAATGAATATGTTGTATATATGCTTATTCAAGATAAAAAAACTGATGATTTATATGGGAAATTTAATTTAAAAACATTCTTTGATGAAGAAGATGCTAATGCTTATTATGATAAGATGATACTTGAAGCATCTACCTTTTCTAAAGAAAAAATTGAAGATTTAGTGCGAGATTTATAGTTGGCATTAAAAAGCATCGAAAAGCATTGAAAAGCATCAAAAAGCATCGTTTAGTTCTTGACTTAGTAAAGTCAAGTGGTAAAATATAGTAAAATCGATGAATTGTATCGAAAGAAACAAGTCATCGTTTTTTTTTTTGTTATTAACTTTTTTCACAAAAGCCATTGACAATATAAAATAAAAATATTAGAATAATAGCCAATATTTGGAAAAAGAAAAATTTTTGTTATGTGTGAAGTGATTGTGGTAGTATTTGATGACTTCACCTTAAGGTAAGGTGATAACTATGCAAAATCATAAATCTTATTTTAGTGTTTATAACTTAAATTTAGTTTCTCTAAAAAACGAGGAGATACTTATATAGGGTTAAATTCCCCTTATAAGCGTCTCCTTTTCTATTGGCTATATTCAAGTTGGAGGGTTAAAATGAATAACACAATACAAGAAAATGAAGGTCTATTTGATAATGAAATGTTATCTAAATTAGATTTAATTGATTACGATATTGAAAGAACTTTCTATCGTGTCTGTATGTTTATGAAAAAATATAGAAAATTAAAGGTAAAAAATTATTGTGAAGTACCAATTAAAATTACTAGTACTTATAAATATGTTTTTGTTGATGAAAAAACTAAAGGTATTAATGATTATACTAAATTAGATGCTTTTATAGATAATGATACAGAATATCAAGAACTGTCAAAAAAAATTTGCTCTATAACTAAGCATTTTAGTCAAGAAGAATTAGTTTATTATACTATATGCTTGTATAGACAAGAATCTGAAACTCGTGCTTTTAAAGAAATTGGTTGTTCTAATAAAGGTCTTGTACCAATTAAAAATAGTTGTATTGTGAAATTTGCTTGTGCCTTGGATATAGAAGTATATAATGATGATGATGGATTTGCTGACCCTAACGAGGAAGAAAAGTTTGAAAAATTTATGAAAGAATTTAAGTTGTAGAAATGCAACTTTTTTTATTGCATTAAAGGAGGTGGTTTTATGATTGTGTAAAAGGTAATTCTTAATGATTTGACAAAAGTTTTTAAGTAGTATATCATTCAAGCAAAGGTGATATTATGAAATCAAAAATCTTTAAAATTAGCATTATTGCCATAATAGTGATACTAATTACTACTTTTATCTTTATTGGTAAAACCAATTCTAGTAAGAATAACTTATCAAAAAATTTTACTAGCAATACAGAATCAAAAGAAAAAGTAAAACAAAAAGATATTCAAGAGAAAACAGAAAATCAAAAGGAATTACCAAAAGAAAGAAATGAAAGTGTTGATGTTGTAGAAAGTCCTAAGGAAGAGGTAAAAGAAAATAAAGTATTTTCTACTACTTCTACTACATCAAATAATTCAAATGAAAAAAATCAAAATAATAATCAACAAAATCAATCACAACCTAATAATAATCAAATTAAAGAAGAACCAACAAAAGAAAATAATAATTCTTATATAGGTATTCCTAATCCAAATGATTTTAATTATTCTTTTCATAAAGGTAAAATTGAATATAGTTCTATGGATGCTTGTCTTTCTGCTAGCGAAAGAATTTCTTTGAAAGATACAGTTGATATTATTAATAGTTGGTGTATGGATGTTGTTGATGGTCAAGGTACAGTTTTAGGTGAATATTTATATATTAATTGTTCATCTGGAAATTGTAATAAGTATAAAGATTAGATATTCTAGTCTTTTTTATTTTGGAGGAAAAAATGAAAATATTATTATTTATTGGAATTGCACTATTAATTTTACTAGTGCTTTTTTTATGGTCTGCTTGTGCCTTATCAAGTAAAATTTCACGAGAGGAGGAAATAATTGAAAATGAAAAATAAAATAAAAAATTTATTATTACTACTTGGTGTCATAATTGGATGCGTTTCTACTACATCTGTATATGCCCAAGGAGCCACTTTAACAATGAATAAGTCTGGTTACTTTTGGACAAGAACTAGTCCAAGTGAATCAGCTCATAGTTGGTATACTCAAGATTATTCTTTTGGTGATCGTGTTGCTTATTGTATCGAACCTAATGTTCCAGAGGGAACTAATAATTATACAGTTGGTGATATGTCTAATACCAATTATTCTAATGAGCAAAAATTAAAAATGTTACTAATTGCTTATTATGGTTATGATTATCCAAATCATCAAACTTTAAATTATAGATTAGCAACTCAAGCCCTTTTATGGGAACATACAGGAAATTATAGTGTTTCTTACTCCACTCAAAGATGGGGAGCAGGAACAAATATAGATGTATCTGCAGAAAGAAATACAATTATGAATTTAGTTAATAGTCATTATGTAAAGCCATCTTTTAATGGTCAAACAATTACTATGAAAGTTGGGGATAAAATAACATTAACTGATACTAATAATGTATTATCAAATTATGATGTAATAATGAGTAATAATGCTGAATATCAAGTCAATGGCAATAATATTACTATTCGTGCTACTAATGTTGGTAATATTACTATGCAATTCAAGAAAAAAATGTATACTACAAGACAATATCTTGTATATTATGGCAATGGTATTCAAACAATGCTATCTTCTGGAGCAGTTGATCCAGTTTATGCATCTTTAAATATCAAATCTGAGGGAGGAAAAATTGACTTTACTAAATATGATAAAGACAATAATTCTGCTAAATCACAAGGTGAAGCAACTTTAAGTGGTGCAGTATATGGAGTTTATGATAAAAAGACAGATGCCTTAGTTGGTAAAACAACTACTGATAATAATGGATATGCAAAAATAGAACACTTACCTTATTTTGGAGATTTCTATTTACAAGAAATAAGTCCTAGTAAAGGTTATCAATTAGATACTACTAAATATTATTTTACTAGTTCTTTAGATAATATTGATAACTATGTTATTGTAAAAGAAAAAGTAATAAATCGTGATGTTGAATTTACAAAAGTTTATGCTACTAGTAAATCTGAAATAATGACACCAGAGCCTAATGTAGAGTTTGGTTTTTATAATACTAAAGGCGAACTTTATAAGGTTGGAAAAACTGATAAAAATGGAAAATTAAATATTAATTTAGTATATGGAACTTATACAGTAAAACAATTAATTACTTCTAAAGATACTACTAAGGTAGATGACTTTACAATTAAGGTTTATGAAATGGGAGAAAAAATTTACTACACTATCTCTAATGCTGAAATAACAGCTAAATTAAAAGTTGTTAAAATTGATAAAGATACTAAACAAATTATTGCTAGAAAAAATATTAAGTTTAGAATCTATAATGTTGATACTAAGGAATATGTCAAACAAACAATAACTTATCCAACTGCTAAAAATATTGATGTTTTTGAAACTGATTCTAATGGTATTTTAATCACACCTTATCCATTAAAAGCAGGTACTTATTATTTAGAAGAAGTAGATCAAAAAATTGATGGTTACTTATGGAATAAAAATTCTGTTGAATTTAAAATTGGTGAAGATTCTAAATTAATTAACGATGAAGAATTTGGAATCTTATTTGAAGTCAAGTTTGAAAATAAAGCAGTTAAAGGTAGCCTAGAACTAACTAAAACTGGTGAAGAAGTAGAATTAACTGATAATGGGTATATTTATACTAAAATTAACTTAAAAGGTGTTAAAATAGGCTTATATGCTAGAGAAAATATATATGATGCTCTTGGTAATTTAAAATACAAAAAAGGTACACTGGTG
Source organism: uncultured Mollicutes bacterium (assembly GCA_900543055.1). GTDB lineage: Bacteria > Bacillota_I > Bacilli_A > RF39 > UBA660 > UBA3789. Next base: position 24,054 of record UQQI01000021.1, read on the forward strand.
AAAGAATTAATTACTGATGAAAACGGTTATGTTAAAGTACAAGATTTATATTTAGGAAAATACTATTTACAAGAAATTGAAACTATAAATAACCATGTATTAGATAAAACTAAATATAATTTCAATCTTGAATATAAAGATCAATATACAGAAGTAATTAATTATAAAACTACCTTAGAAAATCATTTACCAAAAGGTACTTTAGAATTTACTAAATCCGATTATTCAAATAGTAAGACTTTACCTAACACCTTAATTGAAATTTACAATGAAAATGATGAGTTAGTTTATTCTAGTCGTACTGATGAAAATGGTAAAATCATTATTGATAAATTACCAGTTGGCAAATACTACATTTTAGAAAAAGAAGCACCAGAGGGATACAAAATAAATGAAGAAAAAATGTATTTTGAAATTACCGAAGATGGACAAGTTGTTAAATGTAATATGTTAGATGAAGCATACGAAGTTCCAAATACTGGTTTAAGTAACATCAATTATGAACTAATTGGAAGTATAGTTTTAATTGTATCTGGACTAGGATTATTCTTATATGGTACGAAGAAAAGAAAATAAGAAGTTTAATCTTATTAAATTAATTGGCTTACTACTTTTTGCTTGTGGTATGTTTATGATTGTTTATAATTATTCTACTAAAGTAAAATTAGATGAAAATAATGATACTAAAATAGAAGAATTTTTTGATGATGATAATACTTCACAAATAGAAGAGCCGAAAGAAGATAAGCAAGAAAATACTAATACTTCCAAAGTTACTAATTATAATTATATTGCTGTTTTAGAAATTCCATCTATAAATTTAAAACGAGGTTTAGTAGATCCTAATAGTAAATATAATAATGTTAATTATAATATTCAAATTATAGATAAATCTTCTATGCCAGATGTTGTTAATGGTAACTTAGTTCTTGCTAGTCATAATGGGGCTAGTTATATTTCTTTCTTTAAAAATTTATATAAACTAAATAATGATGATAAAATTTATGTTTATTATAATGGTTATAAATATGAATATTCTATAAGTAAAATATATGATACCAGTAAAGATGGTCATATTGAGGTTTATAGAGATAATCAAAAAACTACTATAACTTTAATTACTTGCAAGAAAAATACAAAAGATACTCAAACAGTTTATATTGGTTATTTAACAAATAAGGTGGCTTATTAATACTAGGAGTGATATTGAATACCCAAAATATTTAATTCGTGTATTACTCCTAGTTTTGTCATCTTAGATTTTTCTTTAACACATTTAGAAAAATTGATTTATGGAGAAATATCAGCACTGTGTAACAATAAAGGCTACTGTTATGCGACTAATAATTATTTAAGTAAGGTAAATAATGTTAGTGAAAGAACAATTAGAACTTGCATAAGTAATTTACATAGTAAAGGTTATATCAAGGTAATAATTGATAGAAAAGAAAAAAATAATAGTAGAAGAAAAATCTATATAGATGATAGTAAGGATCAAAATCTCCCATCAGAGTGGCAAGATACTTCCTAACTGACAGGAGATATACTTCCTACAAATAAATAAAAGAATAAATAAATTAATAAATAAAA
>UQQI01000022.1 GCA_900543055.1 uncultured Mollicutes bacterium
AAAGAAAACTATAAATATATTTTAATATTTTCTTTAATATATTTTATTGCTCTTATACCATTAATTAGAGCAAACATAAATTATAAAGATGATCTTGGAAGAATTAGATATGGATATCGTGATTTTGGATTTGGAAGATATGTATCAGACTACTTATCAATTCTTTTACATGGAAGTAGTAATATATCAGATATATCACCATTTACAACACTTTTAGCAATAGTAATTATGGCTTTAGCAAGTACTATTATATTAAGAATATTATTAAAAGAAAAAAAGATAAAATGGTATCATATAGCGGCCGCATTACCAATTGGAATGAATCCATATTTCTTAGAGTGTTACGCATATAAGTATGATGCTCCGTACATGGCACTATCAGTTTTATTTTCAACTATCCCATTTATATTTTATAAAAAAGAAGAGTCAAATAAAAATACCTTATTTATTATAGTAAGTATTATTTGTACGTTTTTAATGGCATCCAGTTACCAAGCTTCAGCTGGAATATTTCCAATAATTACAATAATTTTGGTCCTAACAATGTTTAGTAAAAAAGAAGAAAAAAAAGAAATATTCAAATTTATTTATAAATCAGTAATAGGATATGGTCTTGGTCTGATAATATTCAAATTGATATTACCAGATACATCAGGTTCCTATATAAATCCACAAATTTTAAGTTTAAAAGATTTTATTCCAAAAGCAATATCTAATTATGGAAAATTTTATTCAATTATATGTGAAGAATTAAAATCAATTTGGCTAATAATTATCATTTCCATAATAATTACTTTTATATTAAAAGAAATAATACAAAGTCAAGAAAAAAAAGTTATATCTATAACCGCAACAATTATATCATTAATTCTAATGTTTTTATTAGTATTTGGGGTATATCCATTTTTAACAGAACCAATATTTGAACCAAGATCAATGTATGTGTTTTTCATACTTATATCAATTCTTGCAATAAAATGTTGTAGTTGTAAGCATAATTTAATTGTAAAAGTATCATCAATTTGTCTAGCATATGCATTTTTTACAACTTCTTTAATTTTTGGTAACGCATGTTTCGAACAATTTAAATATAATCAACTTAGATTAACATTATTAATAAATGATATAAATAATTTAGATGTAAAAAATGAAAAAATACTTAAAATAGATATAGAAGGAACAATAGGAAGATCTAAAAAAATTGATGGAATAGTTGATAAATTACCAGTTTTTAATAAATTATTACCAACTACATTAGGAGATAATAATTCTATATTACAAGTATATGAAATTGCTACATACTATGATATTCCAAATGTGGAATTCAATACATTAACCAAAAATAAGATTTCAGATAAAGAGATAGAATTTGTAAAAGAAACCAGATATCATTCAATTTATCAGAAAGATAATTATGTTTTAGTAAAATTGAAAAAGATGTAATAGAAAGAATGTTAAATAAATAATTATAATATAAGTAAACCTAAAAAATTGCTTAAGAACAGCTAAGATGATATAATAATAGTAAAGAAATAATATAAAGGGTAGAGAAGTACAATAGAAAAAGAAGTAGAGGTAAAGTTATGAAAAAAGAAAAAATATCAATAGTAGTTCCTTGTTATAATGAGGAAGAATCATTGCCAATTTTTTATAAGGAAATTAATAAAATTTCTAAAGAAATGAAAGAAGTGAATTTTGAATTTTTATTTATTAATGATGGTAGTAAAGACAAAACATTAAGTATTCTAAAAGAATTAGCAAAAAAAGACGACAGAGTAAGATTCATTTCGTTCTCTAGAAATTTTGGTAAAGAAGGCGGAATGTATGCAGGACTTGAAAATGCAACTGGAGATTATGTTGCTATAATGGATGCAGATATGCAAGACCCGCCTAGCATGATTAAAACAATGTATCATGATATTAAAGAAGAAGGATATGATTGTGTAGCATTATGTAGTCCACAACATATTGGATATAATTTTATCAGGAAGTTCTTTACAAATTGTTGGTACAAATTAATTGCAAAAATATCATCAACTCCACAAGTTCCAGGAGCAAGAGATTTTAGATTAATGAAAAGAAAAATGGTAGATGCTATAGTTAATATGAGAGAGTACAACAGATACTCAAAAGGTATTTTCTCATTTGTTGGATTTAATACTAAATGGATTGAGTATAATGCACCAGACAGAGTAGCAGGAGAATCTAAATTTAATTTCTGGAAATTATTTAAATATGCTTTAGAAGGTATTCTTGCCTTTTCAACAACACCTTTAGTAATATCTGCTATAGTTGGACTTGTTTTCTGCTTAATAGCTTTCATCGCAATTATTGTTATAATTGTAAAAACCCTTGCATTTGGAGACCCAGTTGGTGGATGGCCAAGTCTTGCTTGTATAATAATATTTGTAAGCGGTGTTCAATTATTCTTTTTAGGTATAATTGGAATGTATATGTCTAAACTATACTTAGAAGTAAAGAAAAGACCAATATATATATCATCTATAACTGAAAAGGATGAGAAAAGTGAATAAAAAAGATATAAGTATAATAGTTCCTATTTACAATGCTGAAAAATATTTAAACAAATGTATCGATTCAATAATTAATCAGTCAAAAAAAGAATTAGAAATTATCCTTATAAATGATGGTTCAACAGATAATTCAGAGAATATAATAAAAAAATATGATGATAAAAGAATAAAATATTTTAAAAATAAAAATCAAGGTATTGGGAAAACACGAAATTTTGGAATTAAAAAAGCAACAGGAAAATATATAATGTTTTTAGATAGTGATGATTTTTTAGAATTAAATGCATGTGAAAAAATGTTTGAAAAAGCAGAAAAAGATAAGTTGGATATAGTAATTTGCGATTATTATAGATACTTTGATAATGGAAATAAAGAAGAAGTAAAATTACCAAATTTTAAAAATTCTTCTTTGAAAGACAATACTGATATTATATGTGAACATTTATCACCATGGGCAAAAATATATAAAACAGACTTAATTAAAAAAAATAATATAAAGTTTGTAGAAAATTTAAAGTATGAAGATGCACCATTTGTAATAGAAGCGCTGGATTGTGCAAAAAAAATTGGAAAAGTGAATTTACCATTAAATTATTATGTCATACATGAAAAAAGTGAAACTACAGTTAGAGATGAGAAAGTATTTGATATTATTCAGATTATAGACATAATTAGAAAGTACACTAAGAACAAAAAATATTTAAAAGAAAAAATTGATAAACTAACTGTTAGAATTATTACAAATTATACAATTCAACAACGTATGCAAGAAGATAAAAATGTTGGAATAAGATTTATTAATGAGGCTTTTTCATACCTAAAAAAAGAAGTACCGGATTATAAAAATAATAAATATTTTGAAAATAGAAGTTTTTTTAAAAGAACAATTGAAAAGAATATGTTACTAACAAAAATATATGTTAAACTCTATAAATAGGAAGTGAATAAACTTGGAAAAGATAACCAAATTTTTAAATAAAAATCAGAAGAAAATATTTTTACTTTTAATATTTATTTCCATGCTGATTTTAAACTTTTTAACACCATTACTTGCTGATGACTATAGTTATGGTTTGAATTTAGATGGAAAAAGAATATCAAGTGTTATAGATATATTTAATTATCAAATATGGCATTATTTTAATTGGGGTGGAAGATCTATAGCTCATACGTTTGCTCAAACGTTTCTGATATTTCCCAAAGTCATATTTAACGTATTAAATTCAATTATATACACAATTTTAATTTACCTTATATATTTGCATGGAAAATTAAATAGAAAAAATAAAGATAATCCGTATATGTTATTATTAATACATTTTATTTTATGGTTCATTATTCCAGTATTTGGGCAATCATTTATATGGTTAATTGGCTCATGTAATTATTTATGGACCACAGTTATAATTTTATATTTTCTATGGTTATATAGAAAAAATTCAACAAGTGAAAAATGGTATAATTTACTACTTATATTTATACTTGGATTATTGGCAGGATGGACAAATGAAAACACATCAGTTGGATTAATTATTATTTTAATCTCTAGTCTTATAATAAATAAAGTAGAAAAGAAAAATTTTGAGTTATCAAAGTCAAGATTATTTGGAATAATAGGAACTCTAGTAGGCTTTGCATTTATGATTTGTGCACCAGGAAATTATGTCCGTAATGCTGAATTTAAAGATGATACTTTTATTATAATAAAAATGGTTAGAAGAGCATTAGATATTACAAATAATTTAGAAAATATAGTTTTACCACTTTTAATAGCAATTATTATATTAATTTCATTAAAAATATATCATAAAAAGAAAATAGAAAAAGAGTCATATACTTTTATTTTAGGTGGATTTGCTGCAACATATGCAATGGTTTTATCACCAACATTTCCTGAAAGAGCATGGACTGGAGCAATAATTTTCTTTGTTATAGCAATAACAATACTTGCATTTGATTTAGATAAAATAAATCGCTTATATAAATTTATTTTAGTAGATTTGTGTATAATATTATCTGTCATATATATTGGACAATATATTAACTTAGCAAGAGATATTAATGATTTGAGACATACATGGAATTATAGGGCAAAAGTTATCAATAATTCAAACAAAAATAAAATGTTTAAATTCTATAAATATGTAACTATTGACTCGAAAAATCCAGCCTATGGTTTAAACGATATAGGTGATGATTCAAAAGTATGGCCAAACAACTCAATTTCTAAATATTATGGAATTAAAGGAATAAAAGCAAAACAATAATTATTAAACTGCAATTATAAAAGTTGCAGTTTTTCTATCTAAATGGATTAAGTTGACAAGAGCAACAATATCAATTTAAAATATAATATGACAATGTTTGTTAAGAATAGTAAAACTTTAAAGGAGATGATCCTATGACAAAGAGAATTAAATATTGCGATGCCTTAAAAGCACTAGCAATAATTTTTGTTATATTAATACATGTACTAGCAGTATATAGAGATGTGTTTATAAATTCTAATCGAGTATATTACTTTTTTCTTTCATTACTTGATTCAATTGATAGAATTGCAGTACCTTCATTTTTTATGATTACTGGTATTTTAATGTTGAATAAAAAACCAGAAAACGATTATTTAAAATATCTAAGAAAAAGAATGCCAAAACTAATAATTACTTTTACTATATTTTCACTTGTTTATTATATATCTAGTATTTATAAAACTAATGAACAATTTTTAATTTTTAATTTTATTAGAACATTTTTATCTTATGGAGGAGTATATTATCATCTTTGGTTTATGTATGAAATAATAAGAATATATATATTAATTCCATTTTTATATCCATTTATAAAATCACTAAAAAAGAATGAAATAAAAAATTTAATCATTACAATTTTTATTTTAGGAAACGTAGTGAACTTTATATATATGTTTACATCACGATATAATCATACGATCTTTACAGGAATACCACTTTCTTCATTAGCAATATGTATAAATTATTTATTTCTTGGATATTATTTACATAAATATGAAATTAAAAAAAATACAAGAAAGAAATTTTATATAGCAGGTATAATATCAACACTATTAATACCAGTTGCAGATTTATTTTATATAACTAATATGAGAAACGATAATATGTTTACTGTAAATTCAATATTTTTAATGCTACCAGCAAGTGCAGTGTTTTTACTATTTAAATATAATTATGATAAATTAAAGCTAAATAATAAAGTGGAAAATATTATAAAAAAAATATCAAATAACACATTATATATTTATATGATTCATGTAATTATATTAGAATTTATTATGAAATATATACATATAATTATTACTCCAAATAGATTAATAAACATATTAATTCTAATACCAATAACCTTAATATTGACTTTTATAATTTCATTTATACTTTCTTTACTAATAGATTTTTTATACAATAAAACATCAAATCTTATAACTAATATTTTAAAAAAAACAAAAGTAAATAATTAGTAAATAATTTAAAACCTAATAATAGTTGATTGTAGTTAATTAAAATGTATGATAGAATAAATAAGAACAAGAAAAGAGGTATTATTGTGGAAAAAGATACAGCAATTAAAGTTACACATGTATCGAAAGATTTCAAATTATATTATGATAAAGCTAATACTTTAAAAGAAAAGATATTATTCTTTTCTAAGAAAAATAAAAGTAAAAATGAAATCTTACATGTTTTAAAAGATATAAATTTAACAATTAAAAAGGGTGAAAGTGTTGCTCTTATAGGAACAAATGGTAGTGGAAAGTCAACTCTTTTAAAATTGATGACTAAAATAATTTATCCAAATAAAGGTAGAATTACTACTAATGGTAAATTAACATCATTACTTGAATTAGGTGCAGGTTTCCATGATGATTTTACAGGAAGAGAAAATATTTATTTTAATGCATCTATATTTGGTTTAACTAAAGAGCAAATAGATGAAAAGATTGATGAAATAATAGAATTTTCTGAATTAGGAGATTTTATTGATAACCCAGTAAGAACTTATTCATCTGGAATGTATATGAGACTTGCATTTTCTGTTGCTATAAATGTTCAAGCAGAAATATTACTAATTGATGAAATACTTGCAGTAGGTGATCAACATTTCCAAGACAAATGTTTTAACAAATTAATTGAGTTAAAGAAATCTGGAAAAACTATAGTAATTGTTACTCATAGTATGGAACAAGTAAAAAGATTCTGTGATAGAGCAGTATGGTTATATAAAGGTGAAATAAGAAAAGATGGAAAAGTAGACAACGTATTAGATGAATACTTAAAGGTTTGTGGGTGATAAATATGAACGTATTCAAAGAAATATATAACTATCGAGAATTATTAAAAACAAATATCAAAAAAGAGATTAGAGGAAAATATAAAGGATCATGGCTAGGTGTTTTATGGACATTCTTAAATCCATTATTAATGCTTGCTGTATATGCCTTTGTATTCCCATATATTTTAAGAGTTAATGTAGATAACTATACAATATTTATGATAGTTGCATTAATTCCATGGAATTTCTTTACAACAGCAATTCAATCTGGAACAGGTAGCGTTGTTGCAAATGGAAATATTTTAAAGAAAGTATATTTTCCAAGAGAAATAATTCCAATTTCAATAACAACAAGTCAATCAGTAAACTTCTTAATTACTTGTATTATAATGGCAGTATTTATAATATTTAGTGGAGTAGGATTCTCAGTGCATGCATTACTATTCCCATTACTTGTTTTAATTCAATATATTTTAATATTAGGATTAACTTTTATTTTATCTGCCTTAACAGTATTTGTAAGAGATATTGATCATTTTGTAAGCGTAATATTAATGTTAGGTTTCTATGCAACTCCAATTGTATATCAAGGAGAAATGTTACCTAAGAAATTCCAGATTTTCTTAAAATTAAATCCGATGGCTCAATTAGTTGAAGCATATAGATCAATACTTTACTACCATAGAATGCCAGATATGACAATGTTAGTTATTTGGGGATTAGGAAGCGTTGCTTTATTAGTAGTTGGATATTTAATATTCAAAAAATTAGAAAAATCATTTGTAGAGGAATTATAATAGTAGTCCAAAAAGGGCTACTTTTTTCTTTATAAAATAGAATTTTGTGTTATTATAAATATAAGGTAGGTGTATCTATGGAATATGTAATTATAATATTATTATCAATTATAATAGTTGTTTTATATTTAAGAATGGAAAAAGAAAAAACTAATGACAATAAAAAAATAGTTGAAAATAACAAAATTGAAGCAAAAAATTCTGATAATAAAAAAAGATTTAATCTTGATATACCAGAACTTAGTTTAATATCAGACTCTGATTACAAAAATTTATTAAAAGAATTTTATAAAGAAGATGGTAAACTACTAATACCTTTAGGATATGATAGAAAAGGAAATATTCAAAAAATAGATTTGAATGAATCTAATAATATGTTAATATTTGGTACAACAGGTGGAGGCAAATCAGTATTATTAGATGAATTATTAACTTCAATTATTATGAATTATAAAAGTGATGAAGTGAAATTTATAACAATAGATTCAAGTATTGTAGAGTTAAGTAGTTTTAATGGGATACCACATTATATAAAAGATACAATTTCAGACATGAATATGGCATCAACTGAATTAGAACATGTTGCGAAAGAAATAGAAAAAAGAAAAAAGCAAGAAACAATAAAAGAACATTTATTTGTAATTATTGATGATATATATGATTTAGCATATGGACAAGAAAAATATATAAATAATCTTTTGATAGAGTTAATGAAAGAATCAAGAAATACTAAAGTACATATAATTGCTGCTACAGATACGCCATGTGAAAGTACTTTGTTTAAGAATTATAGCGATTTATTTGATATAAAGTGTTATTTAACACTAGCTCCAGGAACATATCATGAACTAGATAAAAAAGATGAATTAACACAAGAAGATTTAGACTTTTTAGCAACAATAGGTAATATGGTTTTAATATCTAATAATGAAAAAAGTTTAATTAAAGTAACGAACATACTTGATGAAGATATAAAAGAAATAGTTAAATACTACTCAATATAAGAACAAAATAGTTCTTTTTTTTGTATAAATTTGTAAATTGGTAATTATATTGTTATAATTAGGTTGTAGAACAATGGTAAAGGTTGAGATATTATGGAAAAAAAGAAAATTTTATTATACGGGTTAAGTACATACAAAAATAAAGGAGTAGAAGCAATTGTTCAATCAACTATAAATCAAATTGACTTAAGAAAATATAATATTAGCGCAGCAAGCCATGATTATGAATATAATAATAATTTTTATACTAAGGAAATGTCAAAATATATAAAACATTATAAGAAGTCAGAAGATTTAAATACTGAAGAAAAGAAACAAGAAGAGAAGTATAAAAATATGCCATTTGACTACAATAACTTTGAACTTTTATATCAAAATGAAGTTGTAAAAGAAATGAAAGATTCAGATATATGCATTTCTATTGGCGGAGATAATTATTGCTATAATTATAATACATGGCTATATGCTCTTGACAAAAAATCACATGATTTAGGAAAGAAAACAGTATTATGGGGAGCTTCCCTTTTCGAAAATATAACAGATTTGAATTTAATAAATAATTTAAATAATTTTGATGTTCTAGTAATAAGAGAATCATTAACATACGAAGCAGTAAAAAAATATATTCCCGAAGAGAAAATAATATTTACAAAAGACTCTGCTTTTTCATTAAAGTCAAAAAAAGTTGAATTAAATTCTTGGTATAAGAAAAATAAAAATTATGTTGTTTTAAATTTTAGCCCTCTAACAATCAAAGATACATCTGAAGACAGTAAACAATATATGGCTGTAAAAGCACTAATTGATTATATATTAAAAAATACAGAATATTCTATATGCTTATTACCACATGTAACAACAGAAGATTGTAATGATTTAGATATTTTAGAAAAAATAAAAAATGAATATAAAAAAGAAGATAAAATATACTTAGAAAAAAACAATTACAATTGTAACGAATTAAAATATATTATCTCAAAATCGAAAATATTAGTTGCAGCACGTACTCATGCCTCAATTGCTGCTTACTCAACATGTGTTCCCACTTTAGTAATTGGATATAGTGTAAAATCACGTGGAATTGCCAAAGACTTATTTAATGATATTGATAACTTTGTACTAAGCTGTTCAGAAATGAATTCAGAAAACTTAGTTGAAAAATTTAAATATATAGATAAAAATAAGGTTAATATAAAACAAACTTTAAGTAAACAAATGCCAGATATTATTGAAGAAACTTCTCATATTTTTGATAAAGTTCTTGAAAAAATAGATGAATTAGATAAAAAGAAAATATGTAGTAAAGAAAAATGTATTGGTTGTGGTTTATGTAAATTTAATTGTCCTAAAAGTGCAATTACAATGAAAGAAGATAAAGATGGATTTTTATATCCAGATATAGACTTAAAAAAATGTATTGAATGTAATTTATGTAGAAAGAATTGCCCAATAAATAAAAAAAATAATAATAATGATTTTATTAAAGAATATTATGCTGTAAAAAACAAAAATGAAAAAGAAAGAATCTCATCAACTTCAGGAGGCGTATTTACTTTACTAGCAAAACAAATATTAAAAGAAAAAGGAATTGTATATGGTTGTGAAATGAAAGAAAATAAAGTTTCACACATAAGGATTACTAAAGATCAAGAGATAGAAAAAATAAGAGGTTCTAAATATTTACAAAGTAATATAACAAATATCTTTAGCAACATTAAAGAAGATTTAAATAATCAAAAGAAAGTTTTATTTTCAGGAACACCATGTCAAGTAGCAGCAATAAAATCATTAGTTAAAGAAAATGATAATTTGATAACTATATCAGTAATATGTCATGGTGTAATGAGTGAGAAAACTTTTAATTTATATTTAGATAGCTTAAAACAAAATAATAGTTCAGTTAAAGACTGGAAATTCAGAGTTAAAGATAATGGTTGGACAAAATCTAGTGTCAGCTTTAAGAAAAATAATGTGAAACAAGTTAGAAAGTTTACAGAAGATACCTTAATGTATTTATATTTAAAAGACATGCTTTCAAGAGAAAGTTGTTATAATTGTCAATATAAAGGAGAAAAAAATATTGCAGATGTTATTCTAGGTGATTATTGGGGAATAGAAATTACAAATAAAGATTTTTATGATGAAAAAGGTGTATCAGCAGTTATTATTAATACAAATAAAGGTAAAGAAATTTTTGAAAAAATAAAAAATCAGACGGAATATGAAAAAGGAATTTATGAAGATATAATTAAATACAACCCATCACTAATAAAAAGTGTTGAAAAACCGAAAAATAGATGCTTATTAAATTCATATATAATTGATTCAAAATATGATGGCTTGAAGTATCTTGAAAAAGATAAAAAAATAGAAGAAACAGAAAATGAGTTAAAAAGAATAAATTTATCTTATGAAAATTTACGATTAGAAAATATTGAATTAGCTTCAACTATTGATCAAATTAGGAACAGTAGAAGATGGAAGATTGTTGATAAACTAGGAAACTGTTTTAGAAAAATAATTAATACAGTAAAGAGAGGTAAGTAGTATGGATTATAGTAAAAAACCAGGTCAAAAAATAGAATTAATTGGGGAATTAGAAAAAAAAGAAAAACCAACAGTAAGTATTATTACACCATTCTATAATGGAGGAAAAACATTAATGGAAACAGCTAATGCAGTTTTTTCTCAAACATATCCTTACTTTGAATGGATAATTGTAGATGATGGTTCGAAAGATGAAGAGTCATTAAAAGAATTAGCCAAATTAGAAAAGATGGATAAAAGAATAAAAGTATTTCATAAAGAAAATGGAGGTCCGTCAGTTGCTAGAGATTTTGGTATAGAAAATAGTAGTAAAGATACAAAGTATATATTCTTCTTGGACTGTGATGATATTCCAGATCATACAATGTTAGAGTCACTTTATTGGACATTAGAAACACATGAAGATGCATCATTTGCATACACTACAATGGTAAACTTTGGAGATAGAGAATTTATTTGGGAAAAGTATCTTACAGTTGAACAAGAAATTGTAGAAAATTTGATTTGTATAGCGTCCCTAGTTAGAAAAAAAGACTTATTAGAAGTTGGATGTTTTGGAATAAAAGAAAAGTCAATGTACGAAGACTGGAACTTATGGTTAAAGTTGTTAGCTAAAGGTAAAAAACCAGTTAGAGTAGATGCACCAATTTTCTGGTACAGAGTAAGTAATACTGGAGAATTTTCAAGAGCACAAAAAAACAATGATAATGCAATGAAATATGTAAATGCAACAGGAAAAACAATAGAAGAAGATGTTGATATTATTCAATTTCCAAGAGAAGGTAAAAAATATGATACTGTAAAATTACATCCTGATATGGTTTTACCAGAATATAAGAAGAGTAAAAAGAAAAAAATATTATATTTATTCCCATGGATGGTAGTTGGAGGAGCAGACTTATTTAATTTGGATTTAGTAAAAAGAATAGACCATGAAAAATATGAGTCAATCGTTATAACAACACTTCCATCAGATAATCAATTAAGACAACAATTTGAAGAGTATTCAGAAGAAGTATGGGATATGTCAACATTCTTGGAAAGGGCTGATTATATTAATTTTGTGGATTATATTATTAGCTCAAGAAAAGTAGATGCAGTTGTAATAAGTAATACTAGATATGGATATTATATGCTTCCATATTTAAAGGGAAAATATCCTACAATTCCGTTTATTGACTATATCCATTCAATAGATTTAAAAGATCCACGTGAAGGATTTGGAAGATGTTCTAAAGATGTAGACAAATATCTTACAAAAACATATTGCTGTAACAATTTTACAAAGAATCAATTAATTGAAAGATATGGTAAGAAAAATGTTGAAACATTATATATAGGAACAGATGCAGATAAGTTCAATCCTAAAAAATTTGACAAAGATAAATTGAAAGAAAAATATGAAATTCCAAAAGACAAGAAAATCATTTCATTTATCGCAAGATTATCTGAGGAAAAAAGACCAGAAATGTTCGTAGAAATTTGTAAAAGACTACAAGAAAAAAGAAATGACTTATACATGGTAATTGCTGGTGATGGATATTTAATGCCAGATATTGAAAAAGTGGTAACAGATGATTTTAAATTATTAGGAATGGTAAAAAATACAGAAGAAATATATGCAATCAGTGATTTAACAATAAATTGTTCAACACTTGAAGGTCTTGCACTTACTTCATATGAATCATTATCAATGGGAGTACCAGTAGTTTCAACAGATGTTGGAGGGCAAACTGAGTTAATAGATGATAAAGTAGGTGGAGTAGTACATTGTAATATAAACCCATCAAAAGAAGTCTACAATAATGAAATAAATGAATATGTAAAAGAAGCAGACAGAGTACTAAATAATTTAGATAACATCAGTAAGAATTGTCGAAATAAAATCGAAGAAGGATTTACTCTTGATTTAATGATAGAAAAATATCAGAATATTATTGAAGAAAGCATAAATAAAGAAAAAAATACTAAAAAACAAGATAATACATATATTGAATATGATTTAGCTTTAGAAGCACTTCATAAACAATATTATTTCTATTGTAAAAACTATTTAGAACCAAAATTTGATATTTATTATGACTATGTAGATGACACAACACCTGTAAAAGTTAAAGCAAAAGGAAAGAAGTTTAAAATAAAACAAAGTATCAATAAATTTTTAGTTAAACATAATGCTAAACATGAGGGAACAATTATATTAGATTGGTTAAGATCTATAAAAAGACTTCTAAAAGAATTACTTGTAAATATTAAATTTTTTATTAAATCAATTTTTGCTGGAATAAAATTAATTTTAAAGATTATATTTAAATAAATTTTATAGATAGGGGTGATATTATGAAAAAAATAATGTTTTATATATCAATAATACTACTCTTTTTTTGCTATGATAATGTTTTAGCAAAAGAAGGGTGGACTACTGAAGATAATAATGTATATTATTATGTAAATAATGAAAAAATTAAAGGCTTCCAAGAAATAGAAGGAAAAACCTACTTCTTCAGTAACGTAAATTATGCCTTAAAAACAGGAATACAATATATAGAAGGAAAACCATTTTATCTAAATGAAAATGGAGAAGTAGTAAAAGGTTTCAAAAAGATAGATGGAAAGACATATTATTTCGGAGAAGATAACTTTGCAATAAAAGGCTTCCAGGAAATAGAAGGAAAAACATATTTCTTTAGTAATATAAATTATGCTTTAAAGACAGGTTGGCAAAATATAAATCTTAATTATTGGTATCAAAATGCAAATGGCGAAGTGGTTAAGGGTAATCAAACTATAGATGGTAGAAATTATAATTTTGATAGTGTTACAGGATATTTATTAGGTTTTAAGTTAATAAGTAATAAACTTTATTATTATAATCCAGATGGTACACAAGCTAAGGGTGTTCAATACATGACGAATAATTTTTGGAAGTTTAATGAGCTTACTGGTGAATTTGAGAAGTTTGTAAGACAAATTAGAGTAATAGATATTTCATCACATAATGGAAACATTGATTGGCAAACAGTTAAAAACTCAAATTTAGTTGATGCTGTAATACTAAGATTAGGATATGGAGTAGGATATATAGATAGTTCTTTTATTAGAAATAAAAATGAACTAGAAAGATTAGGAATACCTTATTCAGTATATTTATTTAGTTATGCAGAAAATGCCAATGAAGCTTTAATGGAGTCAAATTTTTTGGTTAATACAATTAGAAGTTATAATATACATATAGCATCAAATGTTTTAGGAATTTATTATGATTTAGAAGATTGGACAATAAATTCAACAGGAGAAAATAGCTATGGAATAAGTAAAGATACTTATGGACAAATGATAACAACATTTGTTGATAATACAGAAAAAAATTTATGCATAAAAACAAGAGTTTATGCATCAAAAAATTATATTGAAACTAGATTTCCAGACTATGCAAAAAATTATGCAACATGGGTAGCACAATGGAGTGATAATTTTACTTATCAAGGACCATATGATGGATGGCAATATACTTCAAATGGAACAATACCAGGAATAAATGGTAGAGTAGATCAAAGTCTTTTCTATTATTAAAAAACAAAAAAACTCAAGAACAATTTTCTTGAGTTTTTGTTTAATTTAGACTATTAATTTATTCAATAGATAAACCAGTAGAATTAGATATTGTTTTTATATCAACATTATTCTTTAAAAGTTTAATAGCAACTTCTCTTATGGATGATTCTTTACCTTCTTGTTTAGATATTTCTTTCTCAGTATTAGTTACTCTTCTCATTTCGCTTTCAAAGTCATATTATGGTAGAAAATCTTCTTCTTTAGAAAGTTTTTTTAATTCATCCATAATAGCTAATGCCTCCTTTTTGCCACATGCTATTCTTTCTATTTCTTCATAACTATTTGCAGATAAGAAAGATAGCATAACATCTAATTCATTAGCCCCATTATAGAATAGACCTTTATATTTAGATAGATACACTTCATATATTTTCATATAATTTTTATTATATTTTCCACTCTCATCAGAAATCATATAAATGATAATTACTTAAATCAATTGTTGTTAGATACTTAATTAATTTAATAAAATAGAATCTTGCAGTGTCACTCTTCTAAAGATATTTAAAAGTCATATCATATAATGGGAAAATAAATCTGGTCAAATAAATACCTCCTTTCAATTATATTATTAAGAAAAAATTTAATATAATTGAAAAATATGTAAAAAATTTCATTAATATTACACTTTTCTAATACCTTTTGCACTAGTATTTTTTATAAATAGATATTATAATAAATCATATAAGGGAGCTGATGTCCTATAAAAAAATGTGTAATAATTATGAACCCAGAAAGTGGAAAAAAAAAGAAAATAACATCTTATGAAGAGTTTTACGATATTTTAAGAGAACATGGTTATGATACGGAAATAATTTTTACTAAAGCAAAAGGTGATGCAACCAAAATTATACAAGCACTACCAGATGATGTTTCACTAGTTGTAAGTGGTGGTGGGGATGGTACTTTAAATGAAATTGTATCTGGCAATGTAAAAAGAACAAAACCATTAACAATAGCTCCACTTCCTATGGGAAGTACAAATGACGTTGGAAAAATGTATGGTCTAAATAAAAGTGTTTATGAAAATTTAGGGACGTTATTAGATGGAAAAGAAAAAAAAATTGATGTTTGTTTCATAAATGAAATTCCATTTGTTTATGTAGCATGTCTTGGTGACTATATTGATATGGCATATAACACACCAAGAGAATTAAAAAAAAGATATGGAAAAATAGCATATATTTTATATGGAATAAAACAATTAAGGAACAAAATTCATAAATATCGCATAAAATATAAAATAGATGGAAAAGAGTATAGTGGAGAATATTCATTTATATTTATTTCAAATTCCTCAAGAATTGCAGGACAGCCAGATGTTTATTATGATGTTAAATTAGATGATAAAAAATTTGAAGTTGCTCTTGCTAATGTGAAAAATAAAAAAGAAATGATAAAAATGTTAGTTCTAATACAAACACTCGATGTAAAAGATATCCCAGAAATTACATATTATAGAACTGATAATCTAGAAATGGAGTTTATTGATCCACCAAAAACATCATGGTGTTTAGATGGAGAAGAATACAAAACATCATCAGTAAAATTTAACTTTGATTTAAAACAATGCATAAAAATGCAAGTTCCTAAGAAAACAATAAATGAAATTTTTGAACAATAAAGTAGGTGATTTATATGTCCAAAAACAGGAGATTAAAAAAAGAAGATATAAACAAAAATGATAAAAGAAAAATTTCTCAAAAGTCAAGAGAAAAATTTGGTTTAAAATTAACAGTATATTTGATTTTAAGATTTTTAGTAATACTATGTATGGTTGCTCAAAGTATGCATGGCAACTGGAATAATGTTCTTCTATGTGTTTTAACATTAATTTTATTTACTATTCCTAACTTTATTTCAAATAAATTTCAAATAGAGTTACCAGATACACTAGAAATAATAGTTTATTTATTTATATTCTCATCAGAAATACTAGGAGAAATTCAAAATTTTTATGGAATATTTCCACATTGGGATACAATGCTCCATACATTAAATGGATTTCTCTGTGCTGCAATTGGATTTTCTCTTGTAGATATTTTAAATACTACAAATTCAAGAATTACGATGACACCATCATTTGTTGCACTAGTAGCTTTTAGCTTCTCAATGACAGTTGGTGTTATGTGGGAATTTGGAGAGTTTGCAATGGACAGATATTTTTATAAAGATATGCAAAAAGATACTATAGTAAATAGAATATCTTCTGTTAAGATTAACAGGTCAGGAGAAAATATACCAATTACTTTAAAGGATATAAATAAGACAGAAATATATAGTGATAGTGGAAAAACAATTACAATAATAGATAATGGATATTTAGATATTGGTCTAATTGATACTATGAAAGACCTATTTGTAAACTTCATAGGAGCAGTAGTATTTTGTATTTTAGGATACTTATATATTAAGAATAGAGATGGTTATAAATTCTTAGAAGGATTTATTTCAAAAAAGAAAAGTAAAGTTGAGTAAATCAACTTTTTTTAAGTAATAATTTGTGTTATTCTATTAATAGAGTAGAGGAAGTATATGAAAAGAAAAAGAATAAAAAAGAAGAAAACAATTGATGAAAAAAGATTTGCAATCAAAATGTTTATGTGTTTAGTTTATTTAATCATAATAACTATTTTATTTGTTTGTTCATATCGAATATTTGAACAAAAGAAAAATATAGTTTCATGGTCTAATGTCGAAACAGTAGAAGACTACACATATATTACAATAAATAAAATGTCAGAGAAATTTGCATACTATCAAGATACTAATATAGGAATACATTTTGTAATAGAAAAAGAAGATACTGGACTTTGGCATACTTATTTAATAGCAATCAATGAGAATGATTATAATAAATATAAAGCAATTATTGATTATACATATGAAAGAACTACAGAAATACCAGAACCAATAAAAGTTTATGGGTACCCTGTAATTACAAATAATGAATTAAAAAATCTTGCTATAAAAAATATTAAAAACTTTGTACCAGCGGAAAATGAAGTACAAATAACAACAGAAAATTATGATGCCTATTTAACAAATAGTTACTTAGATACAACAAGAAGCAAAGAAGATAAATTTAATGGAATATTGTTTGTTTCTCTACTACTTTTACTAATAGTAATTATGCTTTTAATAGCAACAATATTTGATAAAGATAAAATAGTAGATAATATTGACGAAAAAATAGATGATGAAATAAAGACAACTAAAAAGATCTTTAAAAGGAAAAGTAAACTAAACGTTAATAAAGAAAAATAAAGCTACTCATATAGTTTTATTTTTGTTTTATGTTATAATACTAATAGAAATGTAGGTGTTAAAATGAAATTTCAAGAAATAACTGAAAAAGAATACAGAAAATTTTGGGAAAATCACCCATTAAAAACATTTTTATCTGCTCCAGAAATATCAAAATTAAGAGAAAAATCAGGATGGATTACCTATTTTGTAGGAGTAAAAAAAGAAAAAAATATTGTAGCCGCAACAATGTTACTTGCACATAAAAGACATTTTGGAAAATATGAATTTTATTCTCCAAGAGGATATTTACTAGATTTTAAAGATGAAGAACTAGTAGACTTCTTTACAAAAGAATTAAAAAAATACATTAAAGATAAAAAAGGTTATGTATTAAGAATTGATCCTTATGTAATAAAACAGCAAAGAGATATAGATGGAAATATAGTTGAAGATGGAGAAGATAATACTTCAGTAATTAAACAACTTGAAAGCTTAGGCTTTAAAAGAGTTAAAGAAGAAAATATGGAACAAGTAGGTTGGATGTTTTCTCTAGACTTAGAAGGTAAGACCGAAGCACAAATATTAAAAGAAATGAAACCTAATACTAGAAATACAATTAGAAAAGCAGAGAAGTTTGGAATAACTGTAAATGAAATTTCTTATGATGAATTAGATAGATTTGAAAATATTATGATAGAAACTGGGGAAAGAAAAGGATTTAGTGTAAGAAAACTATCTTACTTCCAAGAAATGTATAAATTATTCCATGATAATAATGAAGTAAAATATTTTATAACAGAGCTTGACTTAAAAGCATATATTAAAAGACTAGAAAAAGAAAAAGCAGAAAAAGAAGAAAAGTTAAATGCTCTTAGTGATGCAAAATATAACGATGGTCAAAAGAAAAATCTTAATAATGAAATAACATCGATTGATAAGAGAATAAAAGAGTCAAATGAAATTATAAAAGAAAGTGGAAAAGATGTAATTACATTATCTGGGTCAATGTTTATGTTAATAGAACCAGAAATAATATATTTATCAAGTGGAAATTACGAAGAATATATGAAGTTTAATTCACAATACTTAATACAATGGGAATTAATTAAGTATGGAATTGAAAATGGATTTAAAAAACATAATTTTTATGGAATACCAGCAAATATTAATGAACATCCAAAAGATTATGGTATTTATGAATTTAAAAGAGGATTTAATGGGTATGTAGAAGAACTAATTGGAGAGTATTCATTACCAATAACATGGCATTATAGCTTATTTAAACTTATACATAAAATAAAGAAGTAAAGGAGTATTATTATGCATAAAACATATAAAACAGTAGGAACTTGTTCTAAAGAAATAAACTTTGATATTGAAGATAATAAAATACATAATGTATCATTTGTAGGAGGATGTAATGGCAATTTAAAGGCAGTAAGTTCTCTAGTTGAAGGACAAGATATTGATACAGTAATAAAACGATTAAAAGGGATAACATGTAATAGTAAACAAACATCTTGTGGAGATCAATTAGCAACAGCATTACAAGAAGTAAAAAATGAATTACAATAATAAAAAAAGAGATTATAACTACTTAATAATTTTAGGCTATTCTCTATTACTAATATTATTAATAATCTCTAATCAAACAATATTTGGTTCTAAAATAGACTGGTTAGCACAACACGTAGCTTTTCCAGATTATTTTAGAAATCTTTTTTATAAGACACATGATTTGTTACCAAGTTTTGCTTTTTCACTAGGAGCAGGGCAAAATATTTATAATTTTTCGTATTATGGGTTGTATAATCCCTTAATACTAATATCATATTTATTTCCATTTATAAAAATGAGTGCATATATAACTTTTATGAATGTATTTATTTATATAATATTTGGTTTTCTTACTTATTATTTTTTTAAAAGAAGAATATCGAAGAAATTTTCTTTAATAACAACAATTTTAATTATAAGTGCTGCCCCAATATTATTTCATTTCCATAGACATTTTATGTTTGTAGATTATTTACCATTTTTAATACTTGGAATGATTGGGGTAGATAAATATATAGAAGATAACAAAATGAGTCTAATAGCCATAAGTTTATTATTTATAATAACCATAAGTTATTACTATAGTATTCCTTGTATTTTAGTATTATGTATATATGCAGTTTATAAATACTTAGAATATAATAAAAAAATAGATTTTACTAAAATGTTCAAAAAAGGAGTAATCTTTTTAATACCTATAATAATCGGAATATTAAGTTCTTGTCTTTTACTTTTGCCAACATATAATACAATCATATCTGGTAGAGAATCAAACGTAAAAAAAACAATAACATTACTTGAGAAAATAACTCCAATATTTAATGTAGAAGCACTATTATATAGTAACTACACTATGGGACTTACTGCACTTTCACTAATTGCAGTTGTATATGGAATATTATCAAAGAAAAAAGAACATAAATTTTTAAGTATTACATTAGCAATTATTCTTAATGTACCAATATTTATATATATACTAAATGGAAACTTATATTTTAGAAATAAAGTACTAATACCATTTATTCCATTAATAGGATTACTAATAATAAATTTCTTAGAAAAATTATTTCAAAAGAAAATTAAATTTAAACAAATGTTATTATTAAGTTTATTATTAATATATTTAACTATTATTCAAACAACAAAGAACGCATCTATTGGATTTAGCTTAATATTAACAATAGATATTTTAATTGTACTTTCAGTAATTTATTTATATCAAAATAAAAAGGTATCAGAAAAAATACTAATTATATTTATTTTAGTTCCATCAGTTTTAAATGTTTTAGTTGCTAACTATAATGATGAATATGTAGATGAAAACTTAATATCTGAAGTAGAAGATATTAAAATAAGTGAAGAGATTGGTAAAGTATTAAAGAAAGAAAAAGATATAGTAAGATCAAATAACTTAGATAATACGGTTTATAACTTAAATAGAATTTATTCTGAAAGATTTAATCAAAATTCAGTATATTCTTCAGTTTCAAATAAAGAATATCAAAAGTTTTATCAAAAAGTATTTAGAGAAGCTCTTCCATATAGAAATAAATTAATGTTACCACAAAACAATGATATTTTATTTCAAACATTTATGGGAGTAAAATATATTTATACTAAAGGAAAAGTACCTATTGGATATACAAAAGTAAGTGAAAATATCTATAAAAATGATAATGTAATACCAGTATTATATGGAACATCTAATATAATATCTGATTCTGACTTTAAGAATTTAGAATATCCAAATAATATATCTGCATTATTATCAGGAGCAGTCGTTAAAAATGAGAAATCTAATATAAGTACAGATATAGCAATAAAACCATATGATTTAGATTATGAATTAGTAAAAACTAAAAATATTAATGTAGAAACTAAAGATGATAAAACTATAATTAAATCAAGAGATAATGGAAAAATAAAATTAAAAGTAAACAATTTAAAAAAAGATGATATTTTAATAATAAATATTAAACTATTAAATAAACAAGAATGTTTTAACGGAAAAACTGATCAAAGAATTACAATTAATGGTATAAGTAATGTATTAACTTGTAAGAATTCATTCTATCAAAATAATAATAAAACTTTCCATTATGTTTTATCAGATAATAACGGTATAGATGAATTAGAAATGATATTTAATAAAGGGATTTATAAAATTGGTGAATTTGAAACATATAAATTAAATTATAAAGATTTAAGTAAAATAAAAGATAAACAAAGTACATTTATACCGGATACTAATGATATAGGAAATACTATTTCTGGAAGTATTGATATGCAAAGTGATGGATATTTTGTAACAAGTATTCCATATGATGATGGTTTTAGTATTAAAGTTGATAATAAACCAGTTGATGCAATAAAATTAAATAAAGCTTTTTTAGGATTTAAATTAGATAAAGGTAAACATAATATTAAGATTATTTATCAAGCACCATTACAAAAAGAAGGGTTAATTATTTCAATAATTGGATTAATTGGAATATTAGTTTTAATAATACATGATGTTAAAATAGATAAGAAAAATAAGATAGAAAAGTAAAAAATTCTATCTTTTTCTATTGACTAAAAACATATACTATAATAATATGAATACATGAGCAATTATTCATATAAAGGAGTTAATATGAAACAACATAGTAAGGAATTATTATTTGGTTTAAGTGAATTTTATAAAATATTTGGGGACACTACAAGACTTAGAATATTAGATTTACTTTTAAATAAACCATTATGTGTAAATGAAATAAGTGAAAAATTAGATGTTTCACAGTCAGCAGTTTCACATCAATTAAAAATATTAAGATTATCAAATTTGGTAGCAACAGATAAGATTGGAAAAAACGTTTATTACAAGATTTCAGATGATCATATAAAAGTAATTTTAAAATATGGACTAGAACATATTTCGGAGGTAATGCAATGAAAAAATATATAAATGAAGATTTAGTAAAAATAATTATTAGTTTTATTTTATTTATAATTTCATTTTTTTTCAGTAGTGAAACTATAAAATTAATACTTATTGTAGTAGGGTACATAATTGTTGCTTATGAAATGTACATAGAAGCATTTAATGATTTTAAAGAAGGAGAAATATTTAATGAAGAACTTTTAATGATACTTGCAACTCTTGGAGCATTTTATATTCATTCATATGAGGAAGCATTGATGGTAATTTTATTGTTTCAATTAGGTGAATATTTAGAAAATTTAGCTGTTAATAAGAGTAAAGCTTCAATTACTAAGTTAATGGATTTAAGAGTAGACACAGTAAATATTGAAGACAAGGGCAAAGTGAAATTAGAAGAAGCAAAAGTAGGAGATATATTTATTGTAAAAGCTGGAGAAAAAGTTCCATTAGATGGAGTAGTAGTTGATGGTGAAACATATATAGATACTTCTTCTTTAACGGGTGAATCAGTACCTAGAAAAGTTGCAAAAGATGAAAACATACTTAGTGGTTGTATTAATAAAGAATCGTTAATAAAAGTACAAGCAACTACAACATCAAAAGACTCAACAGTTCAAAAAATAATTAATTTAATAGAAAATTCAAATGAAAAAAAATCAGAAACAGAAACGTTCATAAGAAAGTTTGCAAAAATATATACACCAATAATAGTAGTATCAGCATTTCTTTTAGTATTAATACCAACTCTTATGGGATATAACTTTAATGATTGGTTATATAGATCCTTAGTATTTTTAGTAACTTCTTGTCCTTGTGCTTTAGTTATTTCTGTTCCTCTTGGTTTTTATTCAGGAATAGGAAAAGCATCAAAAGAAGGTATATTAATAAAAGGTTCAAGTGAGTTAGAAAAACTTTTAAATATCGACTACTTATTATTAGATAAAACAGGTACTATTACTGAGGGAGTATTTGAAGTAACAGAAATAAATACTGAAATGGATGAAGATAAGTTTCTAAATATTGTTGCTAGTGTAGAAGAAAACTCAAATCATCCAATCGCAACTGCAATAAAAAACAAGAATAAAGAAAAATTACTAGAAGTAAAGAATCATAAAGAGATAACTGGTAAAGGTTTATCTTGTACAATCAATAATAAAGAAATATTAGTTGGTAATGACAAATTATTAAATGAAAATAATATTTCTTTTGATAAAGTTAATAAAGCAGGTACTGTTGTATATTTATCAATTAATAATGAATATAAAGGGTATTTACTTGTTTCAGATAAAATAAAAGAAACTAGTAAGAGTTTAAGTGAAGTAAAAGAAGTTATAAAACAAGAAATAATAATTTTATCAGGAGATAGCAAAAATATAGTTGAAAGTGTCTCTAAAGAAGTAGGTGCTGATAAATATTATGGTGAATTATTACCAGAAGATAAAGTAGAGTATGTAGAAAAATATAAAAAACAAGGAAAAGTAATGTTTGTTGGTGATGGTGTAAATGATGCTCCTGTAATTAAAATGTCAGACGTTGGTGTATCAATGGGTGGTATTGGAAGCGATGCAGCAATAGAAGCAAGTGATATTGTCTTAATGAGAGATGATTTAAGTAAAATAAAAACAGCAGTTAACATTGCAAAGGTAACTGATAGAAAAGTAAAAGAAAGTATAATATTTGCTTTAGTTGTAAAAGCAATAGTCTTACTATTAGGAATATTTGGATTAAGTACAATTATTCTTGCAGTATTTGCAGATGTAGGTGTAACATTATTAGTAATATTAAATGTAATAACAATATTTTATAAAAAGATAAAGTAAAAAAAGAGCATTTATGATATGAACCCCGTTTCTTGGACATAAGAAACGAGGTTTTTATTATGTTCCGGGATAGGAACATAATAAAACCACCCGCTATGCGGGTGAG
>UQQI01000023.1 GCA_900543055.1 uncultured Mollicutes bacterium
AAAAAAAGCCATAAAATAAAAAATTCTAAACGCACTTTCCTAATAAATAAAAAAGTATTGAAAGATTAATCAATACTTTTTTCTTGTTTGGTAAGTTTTTTGTTAATGAACTTTAAAAAAGTCGCGATACCTATATTTTTAGCTTTATCCTTTGCATATATTAAAGTTACATCTCTTTTTGTTAATGGCTTTTCTAAACTTAATTCTTTTAATTTATTGCTTTCGAGTTCTTCTTTTAAAAGTTGTTTTGGCATAATACCAATACCAAAATCACTTTCTGTAAATATTTTAATTAATTGTGTACCACTAAGTTCCATCTCTGGTTTTATATTTATATCATTTTCTTTAAAAAAATCATCTAGTTGTGCTCTTGAATTAGTACCTTTGGTAATTAAAAGTACAGGCAAATTTTCTAAATCTTTTAATTTTATATTTTTATTTAATAAATATTCATATTTTTTAGCAACGAAAGCCCCATCTTCTAATTCACATATTTTAATTCTTTCATATTTACTAATAAGAGAAAGAGGAAAAGTTGATACTGCACAATCAATAACACTATTTTGAATATCTTTTTCTAAAAAACTTGGACTGCTTGAATAGATTTTTATTTTAATATTTGGATATTTTTCATGAAATTCTTTAATATATGGTATTAATATATTTTTAGCAATATTATTAGTTGTTCCTATACTTACTGTAAAATTATATTTTTCTTCTAGTTCACTTATATCATCATCAATAGATTCAATTTGTTTCATTGCAATTTTTACTTTTTCAAATATTTTTTTACCAGCTTTTGAAAGAGTTATTCCATCATGGTTTCTAACAAATAATGTTATATTTAATTGTTCTTCAAGGGTTTTTATTGATCTAGAAATTGCTGGTTGACTAATCATTAGTTCATTCGCTGCTCTTGTGAAACTTCCATTTAATGCCACATGGTAAAATATTTTATATAGTTCTAAATTTATGTTCATATTAGTATACTCCTTTATTATTTCTATTATTATTTTATAACAATATTGCTGCAGGTACAATAGAGTATTTAATTATAATTTTTCTTTATACTTCTTAAAGAATTATAAATAATAAGCATTATATTTATAATTTAATTTATGATATTATTAGCATGTTTTGTGAAATAAGGGGGAAATATGAAAAATATAAAATTTAAAAAAATATCTAGAAAGGCAAAAATTGCAATTTCTTTGTTAAGTATTGGAATTTTTAGTTTTTCTGCTTATAGCGCTGTATCTGCTAAAAATGCAACTAATAATAAAGTTTATTTAGTTGATATTGATGATTGCGATGAAAAAACTAAGATCTATGATGAAAATGGTAATTTAATAAACTTTCAGGTTGAAGAAGGATTATTAGCGATAGTAGATGATTATAGGACTAAACCGGATAAAATGTATCAAACTGTTATTATTAATAATGAAGGGAAGATGACAAGTGGATATATGGATGGTAAATATTTAAATGATACTTTTTTAGATTCCATAGAGCATGTTAGTTTAAGTAAAAGTGATATATCAGAAGTTATTGCTAAAGACGGATTGTGGCTTAGAAAAAGTAATGATATATCAAAATATGAAGATAGTTTTTCTTACTTAGAAAATGGTAAAAATGTAATTTTATCAGACATGTCTTTTTATTCAAAAAATAATTCATATGATTGGAAACAAGGAATTAGTGTTGATGTTGATAGTAAAAAAATGCAAGTTGGTTATTTGGCAAGTGATTATGTTATTGATAAAGATTTTGAAAAGAAATCTAAGAAAAAAGTTTTTATCAATGTTCCCGATGGAGAAGTCTTAAAACTGAGAAATACACCTAATAATGATTCGACTGATTCAATTATTGATGAAATTCCTAATAATACTGAAATAGAAATTCTAGAAGATAATAACATGATAAGAAATGGGAATATTGAATGGACATTTGTTAAGTATACAAATGATGGTATAGTTAAATATGGATATGTAGCAGCTATTATTTATAATGATGATGGAAGCGTTAATTTATCATATATTAGTGAAAAGAATAATAGTTATGTTGACGAGACAGAGGCAGATTTATTAAATGTATCTGAAGAAAATAGTGAGATTGAAGAAACAATGTTATCTGATGAAACTTCAACTATTGGTACAGAAGATATAGTTGATTATATTGAAAATGATATTATTAAATTTATTGTTGATACTAAAAATGATGGTGGTATTGCATTGAAACTTAGAAGTAATCCAGGTTTTGATTCGAAAATTATAGCCCAAATAGAAGATGAAACTGAAGTGAGTACAAGTAGTGTTTTATATAATACGGAAAGTGAAGTGGATAATCATAGTTGGATAAAAGTGACTGCACCTGATGGTAAAACAGGATATGTCGCAAAAGAATATTTAAGAAAGTTAGATAGCAGCTTATTTAATATTACTTTTACTGATCCGGATAATGTTGATAGGCAAACTACAGTAGAAGGTTATTTAGCAGCTGACGTTAATGCGGATTTTCCGCCTGAATTATTAGATGATATTCTAACTAAAGGGCATCAAGTTACATCAACTGGATCATATCAACTTGATATGTATACAAAACCTGAGGCAGTTATTATAAAAATGGCTGCAACTGGATATGGAATATTTTCACAAGCAGATACAGATATAGAAGATGTAAAAAAATTAGTAGCGGTTTGTGAAAAACATCAAGTTCCATATGGTTTATATTACTATTCTCAGGCATTATCTAAAGAAGAAACAGCTCAAGAAATTGAGTGGATAAAAAATAAATTAGGTATAATTAGTGAACTAGGTGATTTAAAATATAATTTACTTCCATTTTATTTAGATTATGAAATTGGAGATATTGAGCAAAATAGTCGTGTTCGACAAAATTATGAAAAACTAAATTCAGATGAAGATAAGGATAAAAGCATAACTAGTGTCCTTGATTATGAACTTAGCAAGTTACGTGATACTCTAGGAACTGAAGTTTGTTTATATTCTGACCATAATACCTTAGGTGTTTGCTTTGACGTTAATGAATTTACTGATGTAAATAAAGAAAATATATGGATGGTAGACGTAAGCCCTGCACATTCAAAAGATACTTTAGATTTAAAAAATCATATTTCTATGAGACAAGTATCTGTTGACTCAATAATTGAGTATAATGGTGATAGTCATAAAATAGATTATGATTTAATTAATAAAGAATATTTTGATAAAATAAAAGATAAAGCGAAAAAATTAAAAAGAAGTGATGCTATAGCTAAATATGTTGATGATATGTCAGAAAATGAAAATGTATCTGAAAGTCACTGCTCATTAGTAAAAAGGTAACTAATAATTATATTCTTAAATCTTTCCATTTATTTGAGGTATTAAAAAATATATAAATATGAAAAATCTTTTTTATGATTTAGCTACTCATAAGTTTAATGAGAATTTATTTTTATATACCTTCTTTTAATTATTATACAAAATTAAAATATTACGTTTTCTTGACAAATTATTATATTTTCTTTATAGTAAGTATTTACTAGAAGGGGAGGTAATAGTATGAGTAGTGATAAAATGATTGAAAGTTTTATGAGCGAGATAGATATTTCAAAGACAAGTGATAATGATTTAGAAAATAATAGTTTTATTGATATATTTGGTAATAGATATAATTTTTATACTTTAAAAGGTGAAAATATTGTTAGTGTTACTTTTTTATCAGATGATTTTGACATCGATTATTATTTAGAATTATTAAAAAAATTAGGAGAAAAAACAGTTATTGAATTTTCTTTTAGTGATAGTTGTGATTGTGACAAGATAAATGAAGTTATAGATGTGTTACATGAATATCCTATTAAAAGAAAAGTGTTTTTAGATGTTAGAGAAGTTAAGTTTTCTCACTTTGATAAGATTGGTCTAGAAAAGTTAGATGAAAATACTAAAATTACTTGTATGGGAGTAGTTAATGAATATAGAAATACTCCAATACATAAAGAGTGTTCTTTTGAATGGTGGTTTCTTCATAACTTTCCAAATGACGAAAAATTTTATAGAAAATTTGGTAATGTTACTGGAGATAAATTATTTAAACTTTACTGGATGATATCAATGTTTAAAAAAAATAACCCTGATATTTTAAATATGACTGTAAAAGAAAAGTGCGAAAGAGCTTATCTTTATATAAAGAAGAATTTTACTAAAAAAAAGATATTTAATTTTAGCAATAAAACAGGAGATAAAGGCTCTAGTGCAATAGATGTTTATAAAAAAATGAATGGAGACTCTTTTGGATATTCTAGTTTAATGAAATGTTTTTTAAATAATCAATATATAGGTGTACCTTGTTATTTAGTTGATTGTAATTATAATGGTGATGAACATGAATTATGTCAGATTTCAACACTTGTTGGAGATGAGTACTACTATGATTTAAAAAATGATGTTAACGGAGTCGAAAGCTTAGATGATAGTTATTCTTCATTAGATTTTAGTGATATCGAAAACTCTAAAGTTATAGAAAGAAGAGAAAATGCTTTTAAACATGGAGTTTTAATAAAAAGATAATTTATAGAATGGGTGGTGTGATATGAAAAAATTTAGTACTTTTAAAATATTATTTCATTATTTAAAAGATGAGAAATTAAAAATGTTTATTTATATACTTTTAGTATTATTTACTTATGTACCAAGTCTTGTGACAGCCTACTTTTGGGGAATTGCACTAGAGGCACTTATAAGTAAAAACTTTAATGAATTTGTTTTATATTTGGCTATTTGGGAAGGAATATATATATTCTTCTATACAATATTACAAATACCAAGAGATACTTTATATAATTATTTAGAAATTAAGTTTACTAAAAATGTTTCAAAAGACTTATATAAGAAAATAGATATGTTACCAGCTAAGGCTTTTGAAGAAATAGGAGTAGGGGAGTTTATTAATAGACTTTATACTGATCCTGATAGAATTATGGAACTTCTTCAAAAATTAATTAGACTAGTATGTAAGGCATTAGTTGTAGTTGTTGTATTAATAGTTTCTTTTAAAATTAGTTTATTACTTGGATGTGAAATATTAATATTTGGTTTTATTATGGGCTTTATTTCATTTAAATTTTTTCCCAAAATTAAGAAAACGCAAGAGAGTATAAAGAAAGAGTCTGATAACTATGTAAAAGTTGCGACTGAAAATATTACTGGTATTCGAGAGATTAAATCTTTAGGGATAAAGAAAAATATTGAGAATAATATTTTTAATATTTTAGATAATTTATTTAGTCATAATAAAAAGATAAAAAAATATGAAGTTATTTATTATAGTTTAAATAACTTAACTTACTTTATATTACAATTTATTATTTTATTTACTGCAGGATATTATACTGTAACAGGTAAAATTGCATATAGTTTGTTTATTGTACTTGAAAATTATATTTGGAGAATTGACGAAGTAGTCGAATCTATTTCTGACTTTGGAGTTAACTATAATAAAGTTACAGTTTCGTTAAAGAGAATTAGTGAGATTGTAAATAATAAGTTATATGATGACGAGAAGTTTGGAGATGTAGTTTTAGAAAATGTTAAAGGAGACATTCAATTTACTAATGTTAAATTTAGGTATAGTGAAGATGAAGATTATACATTAAAAGGACTTAATCTAAAAATAGTTCCAAATAAGAAGATTGCGATTGTTGGTAGAAGCGGAAATGGTAAGAGTACTTTGTTTAACTTATTACTTAGATATTTTGATGCAACTAGTGGGAATATTACTATTGATGGAGTAAATATTTGTGATTTAACTGAAGAAGATTTAAGAAAAAATATATCTATTATTAGACAGACTCCTTTCTTATTTAATCTATCAATCTTTGATAATTTTAAATTAGTAAAAGAAGATGTAACACTAGATGAAGTTAGAAAATATTGTAAGGAAGCATATATTGATAGTTATATTATGTCTTTACCAGATAAGTATGATACTATTATTGGTGAAGGTGGTATAAATTTAAGTGGTGGTCAAAAACAAAGACTTGCGATTGCTAGAACATTACTTTTAAATACAAAAATAATTTTATTTGATGAGGCTACAAGTGCTTTAGATAATGAAAGTCAGGATTATATAAAGAAAACAATAGATAACTTAGTAAAAGATCATACTATTGTTATTGTTGCTCATAGATTAAGTACAATAGTAGATGCTGATGTTATTAATGTTATTGATAAAGGAAAATTAGAATCAACTGGTACTCATGAAGAATTACTAAAAAAGTCAAAAGTATATAAGAATTTATATTCAAATGAAAATACAAGTTTAGAATAAGAGTTTCTTATTCTTTTTCTTTTAATTAATTTTAATATATGTTATTCTAAAAATATAGATAATAAAGAGGTGACTATATGTTTTGCAAATATTGTGGGAGAAAATTAGAAGATGATGCAACTTTTTGTAGTGGTTGTGGTAAAAGTGTGGCTAATGAAAATAATAATTCAGTTAATAATTTAAATAATAGTTCTTCTATAAATTTAGATAATAGTATTAATGTAAACCAAGTAAATACTGGTAGTATTTTAGAAAATAATAATTCTTTAAATGAATTTAGTACTAGTAATAATGATTCTATTGGCTTTGGAAATTCTAGCATAGATTTATTTAATACTAGTGGTGTTAATGATACGAACTTTTCTAATAACTCTGTTAACTCTATAAATCAAAATATAAATAATAATATTAATTCTAGTGTTAGTTCTAATAGTATTTCTAATACAAATAATAGTATGAATAATAATTCAAATACTTCTAATATAGATATTACTAAATCTAATAATAAAGTGTTTATTTTGATTGGCGTTTTTATTGCGATTATAATGATTTTTGCAATCATTTGTAGTGTTATTGGAGAAGATAAAATAAGAAATAAAAATGGTAATAATAATCCTGTTATCGAAGAGAAAAAAACTATTTCATATAAGGGATATAAGTTTAATTATCCGAGAGGTTATAAAGCATCTATTAAAGATGGGGTTGGTATTTATTTAGTAGGGGATGTTTATGCTATATCAATTGATATTGATAATACTAATAGTTATGATAGTTATCTTAGTTTAATAAAAACAACATATCCTGATCAAGCGAATGATGCTGAACTTACTATTTCTAATCGAAAATTTGCAGGAATGGTATTTGAAAGCATTAATAAAGAAAGTATTTGTCAGTATATGTCTTCTACAAGTAATAATACGACATTTAAAGGATTAATTGCTTCAAAAGATAAGAAATTTCATGCAGATGCTTTTAATACTTTAGCATCTATTCTAGATTCATCCAAAGTTGATTCTAAAAGTGTTATTAATCAAACTGATACATTAATGCTATATGGAGATAGTGATATTAATTCATTTACTTATAATCAGTAATATTTACTGATTTTTCTTTTGATTTTTATTTTATATGATATAATCTAATTATAAGGAGATGATTTGTATTAAAGCAAAAAATATATTTTTTAGTAGTTTAATTACTATAATTATTGGTGGAATATATTATTATTTTACGTATCCAGTAATTAATCCTACTAGTCCAGAATTTTGGATGTTTCTACTGGTAATATTTATTATTTTTAGTGTTTCTTATAACATTTTTAATTTTAATATTACAATTAGTGATTTTTTCAATAGAAGAAGTTATAAAACTAATTATAATTATAAGATGTACTATGTTGTTCCAATTGCTTTTTTAGGAATAATTGTACTTAATTTTTTCTTATCACCACTTTTTTGTTCTAAGAGTTATTATAAGAGAATTAAGGTAAGTGATGGGGATTTTTCTAAAGAAGTAAGTGAAGTTAATTTTAATAAGATGCCATTACTTGATAGAGATTCTTCTGAAAAGTTAGGTGACAGACAAATGGGACAAATGAGTGAACTTGTTTCTCAATTTGATGTTTCTAATCAATATACACAAATAAATTATAATGATGAAATTATTCGTGTTACGCCACTTGAATATAATGGTATTATTAAATGGTTTACTAATAGAAAAAATGGTATTACAGGATATATTAGTGTTAATTCTACTACTGGTAAGAGTAGAGTTGTTAAATTAAAGAATGGTATGAAGTATGTTCCTTCTGCTTTATTTAATGAAAATTTATATAGAAAATTACAATTTTCTTATCCAACATTTAATTTTGAAAGTGTAGATTTTGAAATTGATAATTCGGGTAAACCTTACTGGGTTGCTAGTGTTATAAAATATACTGGTGTTGGCTTAAAACGTGATGTTAGTGGTGTTGTTATATTAGACCCTGTTACTGGTAAGAGTAAGTATTATGACGTTAAAGATGTGCCAAAATGGGTAGATCATGTGTATGAGGCTGATTTAATTATTGAACAAATTAATGATTGGGGAAAATATAAAAATGGTTTTCTTAATTCTTTAATTAGTCAAAAAGGTGTTGTTAAAACTACAAGAGGATATAATTATTTAGCACAAGATGATGATATTTATTTATATACTGGTGTTACTTCTGTTATTAGCGATGAGTCTAATATTGGTTTTGTTTTAACAAATTTAAGAACTAAAGAGACAAAGTATTATCCTGTTGCTGGGGCTGAGGAGTATTCGGCAATGGATTCTGCAAAAGGACAAGTACAACAAATGAACTATACAGCAACTTTCCCATTATTAATTAATTTAAATGGTAATCCGACATATTTAATTAGTTTAAAAGATAATGCTGGTCTTGTTAAGATGTATGCATTTGTTGATGTTGATGATTATCAAAAAGTTGTTGTTACAGATAGTTCTAAAGGTATAAAAAAGGCAGCAGAGGCTTATTTAAATGAAGTTATGGATGATGGAGATACGTCTTCTAGTAAAAGTCGTGAGGTAGTAGTTAATAATTTGGTAAATGCAAGTATTGATGGAAATACATATTACTATTTTACTGATCAAGATGGTAAGAAGTATAAAGTATCTATTAAAATAGATAAAAATAGATTACCTTTCTTAAAAAATGGTGATACTATAAATGTATCATTTGATAAAGAAAGCGATGTAATTAATATTATTGATATAAATTAGGAGAATTTATGGAAAAATCAAGAGTTTATTTTACAAAAGACATTAGTCCAGATGGATTAAAAAAAGTATATGATGCATTGGGTGTTCCATTAAAAGGAAAAATTGGTGTAAAAGTTTCTACTGGAGAAGCAGGTTCAAAAGGATATTTAAAAGCTAATTTAATTGGTTCTTTTGTAAAAGAATTAAATGGAACAATTTTAGAATGCAATACTGCATATCCTGGAAAAAGATGTAATTATGAAGATCATATTAAAGTTGCTGAAGAGCATGGTTTTACTTCGTTTGCTGATGTTGATATTATGGATAAAGATAGTGAAGTGAAAATTCCTGTTTCTAACGGAAAACATCTTAAATATGATATAATTGGTAAAAATTTTGATAATTATGATAGCTATATTAATCTTGCTCATGGTAAAGGCCATGCTATGGGAGGATTTGGTGCTAATTTAAAAAATCAATCTATTGGTATTGCATCAAGAAATGGTAAGGCTTATATTCATTCTTGTGGTCAAAGTGAAGACCCTAATGAATGTTGGTCTTGCAAGTATGAACAAAAAGATTTTATTGAATCTATGGCTGAGGCTGCAAAAGCAGTAAGTGATTATGTTGCATCTAAAAACAAACAAATAGTATATATTACTATAATGAATGCTTTAAGTGTTGATTGTGATTGTGATTGCAATCAAGGAGAGCCTGTAATGAATGATTTAGGAATAGTTGCGAGTCTAGATCCTGTTGCAAATGATCAAGCATTTATTGATATGGTTTGGGCATCAACTGATAAGAATTCTCATTTATTAAGAGAAAGAGTTGATAGGCAATTTGGACGTCATATTACTGAATATGCTGAAGAAATTGGGTTAGGAACAACCAAATATGAATTAGTAGATTTAGATAAATAATTGTACGGAAGAAGCAAAATTAATTGTTTCTTCTTTTTTTTCTTTCCTTATTAATTTTACATGATATAATATTTGCAGGTGATATTATGATTAGACTTAAAAATGTCTCAAAATTCTATTATAGCAAGGGTGTTATTGCGACAGGTTTTACTAAAGTTAACTTAGAATTTAGTAAGGGTGAGTTTGTTGCAATTACAGGAGAGTCAGGTTCAGGAAAAAGTACACTATTAAATGTTATCTCAGGACTTGATTCTTATGAAGAAGGAGAAATGTATATTAATGGCTCTGAGACAAGTCATTATTTAGAAAAAGATTGGGAAGTGTATAGAAGAAAATACATTGGAAATATCTACCAAAACTTTAATTTAATAAATAGTTATACAGTATATCAAAATGTTGATTTAATACTTTCACTAAATGGAACTCCACAAAGGGTTAGAAAAATGAAAATAATACGACTTTTAAAAAAAGTAGGAATGCTACGTTATAAAAATACAAAAGTCTCAAAACTTTCTGGAGGACAAAAACAACGAGTTGCAATTGCTCGTGCTCTTGCGAAAGATGTGCCAGTAATCATTGCAGATGAACCAACTGGAAGCCTTGATAAACAAGCAGCAATGGGAGTTATTCATTTATTAAAAGAAATATCAAAAGATAAATTAATAATTATCGTAACACATAACTATGATCAAGTAGAAAAATTTGCTACTAGAAAAATAACTATGCACGATGGAAAAGTATTAGAAGATAAAAAAATATTACCAGTTAATAAAAACGATAATTTCATTGAAACTGATAAATTTAAAAATATAAATTTCTTTGAAAAGGTTAGACTAGGTTTTAGAAATACTTTTAATGTTTTACCTAAATTTATATTATTATTTTTAGTTTATTCTTTTATTGTTTGTGCTTTAATGGGAGAGTATTCTTATTTTAAACAAAGTGAGTATGAGATGTCTAAAGATGGAGTAAATATATTCTTTAATGATTATAGTGATAAAAGAATTGTATTTAATAAGAGTGATAAGAGTGCTTTTACAAAAGAAGAAATTGATAATATTAAAAAGATTGATAATGTTTCATATGTTTCTGAAAATGATTTATTAAATGACTTAGAATATAATTTTGTTGATAATAATGAAGAAAATTGGTTATATGGAAAGATTAAGTCAATTGATAGATTTAGTGGTAATGTTGATGTTGGTAGGATGCCAGAAGCAGAAGATGAAGCAATTATTTGTGGAACAAAAGATGATTATTATTTAAGACAATCAACTGATTCTATCTTAGAAAAAGATTTTTATTTAATGTCAGATGCGAATGAACAATTAAAAAACTACAAAATTAAAATAGTTGGTATAAAATATACAGATAATACTGCTACTTCTCAAGTATATGATTACTATGTTAATAATTCATTTCTAGATAGAGTTTTATTACTTACTCATCAATCTAATAGTAAGATTACAATTAACTTTATGGGAACTAATTACTCATCAGATCAGACTACTACACAATTTAAATTAGAAGCGAATGAATGGGTAGGTCCAGGACAAGCATTTATATCAGATGATTTAAATATTTATTGTGATAAGAACATTTGTAAAAATAAGTCATTTAATGTTAATGTAAAAAATATATATTATGATGATAATAAGAGTTTTGTAGTTAATAAGACTTATACTAAAAATACTATTGGAAATATTTTGTTTCTTCCTAATTATACTAAAGATAAATATGACGAATTTTATAATGGAATAGTATATATAAATCCAGATGACTATAATACTTTATTTAATAAAGGAACATATCAAATGAGTGTATATGTATCAGATATTAAAAAGATAGATGATGTTAATAAGGCTCTTAAAGATTTATCATATAATACTTTAGAAATTAAAAATACTTTAGTAGAAGATCCTGGGGTAAAGGTACTTAGAATTGTAAAAATTATAGTTACAACAATTCTTGTGGTAGTATTATTTTTTATTTCATACTTTATTATAAAAATAATTCTTAAGTCTCGTAATACATATTACTCAGTACTTAGAATGTTAGGAGCAAGTAAAGGAGTATGCAGAAGTTTACTTATTAATGAATTGTTTAACTTTGCTAATTTAAGTTATTTTATATTTATATTAGTTGCTTATGTTAATAATATTGGTATTATAAATATTGGTTTTTTGAAGACTATTAATACATATTTTGAATTTAATGATTATTTAGTTTTATATTTTATTCTGATTATTATGTCTATATTAATAAGTGTAAGATATTCTTCAAGATTATTTAAAGACAGTGTTATGAATACTTATAGAGAGGAGGCTTAATATGATTAGAGTTGAACATATTGATAAATATTTTAATAAATTTAAGAAAAACGCCATTCATGTTATTAACGATACCTCTTTAGAGTTTGATAATTCTGGGTTAGTTGCATTACTTGGACCTAGTGGTAGTGGTAAGACTACACTTTTAAATGTTATTGGTGGACTTGATAAAGTAAGAAAAGGAAATATTTTTGTTAATGGTAAAAAGATTACTAGAAGAAGTCAAAATTATGTAGATAAAATTAGAAACTTAAATATAGGTTATATCTTTCAAGATTATAAGTTAATTGAAGATATGAGTGTCTATGATAATGTTAGTTTAGTATTAAAGATGCTTGGTATTAAAGATAAAAAAGAAATTGATAAAAGAGTTACATATGTTTTATCAAAAGTAGGAATGCTAAGATATAAGAAAAGACCATGTAATATGCTTTCTGGTGGTGAACGCCAAAGAGTTGGTATTGCAAGAGCAATAGTTAAAAAT
Source organism: uncultured Mollicutes bacterium (assembly GCA_900543055.1). Taxonomy (GTDB): domain Bacteria; phylum Bacillota_I; class Bacilli_A; order RF39; family UBA660; genus UBA3789. The sequence goes on from UQQI01000023.1 coordinate 12,810, forward strand.
CCAAATATTATTATTGCAGATGAACCTACAGGAAACTTAGATAGTAAAAATTCAGTTGAAATAATGAATATAATTAAGGCAATTTCAAAAGATAAATTAGTTATCCTTGTAACTCATGAGAGAAATTTAGCAAAATTTTATGCATCTCGTATAATAGAACTTGAAGATGGAAAAATTGTAAAAGACTACATAAATACAAATGAAGATGACTTAGATTATGAAATGACAAATGATTTGTATTTAAAAGATTATAAATTTATGGATAGACATAATAATATAAATGTATATTCAAATAATAATGAACCTATAAAATTAAATATAGTAATTTCAAATAATAATATTTATATTAAGAGTTTAGATAATAAAGATATCGAAGTTGTAGATGATGAGTCTACTATAAAAATGATAGATGATCATTATAGAAATATTTCTAAACAAGATGCTTTAAAATATGAATTTAATTTTAAAAATATTATTAATGATAAGTATAAACTTAAATATTCATCTATTTTTAATCCTATTTCTTTTATTACTAGTGGATTTAAAAAAGTATTTTCATTTTCAATATTAAAGAAAATATTACTTTTAGGATTTTTCTTATCTGGAATATTTATAATGTATGCATGTAGTAGTATTCTTGGTAGTATTACTATTAGTGATAAGAATTTTATTAAATGTAATAGAAATTATTTAATAGTTAATCAAAAGAAAGTTAACGTAGGAGAGTACTTTAATATAGAAAATAATTTAGGAGCTGACTATATAATTCCTGGAGACAGCGTTGTTAGTTTAGCTTTAAAAGTAGATGACTTTTATCAAACTTCTAATTATAGATTAATGATAGAGGGAAGTTTAACTGATATAAGTACAATAGATGAGTCTAGTTTAATACTTGGCAGAATGCCTGAGAATAATCAAGAATTTGTTGTTGATAAGATGGTTCTTGATAATGTTATGAAGAATGAACAAACTAAGATGCTTGGACTTACTAGTTATAAAAAATACTTAGATAGAGATGTTGCAATTAATCAAGTTGGTAATAAAAAAATAGTTGGAATTGTTGATACTAATAGTCCGTCTTTCTATATGGATAGATCATCTTTTATAAATGTTTTATATCATTCTGCAGGATCTCGTGATACGTCAATTGAATCAAGTGTTGTTTCAGATGATGCTGAAAGTACTAATAATTATCCGTATGATGACTATACTTTATATAGTAATATTACTATGAAAGAAGGAAGAGTGCCTAGTAATGATTATGAGGTGATTGTAAATATTTCCAATAAAGATGATATGCCTCTTAATAAAGAGATAAATAAATCTATAAATGGAACAAAGTTACGTGTAGTTGGATATTATATATCAGCAGATAATTTGGATTCTATGCTTGTTAATAGTAATACAATAAAATATTATCTTATTTCTAAAACTTCAAATATTTCTATATATTCATCTGATAAAGAAGAAATACTAAATAAAGCAGTTGATGTGTTTAAATTAAATATTAAAGATAGTTATAAATATAGCAGAGATCAATATATTTCTAGTAAGAAAGATAGTATTAAAAGTTCTATTATAAGTTCTTCAATTATAATTATTATTTCATTAATAGAGATGTTTTTAATGATGAGGTCTAGTTTCTTATCTCGTGTTAAAGAAGTTGGAATACTTCGAGCAATTGGTGTTAAAAAGTTAGATATTTATGTAATGTTTAGTGGAGAAGTAATAGCAATTACATTATTAACTTCAATCCCTGGTATCTTATTTAGTGCATATATTATGAATATTTTAAGTAAAATAAGTTTCTTAGATGGAACATTTATTGTTAATCCTATGCTTGTTATATCTGCCATTGTTGCTGTATTTATATTTAATTTAGTAATAGGACTTCTTCCAGTATTTAATACTATTAGAAAAAGACCTAGTGAAATATTAAGTAGAACTGATATTTAATTGTAAAAATACGGATTTTTTCTGTATTTTTATTTTTTTCCTTAAAATTTCATGCTATTATCTTATTATAATTGGAGGATAAAAATGAAAAAAGTAGGAAGTAGAGGTTTTTCTCTAATAGAGTTATTAGCAGTTGTTGTTATTTTAGGAGTTTTATCTGCTGTTGGAATAGGTACTTATTCTAGAATTGTTACTAAATCAAAATTAGAGGCTTATTTAGATGTAGTTAAACTTCAGGCAAAAGAAGCGTCAAAGTTAGTTAATGCGGGTGACTATTATGCAGATGACGATAATACAGTGTATTACTTTGATTATAAGATTTTTGATGATGATAAAAGTATGCAAAGCCCTTTTGGAAAATGGATTAATGCTTATGTTGCAGTTGTATTTGATGGGGATAAATATTACTATTATTGGATAGGAGTAGATGATGCTGGATGGAGAATAGATTTGAAAAAGCAAGTTAATAAACTTACTATAAAAGATATATATCATTCTAGTTCTAAAAACATAAGACCTGGAAATAGTATTGGTGGACGAGATCAAACTGTTATTTATGAAGATGGAAAAGATGAAAAAGTTGATGAAGTATCTAATGATGTTACATCAGTTGAGGCAAAAAAGTGTTTTAAATTTAAAAAAATAAATGGAGGTAGTGAATACTCTATTACTGATTATGATGCTTCATGTGGATCTATTGTTAATATACCTTCTAGTATAGATGGAAAAATAGTTAGTATAATTGATGAGAACGCATTTAGAAATAAAGGTATTACTGATGTATCATTATATAATGGTATTAAAGAAATCAAGAATGGAGCTTTTCAAAACAATAAAATTACTAATCTTAGACTTACAAAGTCAATTCATACAATAGGAGATTTTGCTTTTCAAAGTAATCAATTAAAAACAGTTGTATTTCCAGAAGGACTTAAATATATTAATCAATGGGCATTTTCTTATAATAAATTAGTTGATATTAGTTTTTCTAAATCATTAGTTTCTATTGGCTATTATGCTTTTTATGGTAATTTGTTATCTTCAATTGATTTAAATTCCAGTCCAACTGTTGGAGGAGCAGCGTTTTCAAATAATAGGATGAGTTCAAGTGAAGCATTAATCTATAAATATGATTCACGTTTAGGAAAGACTGACTATTCTACAATAATAGGTTATGGTGGAGAAGATAAGAATGTGGTTATTCCAGAAGAAGTAAATGGCGTTAAAGTAACAACTATTGCGGCAAATGCTTTTGCTTCATGTGGTTTAACTAGTATTGTGATACCAGATTCTGTTACATCTATTGGAGGAGCGGCATTTTATAGTAATTCTCTTACTGAAATAAAACTTCCAAAAAACTTAAAGTATATAGGTGGAGATTCATTTAGAGGAAATAGATTAAGGAAGATTGATATTCCAAAGTCTGTAACAACTATTAGTCCAAGTGCTTTTGTAGACAACGCTTGTCCTAAAGGAGAAGATATAATTTATGCAAGAAGAGATGATGGGTCAATTGATTATTCTACGATTGTATCTGGTTGCAGTGGTTCAAAGTCTAACAGATCACTTGTAATTCCAGCAAGCAAAAACGGTGTTAAATTAAAATTAATAAAAAGTTATGCTTTTTCTTGTTCTGGATATACGTCTATTACTCTTCCAAACTTATCTGAAACAGACGGACTAACAATTGAGACGAATGCTTTTTCACATAATTCTATACCATTAAGCAGTGATTCTAGATGGGTTTATAGAATACAAAATGGAAAATATAATTATAGTGTACTTGACAGTTACGCAGGAGTTAAACCTGGAGGTACACTTTCAATTCCAGAAAAGTCGCACGATGTAAATTTAACGCATATTTATGCTACGTTTCAGTGGCAATCATATTCTACTATAGTTATTCCAAAATATGTTACAACTATTGGTAATGGTGTATTAGGTAAATCAAACAATAATAATGTTAATTTTACAAAAGTTATTAACAAAACTGGAAGAAGTTTTGATTGGTACAATATTACATATTCAAATCATACTAATACTGGTAATTTTACTACTGGAGTTGTTTCACATCAATCAGGAAATATTACTATAGACGATAAATAATAAATTTTATAAAAACAATAAAAAATATTAAAAGGAAGGAATACTTTCCTTTTTTATTTGATATTTTTCTAATATAATAGTAAACTATAATATAGTTAAAGTAGGTTATGGAGGGATTATTATGATGCCTATAAGAGATTTCTTTACTAAATTGTTTAAGAAAACTGATAAAGATAAACCATGGCTTGAATATTATTCAAGAGAAGAAAAAAGTATTAAATTTACTGATAAATCAATTTATGATTTTATGATTGACAGTGTTGGCGGAGATAGAGATTTTATTGCATTAAATTATTTTGGTAATAGATTTAGTTATAATGAATTTTTTTCAAATATAGATTTATGTGCAAGAAGTCTTAGAGAGTATGGCGTACGTCCTGGAGATATTGTAACTATATGTTGCCCTAATATGCCGGAGGCAATTTATGCTTTTTATGCGTGCAATAAGATTGGGGCAATTGCTGATATGGTTCATCCGTTATCGAGTGATGATCAAATTGAAAATTATTTGAATAACTCTAAATCAAGAATTTTAATATTAGTTGATTTTGATTATGAAAAGTTTTGTGATGTTATTCCAAATACTAAAGTATATAAAACAATATTAGTTAGTCCTAAAGAGTCTATGCCACTTGGTCTTACTGTTGGCTATACTCTTACTAGAAGTCTTACTATGAAAAAGCCTAAGGCAGGAGATAGTAGGTATATAACTTGGAGAGAATTTATGACAAGAGGTCTTAGAAACCATGAAAATTATCATGCTAATATGAAAAAAGATGACCCTGCAGTTATTCTTCATAGTGGAGGTACGACTGGTACTCCTAAGGGAATTGTATTATCAAATTATAATTTTAATGCTGAGTCACAACAAGCAGCTGTTAATGTAATTGATGTTAGACCAAAAGATAAGATAGTGACTATTCTTCCAATATTTCATGGATTTGGTTTATGTGTTTGTGTTCACACCCCAATCTGTTTAAGAGTTGAGACAATTTTAATGCCTGAATATGATGGTAATAGATTTTATAAGATTTGGAAGAATGATAAACCTCATGTAATTCTTGGAGTTCCAACTCTTTGGGAAGGAATGATGAGTAATAAGAAGTTTAATGATATTGATATGAGTCAATTAAAATATATTATTTCTGGAGGAGATTATTTAACTATTTCTCAAGAAGAAAGAATAAATGAATTTTTACATAAACATGGTGCTCATATAAATATTGGTAAGGGTTATGGTATGACTGAGTCAGTTGCTGCTACTTGTTATACATTTCCAGGTACAAATGAGGCTGGAAGTATTGGTATTCCAATGGTTGGTAATACTTATAAGATATGTGATCCTGAGACTCATGAAGAACTACCAATTGGTGAAGAAGGAGAAATATGTGTTAATGGTCCAACTGTTATGCTTGGATATTTAAATAATAAAGAAGAAACTAAAAAAGTATTAATAAAACATAAAGATGGTAAAAAATATTTACATACTGGAGATATTGGTTATATTGCTCCTAATGGAATAGTTTTCTATACTCAAAGATTAAAAAGAATGATTATTGTTTCTGGATTTAACGTATACCCAAGTCAAATAGAAGAAGTAATTGCTAAACATAATTTAGTAGACAAAGTATGTGTAATTGGAATACCACATAAATATAAGATGCATGTTCCAAAAGCATTTATAGTTTTAAAAAATGGTATAACACCAACTCCTAAAATAAAGAAAGAAATTGTAGACTTATGCAAGGACAGCTTATCAGTTTATTCACTTCCAAAATATTATGAATTTAGAGAAGAATTACCAAAAACACTATATGGTAAAATTAATTATAAAGAATTAGAAAAAGAGGAAGAAAATAAGGAAAAGTAATCCTCTTTTTATATAATGTATGAAAACACTTATAATTGGAAATTTAGGAAGTGGAAAAACAACACTAGCAGAAAAGATAAGTAAAATGTATGAAATACCTTTTTTCTCGATAGATAATATTGTTCATGATGATACAAAAGGAGTTAAAAGAACTAATCAAGAACAAATAGATATTATAAATAAGATAAATAGAGAAAATAAAGATTATATAATAGAAGGAGTTTTAAGAGAAAACTTAGAATTTTTATGTAATTTAGTTGATACTATAATAATTCTTGATATAGATAAAAAAATATTAAAGAAAAGGATAAAGAAGAGATATTTAAAGCAAAAGATGGGGCTTGATAAAGTAACTTATGTAGTTAATAAGGATATGCTTAATAAGATGTATGGTTGGATGGAGTGTTATGACTATGAGAGAATGAATAGACTTCATATGAAATATTTTAGAAAAGTTATTTTACTTAAGAGTGATTTAGAAATAAAGAAATATTTACTGGCGTTAGAGAAGAATTATTTTAATTATTTTTAGGAGTTGAGTTTATGAAAGTACTTAGTATTAAAGAGCCTTATGCTACTTTGATTTGTAACGGAAAAAAGTTAATTGAAACTCGTAGTTGGAAAACTAATTATAGAGGTGAATTATATATTCATGCTTCACTTAGTAAGATTACAAAAGACGTATTAAATAATGAAGAAGTTATGAGAGTATTAGATAATGATTCATTAAATTATGGAATGATTATTTGTAAATGTCGTTTAGTTGACTGTGTTTATATGGATGAGGAGTTTTTGGAAAATATTAAAGCAAATCATCAAGAATATGTTTGTGGGTATTATTCTCTTGGAAGATATGCTTGGATACTTGAAGATGTTGTTCCACTTGAATGTAAAATTCCTGCTAAAGGAAAATTAAATATATGGGAGTTTAATTTATAACTTAAAATAGAATATACATAGTAACATTATAATGGAACCAATTATTATTCCTTGTAATGTTATTTTTTTGTTGTTATAAGTAAGAGATTCTTTTATTAATTCACCAAATGATATTTGTAACATTATACCTGCTGTTATTGCATAAAGTATTCCTAAATGTGCTCTCCCTATTATATTTTTGAAAAATATAAGAGAAAGTATTCCACCAAATAGTTCTGATATAGCAGAGATTGAAGTTAGAAGAAATGCTTTTTTTCTGCTATTAGTTGCATGAAATATTGGTACAGCAATTGATATGCCTTCTGGTATGTTATGAAGAGCAATACCAATAGATAAAGTTACTCCTAATTTAAAGTTATTATTAGATGATATAAAAGTAATGATTCCTTCAGGAATATTATGAAGTATTAAAGCAATTAATGAAGTTATACCCACTTTATAGAGAGTATTATTTGTTTTTTTACTTATTATTTTATCAATTATAATAGAAATTATTATACCTAGATTTATAAATATTAATACTAATAGTATATTTTTAATGGAGTAAAAGGACTCTATTAGAAGTGAAAAAAAGGATAAAGTAATCATAGTACCAGCAGAAAAAGATAGTGAAAAATTAATTATTTTATTTTTATATTTATCACTAATAAATGTTGGAATTATACCAAGCATGGTAGATAATCCTGAAATTGTTGTTATTAATAATGGTATCATGGTATATTTTATTTAAAAAGTTATTAATTTATGATATAATTTAGGGCGAAAGTGAAGTGGTATTATGAATTATGATTTAGAAATGTCTAAACAAATGAGTAATTTAAAAGAGGGAGACAGTTTATTATTACATGCTTGTTGTGCGCCTTGCTCATCAGCTGTTTTAGAACGTTTAGGAAATTTTTTTAATATTACAATTTTTTATTATAATCCAAATATTACTGATAAGATGGAATATCAAAAAAGAATAGATGAGATAAAGAGGTTTATTAGTGAATTTAAGACAAAATATCCTATTTCTTTAATTGAAGGAAAATATGATCCAGAAAGTTTTTTTGATATTGCTCGTGGACTTGAGAATGAACCAGAACGTGGAAGAAGATGCTATTTATGTTATGAATTAAGACTTAGAGAAACTGCAAGGGTTGCTAGTAGTCATGGTTTTCATAATTTTTGTACAACGCTTACTCTTTCTCCTTATAAGAATAGTAAATGGTTAAATGAAATTGGAGAAAGACTTGATAATGAGTTTAGTGCTAATTATTTATATAGTGATTTTAAGAAGAAAAATGGTTATAAAAGAAGTATAGAATTATCTAATATTTATGATCTTTATAGACAAGATTATTGTGGATGTATTTATTCACTTAGAGATAAAATTAAAAAAGATGAATATAATAATGTAAAGTAGGGGAGGCTTCCTTTACTTGGATGGGTTATATGTATTATAATTTGTATTAAAGGGAAGTGATTAAATTGAAGTATTATTGTATAGGTATTAAGGGTACAGGTATGTCTACTCTTGCACAAATATTGTTTGATTTAGGAAATGATGTTTCTGGGTATGATGATGCACAAGCATATAAGTTTACACAAAAAGGTTTAGAAGAACGTGGTATTGAGATATTTTATGATCATGAGCATCCAATTGATAGTGATACTATTGTTACTTATAGCGTTGCCTTTAGTGAAGATCATCCAGAACTTGTTAGAGTTAGAAATTTAGGTTTAAAAGTAAAAAAATATAATGAGTTAATGGGAGACGTTATTAGTATGTTTAAGACTATTGGTGTTTCAGGAACTCATGGTAAAACAACAACTAGTTCTATTGTTAGGCATATATTAGAAGAAAGCGTTGGTTGCAATTACTTTATAGGAGCAGGAGATGGTTATGCATCACTTGATAATGATTATTTTGTAGTTGAAAGTGATGAATTTAATAGACATTTTACAGCTTATCATCCAACTTATGCTATTATTACGAATATTGAGAGAGAACATATGGAGTGTTATAAAGATATAGATGATATTAGAAACACTTTTGAAATATTTGCTAATAATACATCTAAGTTTATTGTAGCAAATGGTGATAATACAGAAGTACGTAAAATAAATTATAAACCTAAAGTTATGTTTTATGGATTTGGCTTTAATAATGATGCAGTAATTAAAAATATGAAATTAGACTCAGATGCGTCTCGTTTTGATTTATATATTAAAGAAGAATTATATGGAAGTTTTGAAGTACCACTATTTGGAAAACATATGGTAAGTGATGCAGTTGCTGCTATTCTTATATGTCGTCATATTGGAATAGAAAAAGAAGTTATTTATAATGCTTTAAAAACATTTAAAAATGCTAAGAGAAGATTTGCAATTTCAAGGGTTGGAAGAACAATTATTGTAGATGATTATGCACATCATCCAACAGAGATTAAAAGTACATTAGAAGCAGTTCGTCAAAGATTTCCTGATAAAAGAGTTGTAGTTGTATTTAAACCAAATACATATTCTAGAACAATTGACTTTAAAGATGACTTTATTGATGCTTTAAATGTCGCTGATAAGGCATTCTTAACAGAAATAGATTGCAATAGAGAAAAACAAGAAGATTATCCAGGAGTAAGTTCTCAAATTATAATTGACGGATTAAGAGATGGTGAATTAATTTCAGAAGAGACAATCGATAAATTAGTTCCAGAACTTGATTCAGTAATTTGTTTTATGAGTTGTGCATATATCGATGGATTAGTTAGAGCTTTAGGAGAATTGGAAGATAGGATTTCACAAGAAGAGAAAGAAGAAATGTAAAAATTTTCTTCTTTTTTTATAAAAAATGTTGTCAAAATATTTTATTAATGATACAATTAATTTGCTTTTGATAGTGAAATGGCCTGTTGGTGAAGTGGCTTAACACACTGCCCTCTCAAGGCAGCATTCACGGATTCGAATTCCGTACAGGCTACCAAATAAGTAAGTTAAGTCCCTTAGGGACTTTTTTGTATATAGCAATGTTATTCCTCAAAGCATAGTAGGGATTGATTTATGTATAAAAGATTTAGTTGTGACAGAAGTATTAAAATCTAAAAGAAATATTAAAAAGATCACAACGAAAACTTGCAAGACAAATAAAATGTATTAATAACTATCATAATCAAAGTATTAAAAAAATATTAATAAAAAAATAAGTATGGTAGTGACTATCGAAATTTAATCCTATGGAGAATAGAGGATACTCTATCTATGAAGTAGGTATTTTGGTTGGTGATGACCAAGACGACAAATTTTAATTTGTCTTTTGTTCAAGGAGAATGTCTATGTTATATAAAATAAGTTTTTACTTTTTAGTATTTATTGTTTATTCTTTTTTAGGATGGAGTATGGAAGTAATTGGTAAATTAATTGAAAAACATAAATTTATCAATAGAGGATTTTTAATTGGTCCACTATGTCCAATATATGGATTTGGTTGTATAATTATTTATTTTTTACTTAATAGATATAGTAATAATGTATTTATTTTATTTGTTGCTTCTATTTTTGTTTGTTCTGTTTTAGAGTATTTTACAAGTTATTTTATGGAAAAAATATTTAAAACAAGATGGTGGGATTATACAAGACGTAAGTTTAATCTTAATGGTAGAATTTGTTTAGAGACAATGATTCCGTTTGGGATACTTGGATGTGTAATGATACTTGTTCTTAATCCTATTGTCTTTAGTTTTTTAAAACTATTCAGTAAAAATATATTAATTATAATTAGTATTATTATATTTATAATTTTAATAGTCGATTATGTAGCATCAACTTGTATAATATTTAATTTTAGGAATACAATTAGTAATTTTGAAAAAGATGCGACTGAGGAGATAACTAAAAAAGTAAAAGAAGTATTTATGAAGAAAGGATATTTCTCAAGACGTCTTATTAAGGCTTTCCCTACAATGATTGGAACTAAAGAAAGACTTGTTGTTTTGATGAATAAAGTTAGTGGAGAAATAAAAAATTTAGAAGTGAAAAGTAGAAAAAGATTAGATGATGTTACTAAGAAAATAAATATAAAATAGGAGAATAATTATGAGAAATGAAATTGAAGATTTAATTAATGAAAGATTAGAAGCACTTGATGAAATAGATGTAGTTGATAGTAATAATGTTAATACAGTGATTAGTTCTAAAGTTAATGAACAGAATAATAAAGTAGAATTTAGTAGAAAAAAACAAGAACTTATAAAAATTCTTGATAAATTTAAAAGAATTAATCCTAATATATCATATGATGAGAATATGGATGTTAAAGAACTTGAACGTATTATTACTGAAATAAATATTTAAGGAGTGAAAACTTCTTTTTCTATTGAAAAAATATTAAAAATATATTAAAATTTTTATTGTAAGATAGGTGAATTATATGAATAAT
>UQQI01000024.1 GCA_900543055.1 uncultured Mollicutes bacterium
CTATCTATGAAGTAGGAATTTTGGTTGGTGACGACCAAAGCGACAAATTTTAATTCGTCTTTTGTTCTGGTATATTTTGTTTTGTTATAATATAATATATTTGTGGTGATTTAAATGGATAAAAAGGAAGTTAATAATAAATTAGATATAAAAGAAATTATTATGTATATATTAATTGTTATCGTTATTTTACTAATAAAGAAATTTATTATATCTCCAATTAGAGTAAACGGTGCAAGTATGAATGATACTTTAAATAATGGAGATATAATGATTATGAATATTATTGGATACAAGTTTCAAGATGTTAAAAGATTTGATATTGTAATTGTTGATGAGGGTAGTGAATTAATAATAAAAAGAGTTATTGGACTACCTGGTGAAACAGTAGAATATCGTGATAATAATTTATATATCAATGGTAAAAAAATGAATGATAAGTATGGAAGTAATAAAACAAATGATTTTAGTTATAAAGTTCCTAAGGGTGAGTATTTTGTTTTAGGAGATAATCGTGGTAATTCAATGGATAGTAGAGTATTTGGAAGTTTTTCTAAGCGTAAGATTTTAGGTAAGACAAAATTAACTATTTTTCCATTTAGTAGATTTGGTAATAAGGAGTAGTAGTTTATGCTTGATGAGTTAAAACCTTTGTATGATAAGTTGCAATTAAAGTATGGAGATAAGAATTTAGATTCAATATATAATGGAGGATATACTAATAATCCAGATATTTGTTTTGTATTTATGAATCCGACTGGTAGAAACATTGCATCTTCTAAAGAATGGCATGGTTTAAAGTCACCTTGGATTGGTACTAAAAATATATGGAATTTATTTTATAAAATTGGACTTTTAGACGAAGATATTTATAATGAAATAAGACAAAGAACTGGTCCATCATGGACAGAAGAGTTCGCGTCTTGTGTATATGATAATGTTATTAAACATAAATATTTTATAACAAATCTTGGTAAGTGCACTCAAAAAGATGCAAGAGCATTACCAGATAGCATTTATAAAGTGTATTTAGATCTATTTTATAAAGAATTAGAAATAGTAAATCCTAAGGTTGTTATTCTTTTTGGAAATCAGGTTTCTTCTATTGTTTTAAATGAAAAAATTAGTGTATCAAATTGTAGGAAGACTAGTTTTTCTAAAACGATTAATAATAAAATGTATAAGTTTTATCCAGTATATTATCCTATAGGAAATGGAATATTTAATATTGATAAAGCAATAGAAGATATTAAATGGATAATTGATACTGAATTGTAGTGGTGAATTATGTTAGAGAAGATTATTGAAAGTTGTTACTATGTTACAAATAATGCAAAGGATGTATTTATTAATTATGATGTTTTAGATAATTTTATTTTAAATATTGATTGTAATAATTTGAAAAATTGGCTAAGTTATAATCCGTTTAATATTTTAGATTTGGGAATAGAAAAAATAGTTAATTTTTTATTACTTTTTGAGGCAATTGATTATTCTTTTTGGGGAAGTCCAAAATGGAGTGTTAAGGCTCAAAATATGGTAATTGATGGAAGTGAGGCACTTCTTTATAAATTACTAGAATATGTACGAAAGAGTAATAATTATGATTTTAGTAAAGTGACATTTAAAGAGTTTAGTGATATTTTGAGTGGCAATATAGAGATACCTCTTTTAGAAGATAGATATAATACTTTAGTTAATATTTCTAATGTTGTTAATGATAAAATGAATGGTAATTTTTATGAGTATATTAAAGAGTATACGAATGATACAGATTTATTTAATTTAATTATAGATAATTTTTCTTCTTTTATTGATGAGAGAGAATATAATGGAAAAAAGATATATTTTTATAAATTAGCTCAGTTATTAACTTCAGATGTTTTACATATGAGAATGTTGCTTGAAAATGTTCAGATAGATGTTTCTAATCTTGTAGGATGTGCTGACTATAAAATACCTCAAACTATGAGAGCAATAGGTATTTTAGAATATAGTAATGATTTATGTAAAACAATAGATTCTAGATTAGAGATTGAATTATCATCTAGTTATGAAGTTGAAATAAGAGCTAGTATGCTTGTTGTAATTGACTATATCTCTAAAAAGATTAATATAGATAGAATAGATATAAATGATTTTTTCTTTATTTTTAAAAAAGCAGTTAAAGATATTGTAAAACCATATCATTTATGTAGAAATGTTAATTATTAATTAGTTGGATATTGTGTTATAATAACTCGATAAGTTTGTGATTTTATGTATAGATGTAAAAATGGAGAAGTAGTAGATACTTCTATGGTTGATGAAGTTTTAAGCGATGGATTTAATTATAGTAATTTTATTTTAGAGAGTAAAAAAAATAGATAATTTTGATGAGTATGATATTGAGGCTCTCGCTAAATACGTTTTAGATATGTCAAAGAGAGAATTAACAGAAGAAGAAAAAGTTTATCAAAAATATGAGAGAGAAATAAGAAAAGTTCAGTTGGAGTATGATGAAACTAAAAACTCAGATTGCAATTCTAAAATGATAAAAATTGCTGAAAAATATAATACTTTACTTAGTGATACAAAAATAGAGATAGATTATTAGAAAGATTATTATGTGTATTAAATGTCATTATTGATAAAAGAACTACAAAAGAAGAACTTTTAAAGAAAAATAAAGAAGAAAAAATAATAGAAGAAAAGATGAAGATATTTTTAGAAGCAAAAAGAAAAGAGAAGGAGAGCAGAGATTAAACGATTTTATATCTGGAAAAATAGATTTATGCCAACTTCACTTATATGATTTTTTATATCTAAGAGATACAAAAGTTTATAAAGTTAATAGAAGAGAGTTTAGAAAATTACAAAGATATGTTTGTAGTAAGTTAGAGATGACAGATGATGAAGATGCTATCTATAAACCAATTTCTGAATTGCCTAGGCAGAAGAAAGGAAAGAGACATTAATGATAATTGAAACAGAAAGATTTATATTAAAATTACTTGAGAAAGAAAATGCTTTTAAAGTATTTAATATTCTTAGTAATCCTAAAGTAATAGAAAACTTGAATATGAATATTCATACAAGTATTGATGATAGTATAAAGTTAATAGATGATTATTATGAAGGATTTAGTAAATTAGAAAAATATCCCTTTGAAATATTAGATAAAAAGACTAATGATTTTTTAGGCGTATTTTTAATTAAGTTAGACTTATTTGATGAAGATTGTTTTGAATTTACAATTTATATAGATGAGAAATATTGGGGTAGAGGAATATACAGTGAAGTATTACCATATATGGTTAAATTTAGTTTTGAAAATATAAAAACAGGTAATTTCAGAGGCTTTGTAATGGACAAAAATAATACTAGTAAACATGTTTTAGAAAAATGTGGATTTAGTTTAGAAAAGATATTTGATGTCGATGGACTTGATGGAAAAATCTATAGTTATTTAATAAAAAAAGATGATTATTTCAGAGATAAATAATTTAATGATTAGTAATTTACTAAGGATAATGATAAAGATAAAGTAAAATAATTTAATTTATATAGGAGTGATAATATGCATTATATGAAGTTACATAATGATCCATTTAATCTAATTAAAAGTGGTACAAAAACTATTGAATTAAGACTAAATGATTTGAAAAGACAAAAGATCAAAGTAGATGACTTAATAGAATTTACAAATAGAATTACTGATGAAAAGATGGTAGTTAGAGTAGTTGACTTGATCAAATTTAATAATTTTTCAGACTTATATAAGAATATTTCTAAAGTTTCTATGGGATATAGAGAAGACGAAGATGCTAATCTAAGTGATATGGAACAATATTATTCTCTTGAAGAACAAGAAAAGTATGGTGTACTTGCGATTAAGATAGAGAAGATTGATAAATAAAATGATTCGTTTTTTAACGAATTTTTATGTGTAGGGAGGAGTTTTAATGAAATATCAAATAATAAATGGTGCGATTACATTTGGAAATAATACAATACTTGAAGAAATTAATTTTACAATTAATAAGAGTGATAGAATCGCAATTGTTGGACGTAATGGTAGTGGCAAAACTTCTCTTTTAAAGTCACTTGTAGATAATGATATGCTTGAGTCTGGTATTGGATTTGATGATTTAAGAATTGTAAAGATTGGAAAACCTTCTATTGGTTACCAAGAACAACATGCTTTTTCTAATTTAGATGTTACTTTACTTGATGAGATATTAAAAGTGTATAAAGATATTACTAATCTTGAAAACAAAATAAAAAAATTAGAAGATAAAATGATTAGTAATGCGACAAGTGAGACTATTTTGGAATATACTGATTGTATAGAAAGGTACAAATTAATTGGTGGCTATTCCTATAAAAAAGAATATGAAGTTGCTTTAAATAAATTTGGATTTAGTAGTGAAGATAAAATGAAAAAGTTATCTGAATTTTCTGGTGGTCAAAGAACAAAAATATCTTTTTTAAAATTACTTCTTAGTAAACCAGATATACTATTACTTGATGAGCCAACCAATCATTTAGATATTGTAACTGTTGAATGGCTTGAAGAGTATTTGAGTAATTATCCAAAAGCTTTAGTAGTAATTTCTCATGATAGAATGTTTCTAGATAAAATTGTAAATAAAGTCTATGAGATAGAATATGCCACTCTTACTTTATATAAAGGCAATTATTCGTCATATGAGTTACAGAAAAAATTGAATTATGAGAAGCAACTTGCAGATTATGAGTTTCAACAAAAAGAAATAAAAAGATTACAAGATATAGCAGATAGATTTAGATATAAACCTAGTAAAGCATCTATGGCAATGTCAAAGTTAAGGAAAATAGAACAAATGACAATAATTGATAAACCAGAACATGCGGATACTAGAAATTGGAAGTTTTTATTAAAAGTTGATGACTATAGTAGTAATAATGTATTGAGTGTAAAAGATTTAGTAATTGGCTATAAAAATATACCATTATCAAAAGTATCATTTAATTTATATAAAGAACAAAAACTGGCGATTATAGGGGAAAATGGTAAAGGAAAATCTACACTTATAAAGACATTAATGGGAATTATTCCTAAAATAAGTGGTAAATTTACTTATGGATATAATGTTAATAAAGAGTATTTTGATCAACAAATGGAATTTTTAAATAATGAGAATACTGTGTTTGATGAATATTTACATTCTTTTCCAACAGAAGATCCACAACAGATTAGAAATATATTAGGTACATTTATGTTTAGTGGAGAAGATGTTTTTAAAAAGATAAAGGTTTTATCTGGAGGAGAAAAAGTAAGATTACAACTTTGTAAGATACTTAGAAAAAGTCCTAACTTATTAATACTAGATGAACCTACAAATCATTTAGATATTTTTAGTAAAGAAAAGTTAGAAACGCTATTAACAGAATATAATGGCACAGTTTTATTTGTTTCTCATGATAGATATTTTATAAATAAAGTGGCTGATTCATTACTTGTTTTTGAAAATGATGAAGTTGTTTATTTTGATGGAAAATATGATGAGTATGTAAATCAAAAGAAGAGTATTGTTATTACATCAGAAAAAGCAAAAGATAAAAAGATAAGTAAAAAAGAGTCAAAGCCTAAAACTACTTTTGCAATCATGAAAAAGTTAGAAAGAGATATTGATAAAAAAGAGAATAAGAGAAAAGAGTTAGAAACAAAACTTTTTGATAAGGAAATTTATACTAATATAACAAAGGTAAATGAAATCAATGATATGATAGAAAATCTTACTAAAGAAATAGAAAATTTGTATGATGAATGGGAAAATATAAGTGAGTAAGATAGCTGATGATGTAACTTATAAATATATACTGCTACATTCATATATTATGGTGTATATGAGAATAAAAAAAACAATGTTTAGTATTGTTATTTTATCTTCTATTAAAATTTTTATTTAGATAAGTAACATTATTAATTGCTTCATGCAAGCTTATTTTAAAGTTAAAGTAGTTTTCAAATGTATCATTTAAATTTCTTAATACTTTTTTATTTTTTATATAAGTTAGTGATTATTTACTTTGATAACTTATAAATGTATAATAAAGTTATTAATCTATTTAGGAGTTTTATTATGATTAAGAATTATATATTTGATGTAGATAGGACACTTGTTAATAGTTATTTACCTGAACTTGAAACTTTAAAGGAAGCATTACTTATTTCAACAGGTAAAAATTATAATGATGAAGTTATGAATAAACTTACAATATTAACTACAGATAAATTTTTTAAGAGTTTAGGAATTGATGTTCATTCGACACTTATGAGTGAAATAAATCATAATTGGGAAGTTTTATTAGATAAGAGAAAAATAGAATTTTTTGATGGTGTTAAAGAACTATTATATTATTTAAAAAACAAAGGATTTTTTTTAGGAATTGCGACATCTAGAGATATGGAGGAATTACGTGAATTAAGTGATATTATTGAATGTTTAGATTTATTTGATTATGTTGTAACATCAGATATGGTTAAGTATCCCAAACCTAATCCAGAATCAATTAATATGATTATTGATAAATATAATCTTAATAGAGATGAGACTATTTATATAGGAGATAGTAAAAATGATTTAGAAACTGCAAGGAGTGCGAATGTTTCTTTTGGATTTGCTAATTGGGAAAATAAAAACGATATAGAAGATTATGACTATTTATTTTTAGAGCCTAATGACATTTATGATTTAGAGAAAAAACATATGATAAAAAAATAATATGATTAGAGGTTTGTAATTATGATGTTTAAAGTAGGAATGTTATGTAAGCATTTTAAGGGAAAAGATTTACTTGAGAAAAATATTTATAGAATAGAAAAAATTGGTGTTGACGGGAAAGACATTGATTCTAGTAAGATAATTTATACTGGTGATAAAGATTTATTACTTTCAAAAAACTTAGTAATTTATAGTAATATATTTCAAGAAGACAAATTGTTTGCTAGAGAATATGATGATTTAGTTAGTGAACTGTCTGATGATAAAAAAAAATTATATAATCAAATTTTTAGAGTGGAACCACTTAATGATGAAGAAATAAAAACTATTAAATGTCATGAATTTGTAGAGGAAAAGTTAAAGAGTAGGAGTTAAATATATGAAAAGATTAATGGATAGTAATATTTATGATACGTCATCTACAATAGTAATTGTAGGAAGTTGTTTAAAAAATATGCAACCTGAAGGTTTTGAAAAATTAAAGAAAATTTCTAGTAATATATATGAATTATGTTTAGAAGAGACTCATGTTAATATGGCAATTACTAAAGTAGGTGGAATGTTAAGAACAGGTAAAGTTTCTGAACTAATTTTTGCAAGCGTTGATAAGTCTCCTCATTGTATACAACTTCATTATATTCAAGATGAATTGAGAAAGTTAATGGATTTATCTAATGTTTCAATTAAAAATTATGTTGTTTCTAATAATGAATTAGTTGAAGTATCAGAAGATGTTATTTCTTTATCTAAAAATTTGACAAAGATAAATGCACTTAGTAGTGAAAGTGAATAAATGTTTAAGAGGTGATATTAAAAGATAAAAAGTGCCTTTTTCCTTTTTATTTATTTTTTAGATATTTTAGTGTATAATATGACTTGTTTAGTAGGGTGTTTATGGAATTAAGAGAATTAATTGAAAATTATAAGCCATATAATGAGCAAGAAAAGTGTGATAAAGAATTAATATTAGAATATATAGATACATTTGATGATGTCCTTACAAGAGATAATAAAATGTGTCATTTTACAGCATCTAATTGGATAGTAAATAAAGAAAGAACAAAAGTATTAATGATATATCATAATATATATGATTCATGGGCTTGGACTGGTGGACATGCTGATGGAGATAGTGATTTACTTCATGTTGCACTTAAAGAAGCAAATGAAGAGACAAGTTTAAAAAATTTGAAAGTACTAAATGATGGAATATTTGGAATGCAGATAGTTACTGTAGATAGTCATATTAAAAGAGAAAAATTTGTATCATCTCATGTACATTTAGATTGTTGTTTCTTATTAGAAGCAGATGAGAATGAAGAGCTAAAAATAAAAGAAGATGAAAATAGTGGTGTTTGTTGGGTTGATATTAATGAAGCAGAAAACTTAACAAAAGAAGAAAAAATGAAACCAATTTATAGAAAATTAAATGAAAAATTAAGAGAATTAAATGTTTAATTTATGAAGTACTTTTGTACTTTTTTTTGACAATTTTTTAAAAATAAAATATAATATTCTACCTAAAAAGGGGGGAAATATTATGATAGCTATTAAAGGTGTTAATGATGATGAAATAATGAGAAGGTTTATAGAGTTTAAGAAAAAATATTTAGATGCTTACAGAGAATTTGATAGAAATTTAGCAGATTATATTGAAGATAATTTTTTTACATTTGTTTATTCTCCAGCAGCACCTGATGTTTTAATGCAGGTATATGAATTATGTGGAATAGAATCACAGGATGGAACTTTTTATAATGCTCATTTAGATAGATTAAAAGATATTTATGGACTTGATAAGAACATTGTAGAAGTAGCATCTGGTGTAATACCTAGTTTTGCAAAAAAGATATATAAAGAACAAATGAGGCTAGGTAAAGGAACAATTACTATATATGAACCAGATTTATTATTTGAAAAAGAAGAATCTTGTCCTAAGATGGTAATTAATAGAAAGAATTTTAATTCTACTTGTAATATTAAAGATAGTGATTTAATTGCAGGATTATTTCCGTGTGAGGCTACAGAACCTATTATTGAAGAAGCTTGTAAATATGATAAGGATTTCTATGTTGCAATGTGTGGTTGTGTACATTTTAGAAATGCTAATATTCCTTATAGTGAAAGTAATAGTAGATTATACCAAAGTTATGTAATAGATTTAGCAGATAGACTTGTTAGTAATAATAAAGAGTTAGTAGTAGATATGCTTGATGATAAATATTTAGTTCCATATCCAATAATATATACAAAGAAAAAATAATATACTTTGACATGTTTTAATAGAAAAACATGTTTTTTTTTGATAATATGTTAAAGGGTGATTTTATGGGAAAGACATTATATTATTATGATGGTATTAGCTTAAAAAAATATTGTAAAAATAATGATATAAGTTATCCAAAAATACTTAATCGTATAAAACAAATAACTAATAATCATCCTGATTATGATATAGACAAAGTTATATCTTTTGCACTTTCTTCTTCATTTAATAGTAGTAAATATTATTATAAAGGTGTTTTATTAATAAGATATTGTGAAGATAATAATTTAAATTATGATACTATTAGGAAAAGAATTTATACTTTGAAAAATAAATATCCTAATACTTCTTTAGATGATATTATTGATATTGCTATTAATAAGACTTTAAATGATTCATGTAAATATTATTATAATGGAGTAAGTTTATATGAATATTTTAAAAATAATGATGTTGATTATATGAGTATTAAGGGAAGAATAAATTATTTAAAGAAGAATGGTAGCAATTTAGATGATGTTAATATTGTTAAATTTGTAATAGAAGAGTATAAAGATTTTAGAAAATATTATTATAATGGTATGACTCTATATAGGTATTGTATTATTAATAAGATTAGTTATCATACTGTTATTGATAGAATCTATAAATTATTAAATGATGGTTATTCAATAGAAGAGTGTATTGAAAAAAGTATAAATGATGATTTTAGTAATAATAAATATTATTATAATGGTATTCCAATTACTGAGTATTGTCGTTTAAATGATTTGGACTATAACAAAATGATTTCATATTTAAAAAATTTAAATTTAGTTGATAAGAAAAATATTAGTGATGAATTAATTAATAGATTTACTTATAAGTGTAAGTTAAGAGATATTAAATATTTTTTTAGAAATTATGATAATTTAGATAATATTACTATTAATAAATATATAGATATATTAGAAATAGATAGAGAAAGTATAAAATATTTAATAAGTAATAATTTTAATTTAAAACAAGCAATTAACTTTATTTGGTATTTTGGAGTGTATGATGAAAAATATAAAATAAATAATGAGATATTTGATTATTATACTAATTTTAACTATCAAGAAAAGTTTGATTTAAAAGAGTTAATTGGTTTATATAAAAGTGGAGTTAAGGATACTAGAGAAGAAATGTATAGAGACTGTTTTTTTAATGTTAGAAAAGTAAAAAGTGAAATATTTAAAAAGTATCCTGGGATTTACTCTAGTGATTTAGAGGAAGAGTTAAATGATATTGGAGATTGTACTTTAATGGAAATATTTGAAAATAATTGTTGCAACGAGAAGGGACAAATTCTTAATTATTTGATGATTATTTTAAGATATAAAATGTATGAATATATAAAAGATTATTTTAATAATAAAAAAACTAAAGTTTTAGATAATTTAGAAAAAGTAGATTATTATGAAGATTCATTTTCTACAATTACTGTTGATTTACCAAAAGATTTAAGAAATATTTTAACTTTAAAATTTGTATATTTATATGACTTTTATGATATTAGTAGGATACTTAAAATTAGTTTTGATGAAGTAGTTGAAAAATATAATTTGGCTATTAAATATTTAAGAGATGATAAGAAAGTATTAGTTTATAAGAGAGGATAGATTATACTTTCTTTTTTCTTACAAAATTGTAATATACTTAGGAACATATATTTATTTAAATAGTGTTATAATATAAGCAATTAAAAGTAATTAGAAATATTATGGTGAGTAAAATGAAGAAGATATTAATTGTAGAAGATGAAGAAGTAATTAGAAATGAACTTAAGATATTACTTGAAAATTCTGGGTATCAAGTTTTTGTACTTGATAAGTTTAATAATACTAAGAATGATATTATGAATATTAAGTGTGATTTAATTTTACTTGACATTAATCTACCTAATATAAATGGAGAATTAATATTAAAAGAAGTTAGAAAAGAATCTAATATTCCTATTATTATAGTTACTAGTAGAGCACTTGAAGTAGATGAGGTTTTATCTATGTCATATGGAGCTGATGACTATATTATTAAGCCATATAACCCAACTATTTTATTACTTAGAATACAAAATGTATTTAAGAGAATGGAAAATAATAGAGATGATTTATTTTATGATGATATTGTTGTGAACGCAAAGAAAGGTTATTTAGAAAGTGATGGTAAAATATTAGAACTTACAAAGAATGAGATGATAATATTTACTTATCTTTTAAGTAATAGAGGGAGAATTGTTAGTCGTGACGACTTGATGACTGATTTATGGAATAATAATGAATATATAAATGATAATGCTTTAACAGTAAATATAAGTTGATTAAGAAATAAACTACAAGAATTTGGTCTTTCTGAGAGAATTGAAACTAAGAAAGGGTTAGGATATAAGTTATTATGAGTTTTAAAAAATATTTATTAGATAAAAGTATGCAAATATTTATTACTATTTCTGGATTTATAATTACTATATTACTATTAAATGCTTTTAAAGTAGAAAGAGATTTAATATTAGTTATATCAATTATATTTATAATAGTAATAGTTTTAAATATATTTTTTGATTATTATAAGAGAAATAGTTTTTATAGGAAAATATTAAATATACTTAGTAGTTTAGATAAGAAGTATTTGGTTCTTGAGATGATTAATAAACCTAATTTTTATGAAGGAAAATTATTTTATCAAATGCTTTATGATATTAATAAATCTATGTGTGAGAATGTTAAAGAATATAGTTTAAATATTAATGACTTTAAAGAATTTGTGGAGATGTGGATACATGAAGTTAAAATTCCGATTTCTAGCTTAATACTTCTTAATCATAATCATTCTAATGAGATTGATAGAAAGTATGTTGAACAGATTAGAAGACTTGATAATTATGTTGATCTAATATTATATTATGTACGTAGTGAAAATGCTGAGAAGGATTATACTATAAAAGAAAAGAGTCTAAGTGAGATTGTTAAAAATGTGGCATTAAAGAATAAAGATGATTTATTAGAAAATGATGTAAGATTAGAAGTTTCTATTCATAATGAATTGGTTTTAACTGATGCGAAATGGTTAGAGTTTATTTTGAATCAGATTATTAATAATAGTATTAAATATAAAAGAGATGAAGTAGATTCATTTATAAAGATTGAGGCGGAAACTAAGATGGATAAGGTGTTTTTAAGTATTACTGATAATGGTATTGGTATTCCTGATAGTGATATTTCTAGAGTCTTTGAGAAGTCTTTTACTGGTATTAACGGAAGAATTAAGGCAAAATCTACGGGAATGGGACTTTATATTGTTTACAATTTATGTAAAAAAATGGGTCATAAAATAATGATTGAGTCATGTGTTTCTTCTTATACTAAAATTACTATTGTATTTTCTTTAGGAGGCTTTTATATGATTAATGATTGATTATTAATTATTTTAATGTTACGAAATTGTAATAATTTGTAATATTAGAAGTGTGATTAATATTTTTTCTTGTACTACAATGTATAAAGAAAGGAGATATTATATTATGAGTGAGATTTTAAAGATTGATAAGATAGAGAAATATTATGGAAATAAGTCTAGTCTTACAAAGGCAATTGATAATTTATCGTTTAATGTATATGAAGGAGAATTTGTTGCGATAATGGGAGCAAGTGGCTCTGGAAAGACTACTCTTTTAAATTGTATATCTACAATTGATAAAGTTACATCTGGACATATTTATGTGGCAGGTAATGATATCACAAAATTAAGAGGAAATAATTTAAATAAGTTTAGAAGGGAAGAGTTAGGTTTTATATTTCAAGATTTTAATTTACTTGATACTTTAACTGCTTATGAAAATATTGCTCTTGCTCTTTCTATTCAAAATATTAAAGAAAAAGAGATATCTGATAGGATTAAAAGAGTTTCTGAGGAGTTAGATATTAATAGTGTTTTAGGTAAATATCCATATCAAATGAGTGGAGGTCAAAAACAAAGAGTTGCTAGTGCTAGAGCAATTATTACTAATCCAAAATTAATACTTGCAGATGAGCCGACTGGAGCACTTGATTCAAAGTCTTCTAAAATGTTACTTGAAAAATTTAATTATTTAAATAAAGAGAATAAGGCAACTATTCTTATGGTTACACATGATGCTTTTACAGCTAGTTATTCATCTAGAGTTTCTTTATTAAAGATGGAAAAATTTTTAATGAGATTAGAAGAGGTAATGATTCAAGACGAGATTTTTTTGATAAGATAATTAATGTTGTGACAACGCTTGGTGGTGATTTAAGTGATGCTCTTTAAATTATCATTATAGAATATAAGAAAAAGTATAAAAGACTATGTAATTTACTTTTTCACTTTAATTCTTGGTATTGCTATATTTTATGTATTTAATGCAATTGATGATCAAACTGTTATGCTTGATGTTTAAAACTCAATTTTTTCTATAATAAAATTATTAACAAACATGCTTTCTGGAGTTAGTATTTTTGTTTCATTTATATTAGCATTTTTAATTATTTATGCGAGCAGATTTTTGATGAAAAGAAGAAATAAAGAATTTGGAACATATTTAACTCTTGGAATGAGTAAGAGAAAAATATCTTTAATTTTATTTTTTGAAACATTAATTATTGGTGTTTTTTCACTTGTAATTGGACTGGGTGTTGGATTTTTATTATCACAATTAATGAGTATTTTGGTAGCGAATATGTTTGAAGCAAATTTAAATAAATTTACTTTTATATTTTCTAAAGTAGCATTTTTAAAAACACTTTTATATTTTAGTATTATGTATTTAGTTGTGATGATTTTTAATACAATAAATATTAGTAAATGTAAATTAATTGATTTAATACAATCAAATAAAAAGTCTGAAAAAATAAAACTTAAGACGCCATATATTTGTATAATAATTTTTATTTTAGCTTGTATTATGTTAGGTTATGCATATTATTTAGTAATTGGAGATGTCTCAATTTTAAGTAATCGTAAGATATTTAGTGCTATTGGTTTGGGAGCCATATCAACATTTTTAATATTTTGGTCATTGTCAGGTTTGCTTTTACGTATTTTTATGAATATGAAGAAAGTATATTATAAAGGATTAAATAGTTTTATTTTAAGACAATTTTCAAGTAAAATTAATACAACAGTTTTTTCTACAACAATAATTTGTTTGATGCTTTTTATTACTATTTGTGTTTTATCAACGGCTTTATCAATGAAAAATTCTCTAAATCAAAATTTAATTACTTTTTCTCCAAGAGATATTGAATTAATTCAGGTTTATCATTATTCTAAAGATGATGATTTGACTGAGATACAGAAAGAAAATTTTAAGTTGAATTTTGATGAATTATTTATTAAATATTGGTTTGATATAAAAGAAGAATTTAAAAACATTACTTATTTTTCACTTTATTATGATGATAATATTACATTAAAATCAACTTTAGGTTCTTATTATAAAATTGCTAAAGAAAAGTATCCTTTTTTAAGGTATGATGAGAATATTATTTTAATGAAGAATAGTGATTATAATAGAGTTGCGAAAAGTTTTGGCTTAGAAAAAATTAAATTAAATAGTAATCAATATGTTGTTGTTGGTAATTATAATGAAATGATTAATATAAAAAATGAAGCTTTAAAAAGGAATGCTAAAGTTATTATTAATGATAATGCTTATTTTCCAAAATATAAAAAAACTGTTAATGGTTTTTATGGAATGGGTAGTCAAGAGAGTGAATTAGGTTTTATTGTTTTACCTGATGAGGCATTAAGTGGCAAACAAATAAGTAATAATCGAATGATTGCTGATTATAGAGGAGAAGCTAATAAAGTTGAGGAGAAGCTTAGTTCAATAATGAAAGATTTAAAGTTTTCCTCTGATTGTTATGTTACATATAATACAAAAAAAGACATTCGTGATGCTAGTGTAGGGTTAGGTGCTTTAGTTACTTTTTTAGGATTATATTTAGGAATTGTTTTTTTAATATCATGTGCTGCGATGCTTGCCTTAAAAGAGTTGTCTGAATCAAGTGATAATGACTTGAAGTTTAATATGCTTAGAAGGCTTGGTGTTGATGAGAAGATGATTAATAAAACTTTATTTATTCAGATTGGAATATTTTTTATGTTTCCATTAATACTTGCTATTATTCATTCTATATTTGGTATTATTTTTTGTAATGTTATTTTAGAAACTATGGGTATAAGTTTTAATTTAATGTCTATTATATTTACTGCTATTTTGATGGTTATTATTTATGGAGGATATTTCTTAGTAACTTATTTTTGTAGTATAAATATTATTAAGGAAAAGTAATTTTTAATATTAGAGAATTAGTTTATAGGACTAGTCCTTTATTTTTTTTGTTGGAAGTTAAGTGGAAGGTATTAGATAGTAAATTTATTATAGTTAAAGGAAATAATTTTACTATTTATTATGTTTTATTGGTAAAAATATCTTTATAAAATATTTAAAATTAATAAAAAATGATAAAATTAAGGTCTATTATAATATTGTAAGAAAAATTTTTTTAGAGTATGATTAAGTTCCAAAATAGAAATTTAATTATATAGACATTTATATTGTTTAGTGTGAATTTTATTTTTTAATATCTTTTTTTTTATATTTCTTGTATAATTTATAGTAGGTGATTATATGAAAATAAATAATAAAGGTTTTTCATTAGTTGAATTATTGGCTGTTGTTGCAATTCTTGCTGTTTTAGTAACTGTTGGTATTTCTGCATATTCAAAGTATGTCGAAGATTCTAAAAGAACAATGTATGCAAAAATGGCAAAAGATTATATTAATGAAGCTAGAGTTCAAATTTCTAGTAAAGAAATTAAAAAGATTTCTAATCCAACGTATTCATATTATATTTCTATTGAGAAACTTTCAGATAATGATCCGTTAGAACCATCTCCGTTTGGTAAATGGAATGAAGCTTATGTTATTTTTGTTCCTGGTAAAAATGGACAAGACAGATATTATTTTGCTAGTATCGATGAAGTTGGTTGGATGATTGATGGGGTAGAAGAGTCTAAAATTACTAAAAATAGTGTTAGGCATGTTACTGATAAAGATTCTTTAGATAAGAAATTTAAAGGTGACGGTACTGAAAAGATAATTACTATTAATGGAGATGGCACTAGAGGTGAGTCTAAAGAAACTATTGCTTGGACAATATCTGAAACTAAGAAATGTTTTAGTTTTACTAATTTAAATAATGGTACTATTAGACTTAATTATTATAACCTTGCATGTGGTAAAGATGTTACTATACCAACTCAAGTAGGTGGTAAAAAAGTAACTGAAATTTATACATCCACGTTTGATAGTATGGGTATTACTAGTGTTAATTTACCTAGTACTTTAACTAGTATAGGTTCACGTGCATTTATTAGTAATAATCTTACTTCCGTTAATATACCAAGTGGTTGTAAAACTATTGGGTCCGAAGCCTTTTATGGTAATAAAATAAGTAGTGTTAAAATACCTAGCAGTGTTTCAACTATTGGACAAAGAGCATTCTACAATAATAAAATAAATGGGTATATATATAAGATTGTTCCAAATAAAAATGCAAGTATCGGTTCATGTGCTTTTTGTAGGAATAGTGTATATGGTGCTGGATTTACATTTAATGGTCAAGCAGTAAAAGGATATATTGGAGATTTTTCTGAATTTGCTGATAAAAGGTTTATAATTCCAACTGAAACTCCAGATGGAAAACCGGTAACTGAAATTAGTGATTCTGCCTTTTATGGATTACCTTTGGGGGGTTATACAGTTGTAATTCCAAGTACTGTTACAAGAATTGGTGGATCAGCATTTAGTTTTTCAGGAGTAAGCGCAGTAAATTTACCAAAAGGATTAAAAAGAATAGATGGTTCAGCATTTTATTCATGTAATTTAACATCACTTGATATTCCAGATACTGTAACATCAATTGGTGGACTTGCTTTTAATAGAAATAGTGTTAGTGCATCAAGTAAAGATTTATGGATATATAGAAGAACGGATAGTGGAATAGATTATTCAACTATAATTGGATATTCAGGAGCAAATAGAACGAACTTAGTTATTCCAACAACTGCTGGACCTAAAAAAACAACACTTACAACTATTGGAGATAATGCTTTTAGATATTTGGACTTAAGAGGAAGTTTGGTAATACCAAGTACTGTTTCATCATATGGTTCACTTGCATTTAATCTTAATTATTTATCAAGTATTGATCAAGGATATGATGCAAAAGGAAATAAAGTTGTATCTACCGATGGTATTATATATAAACGTACAGGAAGTGGAAAAGTAGACACCTCATATGTATATTCTTTTGCAAACAATAATAATACTCATCCTGTTATACCAAGCGGTGTTAAGACTATAGGGCCATATGCATTTTATTATTCTAGAATTCAAAGTATAAGTTTGCCTGAAGGTCTTACAACTATTGGATATAATGCATTTGAACTTGCAGATTTACGTGGCACTGTTACAATTCCAAGTACTGTAACTTCTATTGGAAGTAATGCATTTTATAAAGCAAAGACCTGGACATCATTCAATTATTATATGACGAAGATAGTAAACAAAACTAATCGTGCATTTGATTGGAGAAGTATAACAGGTGGTCCAAGTGCTGCAAATTTTGTGACTGGTACTGTAGAAAATTGGTATGGAGATATTGAAGTAGTTAGGGGATAGAATATGAAAAATAGAAAGATTATTTTAATTATAGTTTTTATAATTTCGCTTATATTAATAGGAATAGGGATATTTCTTAGTTTGAAGGGAGAATATAATACTAAGAATGAAAATAATGAAGTAGACAATGGTGAGGTAATAGTAGATTACAATATTAATTATTATAATAGTGTAGATGAGGCAATTAATTATATTAAGGCTATAAGAAATACAGAAAATGTTAATATTATTAATGAAGATGAAAATAACTATTATATAGAAGTTAGTGTTAATAATAGTACTTTTAATTATGTTTATTCTAAAGTAGACAATACTTTATCTGAAGAATAATTATGTATTTAGGAGGGAATAATATGTTCAAATTAGATAATAAAGGTTTTTCGCTAATTGAACTTTTAGCAGCAATGGTTATACTAATTATTTTATTTTCATCAATTATGGTTAGTACAGGAGCAATAATTAGAAATTCTAATAAAAACGCATTTATTATTAATGCTAAAGCATATGCTAGTGCATTAAGAGAAAATAGTTATCAAGATAATTTAAGTATTGATGAAGAAGATAGTATTTTCTTTATTGATCCTAAATATTTAGAAATGGATGGTACTAATTATGAAAGTCCTTTTGGAGAGTATGTAGTTAATTATTTGGTTGTAACATTTGATGGTAATAAATTTCACTATTTTTATGTTGCATATGATGATGAAGGATGGGGAGTTAGATTAGGAAAAGAACTTACTAATTTAAAAAAGTCAGATGTTGAATTCTTAGATGATGATTTTAATGAAGAAATCTTTGAGTATAAAAAATTTAATAATTCAAATAAAAATTGTTCTAAACTTAAAAGTTATTTAATTAACGTAAATAATTCATCTGACCCATTTAGTGATAAAGCAAAGGCAGTATTTATTGATAAAGAAGGAAATTTTACTACTATTGATTTAAGCGTTTGCTAAATAGATAACTTTTCTATCTATTTTGTTTTCTTTCGTAAAAAACACTAAATAAATAGAATAAAAGTGATATAATTTTATTATGATAGATGATGATTTTTATATGGATTTGAATTATAACTCTGATTAATTTGAAATAGGTGAAGCTGTTGTGTCTTCTATTAAAAGTTCTATAGATACAAGTAATTCATCAATAAAAAGTGATTTTGATAAAGTTATTAATGTTGCGAATGATTATAAGATTAATTTGTCAAATACTATAAAATTTGATGATCTGAAAAGTGATTTTTTTTCACTACTACTTATTTAGATGATGTTTCAAAAAGTGCACTTTTGGCCAAATCTGCAATTGATTCTTATTCTGAGAGTAATGGTACAGAACAAGACAAGCAAATATTGTTATCTGTTCTTTTAGCAAGTGTAAATAATTCTAAACCAAAAGCACTTGTTAAAACAGTTTATACTGGTTTAATGGGTGGATCAATGTTAGGAGAAGGTTTTCTTAGTTTCTTTGAAGATGTTGGGGATTGTGCTATTGTTTTAGGAAGTGGAGTTGCTGGCTTTTTTGATAAGAAGAAAGCCCAAGAAATGAGAATTTTGCATCTAAAAATTTATCCAAGGATTTATTTGAAAATAATTCTACGTTTGAAAAAATCAATAAATATAGTTATTTTGATAAAAATAGTGTTTATGCTGCTGTATTTAAATTAGGTGGAAAGGCTGCAGCAGCAGTAATAGTTGGTAGCGTTGCATCAAAGGCTGTAAGTAGTTTTACAAAAGCAAAATCTATTGTTGTTGCTTCTAATATTAGTACATTTGGAAGTGATACAAGAGAAAATTTAAGTAGAGGTATGGGATTGAAGAGTTCTTTAATGTTTGCTGGAGCAAGTCTTGCTATTACACATGCGGTTAATAAGTTTTTGTTACCAGCGCTTGCGTCTAAAGTAGGAGAAACAGTTGCTGATACAAAAGTTGGAAATGTTATTAGGGGTGCTGATGCAGTTGCATCTAGTGTTTTTGGAAGTAATGTTGATAATGTAAAAAATGTTGCTCAAACTGCAGTTGATTCCTCTATTAAAGAAACAAAATCAAAAACAGGGAATTTAGTATTTGGTGATGGAAATGAGAAGATTACAAATGATGCTGTTGTTCAAGATGCTGCAAATCTAGGTATTGATACCGCTAAAATAACCGGTGAGCAAGTAATTGAAAAATCTATAGAGAGAGCTGTAGTTGATGCAGTCTTATAAGAGTAGGTTAATATTATGAATGATTTTTTACCAGTAGGAAGTGTAGTTTTATTAAAAAATGGAAAAAGCCAATATCAATTATTGGTTATAAGATGTCTTCTTTAGATTAAATATTTAATGAAGGGTCATGAAACTAAATCTAATAAAGTTTATGATTATTGTGCAGTGTTATATCCAGAAGGACTAATTAGTAGTGACAACTTTATTTTATTTGATAAAGAAAATATTGATACTGTTATTTTTAAAGAATATGAAAGTGATTATTGTAAGGAATTATTTGATTTTTTAAGTAAAAAATAGGTGATAACATGGGGTTTGTTAATATGAAAGAGTATTCTGAAAATAGTTTACCTCAAGCAGGAAGTGCAACAGAATATGTTGTTTATGAAAGTATTAGTAATTATCATCCATATGATATAAGTTGAGTAGTTGATGCAATAGATGGTACTTGTAGTGAAGTTATTAGTAATTCTAATGATTATTGCAATGATTTGAAAGATAAGATAACTTCTTTAGGAGATGAGTGAGGACAGAAGTTTATCTAAATAGATGAAAAAGATATTGGTATAGTGGTTCCAGAACAGTTTCAAGATGATTATGATAATATTACAAATTACATCCAAGAACAAGTTGATAGATGCAAAACACTAGTGTAAGATATTAGTAATAGATTAGATGAAGTAAAGTTATATGTTCAAAAATTTGAAGAAAATTTGAAAACGTTTAATGATTTACGTAATAAAAAAATTTCACTTGAAAGCAGTATTTCAGATTGTGAATATAGTATAAGTAATGAGTATTCTAAAGAACAAGTAAATAGTATAGTTATTTCTAATTTGCAAGTTAAAAAGAATTGTTATGAAACAGAACTTGCAAGTGTTAATTCAAAAATATCTCAATATAATATGATTAATGAACCGGCTGGTCAATGGATAGTTGAATAAAATATCCTTTTAATTACAAGAAATTCCATCAATACAAATATTTATTGTATAAATACTGTTACCTCTATATTCATTATCTTTAAAATCATCATTGTCATCATACGTGAATACACTAAATTGTATTTTAGAATCTATATCAAAGCAAGAATAGCTCATTTGCATTTTGAAAGCAGTAAATAAAGTATTATCGTTCATTTTATTACTTTCTATATGAGAATAAAAACTTTTATTTTGATTTGCATAGTCATCATATAAGTAATTCATTAAATATTCCCATTTATCAAAAGTATTATCTGGACTATAAATATTATAAGAAATATTTTCTCCATTTTTTAACTTAAATTTAATATTAAATCCTATTTTTAAATTATTATTTATGTTTTTAAAATTAGTCCATTCATTATAAAATGATGTTGCAAAAGTATTATTTAGAGTAATTTCTTCTTCATTACTTGGAAATATTTGAAAAGTATCAATAATTCCTTCTACTTCTAATTTTGTATTAATTGTATGTAGTTTTATTAATTTATTTCCAGATAGTTTATAAATACCAATTGGTGTGTTATTTAAATCTTTATAAGAGTTTTTTTCTTCTTTTACATTTTTTTCTTTAATTATTTCTTTTTGTGTTTTTAGTCCTTTTTCATTTTTGTTTTCTTTTACACAGCCTGTACAAATAGTTAATATAATTAATAGTATATATAGTGTTTTCTTCATAGTATCAATCCTTTACTTAATTATATCAAATGATTAGTATTTTATATGTTAATTTTTATATATTTCTTTTGTTTTAATGAATTCTTTTTCTAGTTTTATTTATATTTAATACTAAATTATTGTATGATTAAAATAACATAGTAATATCTAAATTGAAAATTTCGTTATTTAGTAATAAACTGACTTCAAAATTAAAATTAGCTGTTTATATTAAATTTACATTATTTATATTTTATTATAAAATAACATGTGTTATATATCAAAATATATTTTTATGAGAAAAATAAAAGATAATTAGATGTATTGATAATTTGTACTAAAAATGTATTTTAAATAATTATAGTTAGGTGATGAAGAAATGATAGGTAAGTTTAAAGTAGTACATTTAATTGGTAGTACGAAAGGAAACGATGAGATATTTAGAAAAGCAGAAGTGTATTTTACTAAATTAGGTTATATTGTTTTTAAACCTGTTTTTTATGTTTATGATGATTATATTAAAAATAAAGAATTAATAGATGATATGTGTTATGAGAAATTGATTTTTTCGGACATTATATGTTTGGTTACTCCAGAGCATTATGGAGAATCAACAATAAAACGTATACAGCAAGCTAAGATTTTAAAAAAAGATATATTGATTTTTGATGGAAAAAAAAGCTATTTATATGATAAGCATTAAGTTGTTTTAAATTTATCATTTAACTAATTTCAAGAAATTTAAGAATATCTTGATAGACTATAATGTTATTTTCTTCATTTAGAATTTTGTGTCTTAATTGCTCATATAATTTACTATTAATATCATTATAGCCTACATTTAATAAAAAAGATTTTAAATAGATTATCTGATTGTGAGAAGCAATTTATTTCATTTAAGGAAAGTAGTTTTGAAGATGTAGAATTACCTAAGACTAAGTTACTTACAGCATTCTTTAGTATCCCATTTTGTAATCCTAACAATTTTGATGAACTATGGACTAAAATTTATAATTCAATTGAAGATAATGGCTATTTTGTAGGGCAATTATTTGGTGATAGAGACGCTTGGAATGTTGTCAAATCAATTAATACATTTTCAATAGATAAAGTAAAAGAGTATTTAAAAAATTATAATATAATCAAA
>UQQI01000025.1 GCA_900543055.1 uncultured Mollicutes bacterium
TAAAAAAAGCCATAAAATAAAAAATTCTAAACGCACTTTCCTAATAAATAAAAAAACAATAATCTTTTAAGTTATCTTTAAACATACTTTAAAAAAGAAAAAATAAATGTTAAAATAATAATGGTGAGAATATGAGTTCCTGGATAAAGAGTATAAAAGAGGTTTTAAAAAAAAATAAGTATGATAAGGAAAATAATATTACAAGAAGAAATAGTATATTAGATGAAATGAGTTTAGATAACTTTGATGAAGAAGAATACAAAGATTTGATAAAACAACAAGTAATAAAAGAGTCAATAGATGAATTTAAAACACTAGGTCTAATAAATGGAATATTCCTTGCACTAATATTAATTCCTATTATAATTGCTATTGTAAATAGAGATGTTATAAGTAAACAACTAGCAACATTCATTGACACTACAAAAAAATATGCAAATGTCGAAACAAATGATGGAAATAATACAAAAGCTACTAATATATCTTGTCAAAATACATTAGAAAATAAATATTCAACAAATATATTAGAAAATAATAAACAGCAAACTCTAGAATATTTCTTTTTTAATGATTTATCTTATAATGTTTTAAAATCTGGAAATGTCATTGCATCAGGTACTTACTTAATAGAAGGAACAACAATAAAATTAAGTGAAATAACTTCATTTTCAGAAACCCCAAGAGACTTTTACGGAACCATATCATCTGATTGTAAAACAATAAGTATAAATAAAAATAATACATCGTATAAACTAGTAATAGAATAATAAGGAGTAGAGTAGTATGTATATAGATTTAATAGTTTTAGTAGTTTTAATTTTTATAGTAGTAATGTTTTTTAAAAGATTTTCATCATTTGTATTCTTTATGGCAATAGTAGATATTTTCTTAAGAATACTAACATTTGTAAAAAATAACATTGGTCTTCCAGATGTAGCAGCCTTAATTAATAAATATATACCAGAAAGTATAATCGCAATAATTGATAAGTACACAGCAACAATCCCTATATTAAATGGAATACTTAGATGGGCATTTGTAATTATAATGATGATATTCTTATCATACATAGTAAAAATATTTATTAATAAAAAGAAATTATAAAATATTCATAAAGCGACAAATTAGTCGTTTTTTTATTTATATAATAATCTTGGTGATAAAATGAAAATCTATATAGAACTAGTATTTATAGTAAATTTTTTACTAGATTTCATAATTTTATATGGTACTAAAAAGTTATTAAAGTTAAATAAAAGTAATAAAAGACTACTTCTCGCTAGCATTATTGGATCACTATCAACTATAATAATATTTTTAAAAATCACTAATATTATACTCATAATATTAAAAATATTATTAAGTCTCATACTAATAATAGTAAGCTTTGGTAAAAGAAATATACTCATAAATACATTTTACTTTTATTTAATAAGTATTATAGTAGGTGGAACAATATATTTATTTGATTTAAACAAAAATCTTTATTTTAACTATTTAATTTTAATAATACTAAGTCCAATAATTATATATTTACTTATAAAAGAATTAAATAAACATAGACTAAATATTAATGATAAATATTTAGTAGAAATAACCATTTCTAAAAAGAAATATAAATTAGAGGGCTTTATTGATACTGGAAATAGACTATCTTCTCCAATAAAAAAAGAACCAGTAATATTAGTTAATTTAAAGATAAATTATAATAAAGTAATATATATTCCATATAAAGCATTAAATACTGAAGGAATTATTCCATGTATAAAGCCAGACAAAATTATGATTAATAACAAGCAAATAAAAAACTATCTAGTAGGTCTTGCTACTGACAAATTTACTATAGATAATGTTAACTGCATATTACCAAATAAATTAAAGGAGGATTTATGAAAAAATTATTAAAATTTATTAAAAAATTATTTATTAAAGTAGAATCAGTATTTTATGTAGGAGCAACAGATATTTTAAAAGAACCCTTAACAGGAGAACAAGAAGAGTATTACATAAAGAAAAAAGAAGAAGGAGATTTAAAAGCAAAAGAAAAACTTATAGAACATAATTTGAGACTAGTTGTCTTTCTTGCTAAGAAATATGAAAATACAGGAGTTGATTTAGAAGATTTAGTAAGTATTGGAAACATTGGTCTTATAAAAGGTATTAATACATTCTCAAGTGATAAAAATATAAAACTTGCAACTTATTGTTCACGATGTATTGATAATGAAATATTAATGTATCTAAGAAAAAATAAAAAATTAAAATTAGAAGTTAGTATAGATTGTCCACTATCATTAGATGGTGATGGTAATGAACTTCATCTTGAAGATATAATAGGAACAGATAAAGATATAGTTCCAAATAATATAGAAGAAAAAAATAATCGTGAAATAATGCTTAAATGTATAAATAATTTAAAGCAAAGAGACAAAGAAATTATGGTCTTAAGATATGGACTTTTAGGTAGTGATGAATATACGCAAAAAGAAGTTGCTGAAAAACTAGGAATTTCTCAGTCATATATATCAAGAATAGAGAAAAAAGTTATAAAAAAATTACAAGCTATGATTAACATATAAAAAATTATTATATAAAATTTTCATCTAACTTTAAAATAATATGTTATAGTTTTATTAAAGGTAGGGTGAAGATAAATGGCAAAATTATATTTTAGATATGGAGCAATGAATTGTGGTAAGACTGCACTTTTATTACAAGCAGTTCATAATTATGAAGCAAGAGGAATGAAAGTACTTGTCTTAAAGCCAATTGTAGATTCTAAAGGAGGAAAAACAATAGTTTCAAGAATTGGATTGAAAAGAGAAGTTGATCACTTAATCAAAAATACAGAAGACATGTTTAAATATTTATCAAAGAATATTATTAATATTAGTTGTGTTTTTATAGATGAAGCACAATTTTTAAAAAGAAAACAAGTAGATGATTTATTAAGAGTAGTAGTAACATATGATATACCAATAATTTGTTATGGACTAAGAACCGACTTTAAAACAAACGGTTTTGAAGGAAGTACAAGACTATTAGAACTTGCTCATTCAGTAGAAGAGATGAAAACAATATGTCATTGCGGAAAAAAAGCAACATTTAATGCTAGATTTATTAATGACAAATTCACAATAGAAGGAGATCAAGTAGCAATAGATGGTAAAAATAAAGTAACTTATGATTCTGTATGTCCAAGGTGTTACTATAAAATGTTAGATGAGTATAACAAAGAAAAAAGTTTAGCTAAAAACTAAACTTTTTCTATATATAATTTTTCTAATATTTCTAAATCATAATTATTTAATTTTTCAAGGACTTTATCATTAATAAGAACAGTATAAACAACATTTTCTAAAAATTCTTTATTTAATACTTTAGAATTATTTAATATATAATTAATTTGTTTTTCTTGACTATATTGAAAGTTAATTCGTACTTTGTAACCAATCTCTAACTCTATAAATTCAGTACTTTTTAAAGCCTCTGTAACACTTTTAGTATATGCTCTAACAAGTCCTCCAGCACCTAATTTAATACCTCCAAAATACCTAATAACAACACAACAAATATTATTAAGATTTTCTTTTTTTAAAACATTTAAAATAGGTGTACCAGCTGTACCACCAGGCTCTCCATCATCACTAAAGCGTTCAATATTACCACAAATATATCCATAACAATAATGCGTTGCTTTTGGATATTTTACTTTTAACTCTTCAATACATGTATTAAACTCTTCTATAGACTGAATATTTTTAATAATAGAAATAAATCTAGATTTTTTGATTTCTATTTCGCTTTCAATTATATTTTTTAAAGTTTGCATCAAATCACCATAATAATTATACATTAAATTTTTATATAATAAAATAGTTATACGTGATATAATAATTATCAAGGAGGATTTAAATGTTTAGAAATAAAAAGGAAAAAGAAATTGATGTAACCAGTCTTAATCATATATTAAGAACTGGTAAAAAACTAATGAACATTGGTTATTTCATGGCAATTCTTGCTCTTATAATACTAGGTACTTTCTTAATAAAAGAATGGAAAATACTTGGAATATTAAAAGAATTTATTATTGTCATTTCGCCCATCTTTATAGGATTCTTAGTTGCCTGGTTATTTGAACCACTTGTAAAAAAATTACAAGCAAAAAAAGTTCCAAGACTACTAGGGTGTATCTTATCTTATTTACTAATTCTTGGAGTTATATTTCTAATTGCCTACATGTTTATCCCATCACTTGTAACTCAAATAAAAGATTTTGTAGCTGCAGCACCAGAAATATTTAAAGAATTAACTAAATTTGTAACTAATATAATTGAAAAATTTGATACAAATCATTTAATAAATATTAAAGATGTAAAAAAAGAAATAACAAGTATAATTTCAAATTTTGGTATGGGTCTTGTTTCTAACTTACCAGAATATGCATTATCTATTGGTAAATCAATAATAAATGGAGGACTAAATTTCGTTTTAGGATTAATGATAGGATTCTACTTATTATTCGATTTTGATAAAGTAAATGAAAATATTGATAAAATGTTACCAAAAACTTGGAAAGAAAATTTTAGAGAATTAACAAAAAGAATAAATACATCTCTAAGAAGTTATGTTCAAGGCGTTCTTCTTGTAATGTTCTTAGTATTCTTAACTCAAAGTATAGGTCTAACACTTGCTGGAATGGAAGCACCATTATTATTTGCACTTTTCTGTGCGGTAACAGATATTATTCCATATTTTGGACCATATATTGGAGGAATACCTGCCGTAATAGTTGGATTTACAATTTCTCCAATAACTGGAATTTGTGTATTAATTTCCATATTAGTAGTTCAGCTACTAGAAAACAATTTCTATCAACCACTAATCATGGGACACACAATGCAACTACATCCAGTAACAATAATGTTAGGATTACTAATATTTGAACATTTCTTTGGAATTCTTGGTATGGTAATCGCAACACCAGTAATTGCTTGTATTAAAGTTTTACTAATATTTGTAAATGAAAAAACAGGAATTATTGAATCAATTACAGGAGAAGAAATAGCTGATTTAAAAGAATTAGAAGAAAATTAAATAAAAAAATATTGTATTAATTTTATAATATGTTAAAATAATACATGAAAAAAAAGATTATTTATATAAAACATTGATTAGAGATGAGTATAATAAGCAATTATTTAAAGAGAGTTAACGTTTGGTGTAAGTTAATAATAATCTTATTAGAAGCTACTCTAGGAGTTTTATCGGTAATACCGTTATCTAAATTAAGACCAATATAGGATGGTACCGGACATTGTCCTCCTATAGTGGTCTTTTATTTGTTTAAAAGGAGATTTTTATGAAAATATATGTAATAGGTGGAAAAGCAAAATCAGGGAAAAATACGTTCGGAGAATATTTAAGAGAAGAATTAAAAGAATATAGTTATAAGCCTTGTGTGATGCATATAACTGAACCATTATACGGATATGCTAGAAACTACTTTGAATGGAATGGTAATGATAGAGATAAGCCAAGAGAATTTCTTCAAAAAATGGGAATTGAAATAATAAAAGAAAAAATGGGTAAAAAAGACTTCTTATTAAACAGGTTATATGAAGATATAGAAATATTAAGTAACTTTTTTGATACATTTATAATAACTGATGCTAGATTAGTACATGAATTTGAAAGCATAAAAGAACATTTTTCTGACGTAGTAACAATCAAATTAGAAAGAAATAATTACAATGATTATTTAACAGAAGAAGAAAAAAATCACATAACAGAAAGAGAAATATCTGAATATAATAACTTTGATTATATTATAGAAAATAGAGGCTTTCAAGATTTAAGAAATAGTGCAGTAGAAGTAGTTAGAAATGAAGAAAATTATGGAGGTTAATATGAATAAATTAGTAGCAATTGTTGGAATGAGTGGTACTGGAAAAAGTGTAGTAACAGACTATTTAGAAGAACAAAATTGGAAAAAATTATATTTTGGTGGAATAACATATAAATTAATGAAAGAAGCTGGAATAGAACGTACAGAAGATGGCAAAAGTGAAAAAGAATTCCGTGAAAAATTAAGAAAAGACTATGGTCCAGAGTGCTATGCAAAATTCCTAGAACCAGAAATAAAAGAAGCCTTAAAAGAAGGAAACGTTGTATTAGATGGATTATATTCATGGTATGAATATAAGTATCTAATAGATAAATTTGAAGACTTAATATTAATTTGTGTAGTAACAGATAAAAAATTAAGATATCAAAGAGTGGCTGAACGAAAAGAAAGAGCGTTCGATAAAGAAGCAATTATTTATAGAGATTTATCAGAAATAGAAAACCTAGCCAAAGGTGGGCCAATAGCCTACGCCGACTATTTCATTTTAAATAATGGCAATATGGATGATGAAATAAATAGACTTAAAGAAATATTAAAAGAGATAGGAGAATAAAATATGAAGTACATGACACATGATGAAATAAGAAATACCTGGTTTAGATTTTTTGAAAATAAAAAACATAAAAAAGTAGAAAGTGCACCATTAATACCAATAAATGATGATAGTCTTTTATGGATTAATGCAGGTGTTACACCATTAAAAAAATACTTTGATGGAACAGAAGTACCAGAAAATAGAAGAATAGTAAATATTCAAAAATGTATTAGAACTAATGATATAGAAAATGTTGGAGTAACAAAAAGACATCAAACTTTCTTTGAAATGATGGGAAACTTTAGTATAGGAGATTATTTTAAAAATGAAGCAATCGAATTTGCATATGAATTACTTACAAGTGAAGAATACTTTGGAATAGATAAAAATTTGCTATATGTAACAGTATATACAGAAGATGAAGAAGCAAAAAACAAATGGATTAAAGAGGGACTTGATGAATCACACATTATTCCATTAGAAGAAAACTTCTGGGAAATAGGAGAAGGACCATGTGGACCAGACTCAGAAATATTCTTTGATAGAGGAGAAAAATACGATCCTAACGGAGATGCTTTAGAATTATTTAAAAAAGACGAAGAACAAGAAAGATACGTAGAAATTTGGAATAATGTATTTAGTCAGTTTAATTCAAAACCAGGAGTTGCAAGACACGACTATAAAGAATTACCAAGTAAGAATATAGATACAGGAGCAGGTCTTGAAAGATGGTGTACACTATTCCAACAAGTAGATTCAAATTTTGAAACAGACTTATTTGTACCAATCATAAAACACATCGAAGAATTAGCAGAATTCGACTATGTTGGACAAAAAGGATTTAAAGTAATTGCAGACCATATCCGTGCTATTACATTTGCACTATCAGATGGAGCAACATTTGAAAATGTTGGACGAGGATATGTATTAAGAAGACTTTTAAGAAGAAGTGTTAGATTTGGTAAAAATTTAGGAATAGAATGTCCTTTCATGTATAAAATTGTTTCAGACGTAGTAGACGTTATGCAAGAAGCATATCCATATCTAAAAGAAAAAAGAGCAGAAGTTGAAGCAGCAGTATTAGAAGAAGAAAAATTATTCTTAAAAACTCTTGAAGCAGGAGAAAGAAGATTAAAAGAATTAGTAGAAAATTCAAGAGATGGCTATATAAGTGGAGAAGACGCATTTAAACTTTATGATACATACGGTTTTCCATTTGAACTTACTGAAGAGTATCTAGAAGAATTAGGTTATAAAGTGTCAAAAGAAGAATTTGATAAATATATGCAAGCTCAAAAAGATTTAGCAAAGAAAAATGCTAAAAATAAATCATCAATGGCAAGTCAAAAGAAAGTACTATTAGACTTTAAAGATGAATCTGAATTTGTTTATGGAATATATAGACAAAGAAGTAATATAATCGCAATATTTAGTAAAGATGAGCAATTAGAATCAGTTGATCATGACACATATCTAGCAATCAAAAGAACATGTTTCTATGCAGAGTCAGGTGGACAAGTAGCTGATACTGGTATGATTTTAGGAAAAAATTTCAAAGCTAGAGTAGTAGATGTATTTAAAGGACCAAATGGTCAAAATATTCATAAAGTAAGACTATTAGATGGAAAAATCACAGTAGGTGATGAAGTAGAATTAGTAGTTGATAAAGATAGAAGAAGAAAAATTGAAAAGAATCACTCAAGCGTACACATGTTACAATATGCACTACAACAAACAGTATCAAATACAATTAAACAAGCAGGAAGTTATGTTGACGACGAAAGATTAAGATTCGACTTTAACTATTCTGGTAAAATGACTGATGAAAAATTATTAGAAGTTGAAAAATTTGTTAATGAAATGATTAATGAAAACATCATTGTCTCAACAGAAATAATGCCATTAGATAAAGCAAAAAAATTAGGAGCTATGGCCTTATTTAGTGAAAAATATGGAAAAAATGTAAGAGTTGTAAAAATAGGCAAATCTATAGAATTATGTGGAGGAACTCATGCAACTAATACAAAAGAAATAGAAAAATTTGCTATATATAATTGTGAATCTAAAGGAAGTAACATCTATAGAATAGAAGCTACAACAGGAAGTAAAATTGAAAGTATTATATATGACACAATAAAGCCATATACAGACGAAAAAGTAAAATTACTAATAAAAGCACGTGAAATACTTGAAGAAACAAGAAAAAACGGAATAAAGTTAGAATTTGATGTAGATATAAACAATGATAAACCAGAGTCATATAAAGACATAATATTTAATAGAAATGAATTACAATATGTTCATCAAGAAGTAAAAGACTTAGAAAAAAAATACTTCGAAATAAAAGAAAAACAAACACTACAAAACTTAGACATCTACAAAGAACATATAAAAGTAATAAATGATGTAGAAACATTAATCATGAAATTAGATAATAAAGACACTAATTTATTAAAAAGTATCGCAGATGAATTAATTAATGAAATGAATAATGCTTTCATCTTCTTCATCAATATAAAAGAAGATAACAGTGTAAACTTTATCGCAAAATCAACATCATTTGTAAATGCTGGATTAATAGTAAAAGACGCATCAATTTCATCTAATGGAAATGGAGGTGGTTCCCCTAAATTTGCACAAGGTGGAGGAAAAACTTCCGAAAATATAGATGAAATAATTAAACACATTGAAAAGGTAATAAACAATGAATAATTTTCTAATAGAAACTGAAGATACATTACTAATTCAAAAAAAGGAAGAAGAGTTAATCAAGAAAAACAAATTTCAAGATGCTGAAATATCAAGTTTTGATATAGAAGAAACACCTCTAGAAAATGCTCTAGAGGCCCTTGATACTTATGGTTTTTTAAGTAATCAAAAAGTTATAATAATTAAAAATATTGAAGTATTAAACTATAATGACAACAAAAAAGACCTAGATCATTTATTTAAGTACTTAGATAATTCTTCATCTGATAATTTATTAGTATTTGAATCAAAGAAGTTAGATAATAAAACAAAAACCGCAAAAGAATTAAAAAAGAAATGTCAAACAATAAATTTAGAAGTAAACACTAAAGCCTTTATAAAAAATGAATTAAAAGATTTTGATATTTCTCAAGATACGATTAATTTACTAGATGAATATTGTTTGGGAGATATTTCTAAAATAGCAAACGAATGTGAAAAACTAAAAAATTATAAATGCGATGAGAAAAAAATAACTAAAGAAGATATATTAGAACTTGTTGTAAAAAAACAAGGTGATATGAAAGAAACTACATTTCAATTCTCACGTGCATTAGCTGAAAAAAATAAAAAGGAAGCACTTAAATTATACAATGTACTTCTAGAAGAAAATAACGATTCGATAGCAATACTAGGACTACTTGCTAGTCAATTAAGAATAATATATCAAGTAAAAATATTAGAAAATAGAAGAATGTCTGATAGAGAAATAGCAAGTGTATTAGAAGAAAAAGAATTTAGAATAAAAAAAACAAGAGAACTTACAAAATATTATAGCGAAAAAGAAATAAGAAACTTAATAATATCATTAGAAGATATAGATTTAAAAATGAAAACTACAGACATCGATTCAAAAAATCTATTAGAATTATTTATAACTAATATGTAAAAAAAGGTAAAAGAAAGAAAATCTTTTACCTTTTAATTTGATTTATTTTTTATATTTTCAAGTCTTTCATAAATCTCTTTTAATTGTTTCTCATATCCAATATCTTTTGGAACATAATATTTCTTATTCTTTAATTTATTTGGAAGATATTGTTGAACCACATATGCTCCTTTATAGTCATGAGGATATTTATAGTCCGGAGAATCAGTTTTTATATG
This sequence comes from uncultured Mollicutes bacterium, assembly GCA_900543055.1. Classification (GTDB taxonomy): domain Bacteria; phylum Bacillota_I; class Bacilli_A; order RF39; family UBA660; genus UBA3789. The sequence continues at coordinate 10,299 of UQQI01000025.1, forward strand.
ATTTGGTATAGTTCCAACATCTCCTTTTTCAATATCTTCAAGTGCTGCATCAAAAGCAATATGCCCTGTATTGCTTTTAGGAGATAGAGCCATCTCAGCAACTATTGTTCCAATAGGAATTCTGCCTTCTGGTAGACCAACTCTTAAAGTAGCATTGATTGCTGCATCAAGTCTTGGTCCAATTGCTGGGTTTGCAAGTCCAATATCTTCATAAGCAATAACAGAAAGTCTTCTAAATAGTGATTCTAAATCTTCCTCATAAACTAGTCTTGCTGCATAATGTAATGCAGCATCAACATCACTTCCACGAATTGACTTTTGAAGTCCGCTAAGAACATCATAATGTCCATCACCATTCTTATCTGAAAAGAAAACAGGCTTATTATTAATCATTCTAATCTTTTTTTCATTCACAACTTTATCATCAGTTGCATAATAAGATATCTCAAGTAAATTATAAGCATATCTTAAGTCATTTCCAGAAAGTTTTGCAATTAAATCAATACTTTTATCATCAATTACAATATCGGGCAAAAAACCACTATTAGCAGCCCTTTTAAGACCAATAACAATATCATCATATTCAAGAGGTTCAAGTTCAAATAATTGACATCTACTCCTAATAGCCGGATTAATAGCATGATAAGGATTAGAAGTAGTCATACCAATTAAAGTAATAAGACCAGATTCAAGCTGAGGAAGTAAAATATCTTGCTTATCTTTATTAAGCCTATGAATCTCATCCATAATAAGAACAATACCATCATACATTTTTGCTTCTTCAATAACAATATCTAAATCCTTCTTAGTATTAATAGTAGCATTTAAAAATCTATATCTAACACCTAAGTCATTAACAATAGCATTCGCAATAGAAGTCTTACCAATACCAGGTTTACCATATAAAATCATAGAAAAAATCTTCTTATTCTTAACTAAATTAGTTAAAATCTTTCCAGAACCAATTAAATGTCTTTGTCCAATAATATCATTAATACTCTTAGGAGCAAGTTTTAAAGCTAAAGGCTTATCCATAAAAATCACCACCAATATAATAACAAAAAATACATATTTTTTAAAGTTATAACTCTAATAAAAAGACAAAAAAAACAATATTATGTTATAATAATCAAGAGGTAAAAAATGAAAGCAGTATTATTTTTAGAAACAACGTGTCAATCACCAATATTGCAAGTAGCAATAAAATTGACTAAAAACATTTTAATTTTATTACAAATAATAGGTCCAATTATTTTAATTGGTTCTTTAGTGTATTCTTTTATTCAAATGACTATTAATCCAGACGATAAAAAAATGCCTAAAAAAATAATTAATAAATTTATAGCAGCAATAGTTTTATTCTTCTTGCCAACAATTATGAATGCTACTATGGGATTATTAGGTTCAACTTTTATTATAAGTGATTGTTGGAATGCAAAGCTTGAAGTTAGTTATAATCCTAATTATATTAAAACAACAGATAATGATAAATTAAAAAAATCATTTTTAACAAATCCTAGTGAATATGAACATGGAAATAAAAAAGAGGATACATCATCTAGTGATGGTTCAACAACTACTGCAACGGGTAAAGGAAACTTTGTAAAATATAGTATGTCGGACCAACAACTAAAACAAATAACAGCACTCGCTCTTCATGAACAAGGAACAACAAAAGGAGCAGCAGCAGAGGCATCTCTTATGGCTAATAGATTTGAAATGTATGGTTCAAAATATGGAACTGGTTCAGCTGGTTTAGTTAACTATGTAAGATCATCTGGATGGTTTGCTAATGCAGCAACTCATATGGCAGACTTTGGTGTTGTTACATCTGCTGCTTATAGTGCGGTTAAACAAGTACTTGTAGAAGGCAAAAGAACACTACCAAAATATGTAGATGAACATGACTGTTTCAGTGATTTATCAAGTGTTACAAATAATGGAGCAGCAATTTCTATAACGAATAGAAATTCATATAAGAAAAATGTATCTAAAATTCATAATAGATATGGAGCAACTTACACATTTTATTCTTTCCCTGCAAGTGGAAGTGACCCATTTGGATATACTAGTGAAAGTAATAGACAAAAGTATGGAGATGATTGTTATAGTATCGACTAAAAGTATAGAACAAACAATAAATGATTTTATTAATTACTGTATATTTGAAAAAGGCTTATCAGATAAAACTAAAGAATCATATTACAACGACTTAAATATTTATAAGGAATATTTAAATAATAATAAAAAATATAATGTAGATGACATCGAAGCAAGTGATATAAAAGATTTCATAAAAGAAAGAAATAGTGAAGAAACTACAACTATAGCTCATAATCTTACAGTAATAAAAAATTATCACGCTTACTTATTAAAAGAAAAAATTGTAAGAGAAAATGTATCTGAATTTATTGAAAGGCCTAAACTAAAAAAATCACTTCCAAAGGCTTTAAGTTTTGAAGAAGTAGATAAACTATTAGATATCAAACTATCTACACCATTTGACTATCGTAATAAAGCTATGCTAGAATTGATGTATGGCTGTGGCCTTAGAGTAAGTGAACTAGTCTCTTTAGAAACAACAGACATCGATACAACTAATTGCATAGTTAAAATATCTGGTAAAGGTAATAAAGAAAGAGAAGTTCCATTAGGTGAATATTCAATTTACTATTTAAATGAATATTTAAAAGTAAGAAAAAGTCTATTAAAAAAGAAACCATGTAATAAATTATTTTTAAATAACCATGGTTTAGGAATGACTAGACAAGGTTTTTTTAAAAATTTAAAACAAATATTAAAAGAAAAAGGGTTAAATCAGAATATATCACCACATACACTAAGACATTCATTTGCTACTCATCTTATAAATAGAGGAGCAGATTTACGTAGTATTCAAGAAATGTTAGGTCACTCAGATATTTCAACAACAAGAATATATACTAAAGTAAGTGATGAAAAGGTAATAGATGATTATAATAAATTTCATCCAAGAAGTCATAAAGAAGGAGATAATTAAAATGAAATTTAAAAGAATTTTTCTAATGGTACTTGATTCATTAGGAGTAGGGGAGACAACTGATGCAATTAACTTTGATGATGTAGGTGCAAATACCCTAGGACATATTAATGAACAATGTGATTTGTTTATACCAAATCTAAAAAAAATAGGATTCTTAGATACATTAACTTTGTCAGATAACCAAAATGTTGATGCATACTATACAATTGCTAAACCAAATAACGCTGGAAAAGATACTCTAAATGGGCATTACGAAATAGTAGGAATTAAAAATGATATACCATTTAAAACATTTAATCAAGGGTTTGTATACGATGTCTTAAATGGGATAGAAGAAATAACTGGTAGAAAAGTAATAGGAAACAAATGTTGTCATGATAATTCAATTATAAATGAATTAGGAGAAAGACAATACAATTATGGTTCATTAATTATATACACATCTGCCGATTCAGACTTACAAGTGGCAGCACATGAAGATTCAATTCCAATATCTACATTATATGAGTATTGCGAAAGAATAAGAGCTTTAACTTTAAAAGATGATTATAGAATTGCTAGAATAATTGCAAGACCATTTACCGGTACTCCAGGACACTATAAGTTAATTAATTCTGGAAGAAAAGATTATGCAGTAAAGCCACCTAGAAAAACAATTCTAGATAGCTTATGTGAAAGTAATTATAATGTAATTGGAATTGGTAAAATTAATGATATATTTGATGGTCAAGGAATAAATAAACAAATAAAAGCAACTAATAATACTGAAGCAATCAATAAATTTACTGATATTATAGATAAAAATTTTACAGGTTTATGTATGGTTAATCTAAGTGATTTTGATAGTTTATATGGTCATACAAGAGATGTAGAAGGATATGCTAAAGCAATAGAAGAATTAGATGTAGATATTCCAATAATTATTAATAAACTTGATTTAGATGATTTATTAATAATAACAGCAGACCATGGAAACGATCCCACATTTAAAGGAAACGATCATACTAGAGAAAATTTACCAGTAATAATTTATAGTAGAAATTTTAAAAATCCTAAAAGATTGCCTCAATTTGAAACATTAGCAAATATTGGAGCAACAATAGCAGATAACTTTGATTTAGAAAAAACAGAAATAGGTACAAGCATTTTAGATGAATTAGAATAAAGATAAGTGTTAAAATTCACTTATTTTTTTTGAAAATATAATAGTAGATAATTCCATAAAAAAAACTAAGTTTTTCTTAGTTTTTAATTAAATATTTTTTCTATAATTTTTTATACCAACAAAAGTTAATCCAATTAATGATATTCCTAAAACTGTATAAACAAGTCCATCAGTACTTCCTGTATCAGGAACTGGAACTATAGTCTTTTCACATTGACTCTTATATGTTGCTTCATCAGTCTTATTACTATTAGCATCAAAATAATTGCCATTAACTATTTCACAAGTATGTTTGTTACATTCTAAATCATATTGATCAGCTGTAATTATTGAACCATCTTTTCCAAAATAGTTGCCATTAACTATCTCACATGTGTGTTTATTACATTCAGAGTCATATTGTTCTTCACTAACAACAGTACCATTTTTTCCAAAGAATTTATCTCCAACTTTTTCACATGTGTGCTTATTACACTCTAAATCATATTGTTCTTCAGTAACGATTGTACCTTCTTTTCCAAAGAACTTATCTCCAACTTTTTCACATGTATGTTTATTACACTCTAAATCATATTGTTCTTCAGTAACAATTGTACCTTCTTTTCCAAAGAACTTATCTCCAACTTTTTCGCATGTATGTTTATTACATTCAGAGTCATATTGTTCAGCACTAACTATAGTACCATTTTTTCCAAAATACTTATCTCCAACTTTTTCGCATGTATGTTTTTCACATTGAATAGAGTAGTTTTCTTTTGTTGTTTCTTTTCCTTCTTTATCATAATATTTACCATTAACATATTGGCATTTACGAACAACTGGAGTAATAGTTCCAGAAAGACTAGCACTTATAGTTTTTGGAGTTTTAACAAGTATTATTAAATCTTGCCATTTTCCTCCAGAATATCTTTCATAAGATAATTTAGTACCAGTTGCTTTAACAGATACATTTACTGTAGTCTTAGAACTAACATAACTTGCAGGTACTTTAATAATTAATTTGCTTGTTTTAGATAGAGTAGTAGAAGAACCACTATCTTTACCATTAACATTGATTATTGCACCCTTAGCACCAGAAACACTAACAGTAGTCTTTGATACACTAGCAATTGTAACAGTAACTGCATTTGAAGAATAATATTTACCATCACTTGACTCAGTAAATGTTAGTTTAGTAGTACTAACTTTCATGCTTGGTGATGATGAATATTTAGATTGTTTTTTAGCCTCATTTGCAAGACTATTTACTTTATTTACTATACTTGAATTTTTATTATAAGCAGCAGGTATAAAGTTATTATTTAATTTCCAAATGGCAAGTTGTGTTATTAAGTATGAATCATTTGATGAACCAGCTTTTTGTAATAAGTATAGAGTAGAGCCAGATGTAACTGAATTAGTATAAGTTAATGTAGTACCTTTTGGTGCACCAGTTTTGCTTGGTGTAATACAATAAGCTGTACCCTTATTAGTATCAAATTTAGCTTCTTTTCTATAAGTCCCATCACTAAATTTTGTTTGGACATAAGTTTTACTTGTAATTGTCATATTACTAGCAGCATAAACATCAGATAAACTAAATACAGAAAGTAATGCAACAAATATAAAACAATTTTTTAAAACTTTTTTCATAATTTAATTCCCCCTCACAGCCATATATTATAGCAGGATTTATACTCTTTTTCAATATTATATGAAATTTATGTGAAAAATTTTGCACATTTACCCTATCAAATTAAAAAATAGGGGAGTTTACCCTATTTAAATTATAAAAAAATATTATTGATTATGATGTAGTATAAACTCAAAATATAAAACAAAATAGGAAATATTAATAATAAAGAAAAAAAGTAGAATGTAATATAAGAAATCTAGATGAATAGTTATCCATCATTAATATAATAAATTCACGAAAATTAACTCAAGTTTTTATAAATTTAATTAATAAGTTAATAAAAGAAACATTCTTATTATATTAAATATAGTATGAATAAATTATAATATAAATACAAATTAAGATATGTCATAATTATATGATAAATTAAAATAACAAATTTTATTATTATGTTTATGTATTATACATAATATAATGCATAAGTCTTTTTAAATAAATTAAATATAATTCACTATATATAGTTAAATTAAATAATAGTGTAGTAATAATAATTAATTTATTTCATCAACAATTCAATAAATTAAAATTATAGAAGTTAACATAATATCAATTATAGGAAGTTATAGATACATATGAAAGAGTGATATAAAGTAGTACAAATCCATTATCCATTCATGTATTTATATTATATCTATATATAATAAAATTTTTCTAATGTTAGTAAATTAGATATAAGATAATAACTACTTAATCATAGATAAATCATAAATTATAAGTTTAGTATAAGAATTAAATATTAAATTTATTAAATCTATATCTATATATAAATAAGAACAAAAAACAATAATATTAATCAATTACATCAAAATTATTGTTTTTCTTACCCTACACTACCCTAAAATTATTAACTATTAGTTGGCATTCTATAAGCATACATAAAATTACTTACAGATTCTTTAAAAGGTTGAGAAGAATGTACACGTGCATTTGAACCACAGTCATATCTTTCCCAAATACCATTTCCTACTTTATTACCAAGTAAAAATGTATGTCCAGGATGACCACTAGAACTAGGATTTACAAACATTATGTCCCCTGCTTTTATATCACTATAATTAGTTATTTTAGTAAAGCCATGATTCTTTAAATAAGTCGATAAATCTCTTTCACCACTTGAATCATAAACCACTAACCCATGTGACTTTGGCTGATCAGTATATCCTATTTTATATAAAAACCACCCCACACATCTATCACAGCTAACTAATTTTGCATCATGATTCATTGCAGGATTTATAGGAGCATCACCATAACTAAAACCATTATTTTTTACATAGTCAGTTACTTCTTTAGCGGAACTCAAAAGTTTACTAACATTTCCCTTTGCCGCAGTAGTAGAAGTATTAGATAATTCATTGTTATTCTTTTCGCCCTTTTCATAATCACTACTATTTTCATTTATTTGCTTTTTCTTATATGAAGAAGATATTTCTTGGTATTTCGCACGTTCAGTTGAAATAGTAGCATTATTCCAGCAAGAACTTAACTTTGTACTATTTCCAAGTATACTCATAACAGCATTTACAATTATTGGAATAAAAAAAACAATAATCAATGAAAAAGCAGTATTCTTAATTCTATTAAATAACTTTTTATCATCTGGATTAGTCATACCTTTAATAAAACATACACTAATAAAGGCAATAAATAATATTGGACATAAGATTTCTATAAAAACAAGAACATTTTTTACTAAACCTAATCCATTTTCAAGTACTTTACTAGAACATACATTATCAATCACAATTATCACATCCAATAAAAAAAGTATAACAAATTATATTATACTTTTCTAGATTGTATTTCAGCAATTTTTTCAAATACTTCTTTAGCGTTATCCTCATTTATTTCCATATAACCAAGCTCTTTTAATGCTTGAATTTTGACAGTATTTAACTCCTGTGTACGAGAAAGTTTTTCTTCTTTCTTTTGTTCAATACTTTGAACAAATCTCTTATGAGACTCCCCTAGTTTATTCTTAGAAGCGCCACCATTATTATATAAAGTCATAGCGCTAAATAAAATACTTTCAAAAATAAATTGTTTATCTCTATTAAAATTAAACTCCATAGGATTAGTAAATCCTAAAGATTTAGACATATATGCTAAAATAAACTTTAATTCTTCATTAGAATCCATTGATTGTAAAAATTGCTGTAAATAAATATAAGCATTATACATATCTTTAGTTTTATCATTAGCAAGTTTTTCTTTAAGTAAATTAATAATACTAGATAATAATTCTTGTTCCTTCTTATTAAAACCTTTAAGATCAGCTATAATCTCTTTATTAGGAGAATCTTTTAACCCCTCATTTAATCTATTTTCAACTTCAATGATATATTCACCAGTTATTTTTAAATTTGTTAAATCTTTAATACATTCAATATTTAAAAGACTTAGTAATTTAGCTGCTTTTTCTTTAGGCCAATTATTTAAATCATCAATAGCTAAATAATTATAAAGCATTTGTCTAGAAACGCCTAAATACTTAGCAAGTCTTACCTTACTAATACCTAATTCGGTTAATACTACATTTAACTCTTTCATCTTTTAACCTCCTAATATAATTATATGTCTTCGACTATAAAATATCAAGTGTAAATTGACACTTTTAAATTAAAAAAATTAAAATTTTAGGTAAAATAAATACCTCTATAATTGAAGATAAGAGATTAAATAATAATGAAACTCCTAATATTTTTATATATTTCTTAGTAATATTGGAAAGATTGTAATTCTTCTTTAAAAAAAGTATTTTAAATAAAGAAATAGAATAACTTATACTAAATAAAGTTAATATAAAATAAATAACTAAATTAAATAAACTAGGTAACATATAAATAACAATAAAAATTATATGCCCTATTTTTAAATTTACAAGTAATGAAACAAGTTCAAATCCAAATATAAATACTTTAAATAAGAATAAAAATAATACAATAATACATCCAATAATAGAAATACCAAATATCCATATTAAAAGTTCTAAAAATAAAGATGAACTAAATGTAGGAATGAAAGACTTTATTAAATTAGATTGACTGTTGTAATTAGTAATTAAACTATTAATATTATTAGTTATATCTTTTTTTGTACTAATATCAATTAAAGTATTAAAAAATATTCCAGAAATTAATGTAATAAGTGTAAGAACAATTAGTATAAATAGTAATTTATTATTTTTTATAAATTTAATCATTATATCACCCAGTTAATCTTATTTTTATAATAATAAAATAATTACTTAATTAATTTTACAAAATTCATCATTTATTTTATAATATATTTAGTAATTAGTGAGGTGAAGATAATGAGTGACAAAGTAATAAAAATAGTTGCAATTATAATGTTAATTGCTACAATATTAGGATTCTTCAGTGTACTAATATATATTTAATAAATAATATAAAAAGAAATATGTGACTCATATTTCTTTTATTTTTCTATATAACCTTCTATTTCTGGAATTATTTCACTTATTCTAGATGTTTCTATATTATATTTATTTGCTATATCATTTATACGTTTATAGTCTTTTGATAAATAAAGTAGTAATAATCCAGCAATTCTATTAGAAACATATTTATCTAATGCTTTCTTATCTTCTAAAGATACCCCATATTTACGGAAAATATTAAGAATAGGTCCATAGGTATATAAATAGTTAGTAAATGCCTTAGAGATTAGTTCTACTTGTTTATTCTTATCTTTTATATGTACCTTAGTCCATACTTTCATCCCCATCAACTCCTTGGCTCAATATAATAACACAAAAGTTGATAAAAATAAAGTTGTACTTTTTATTTTTTAAGTTTATATTTTGTTTAAGTGATAATATTTATAGTTTTTTCATTTTATTTTGAAATACAATTTTCGTATAATAAATAGTTATTTAATGTTTCAGGAACATCAATATTGTAGTCTACAAATGTACACTGAGCGTTAATATAATCATAATATTTGCTTACTCTTATACATCCTAATGCTTCCATTGTTTTCCATGATGCAGGATTATTTAAATCCGCAATAGCCTTCTTCTAATTTTTCTAACCATTCTCATAATTATTTTTTCTTTATTAACGTACCTAGGAAGACTTCCTGAACCATTAATTGATGAATTATTATCCAAAAATTCTTGAATAAATTCATATGCATCATTTTTTCTTGCAAAAGTTGTAACTTATAAATATAATTTATCCATATTATCAGCTTTTTTCATTAAATATATCAAAAAAAACTCGCATAAAACGAATTTAATTTAAAAATGGATTATTGATTTTCTCATCACCTAAAGAAGTATCTTGGTAATGACCTGGGTACAATCTAATATCATCAGGATATTCTAGTATTTTCTTAATACTTTGCTTCATTTCAGCCTCACTTCCACCAGGTAAATCACATCTACCAATACTTTCTTTAAATATGAAGTCTCCGATAAACATTATCTTTTCTTCTTCAAAATAGAATGTAACTGAGTCTTTTGAATGACCAGGAGTATAAATACATTTAAACTTAAAATCACTTATAGAATATTCTTTCTCTTCTAAATTACTTTTCTTAAATATTTTAATACTTCTTTTAGTTAAAAAGTTTCTTAAAGCACCTATATGATCTGCATGAGAATGAGTAATAAGAACACCTAAAACCTTATTATCACCAATCTCATCTTTTATCTTATGAAAGTCATCTCCAGGATCTACCACCAAACATTTTCCATCTTTTATAAGCAAATAACAGTTTTCATCAAGAAAACCAGTAACAACACATTTGATTTCCATATTAACCACCTTTCTAATATTTAGACTGATATGTCTTACTAACTAAAACATAATTATAATTCATATCTAACCTAAAAGTATAATAGTTAGTTCCATTTTTTAAGTATTCGGGAACATCTCCATTTCCTGCTTGAGAATAATTAACTTCTTCTTTTAAAATAATCGTATTACCATTACTTGTTGCTTCTAATAATTTCTTAGTAGCTTTTACTGATATAGCCTTATTAGAATCACAATATCCTTGTACAAATTCTTCTCTATCAGCTATATATTGATATCCACCTATACAATCATAATCTAATTTAATATTATTAAAAGTAATAGGAGTCTTCTCACCAAATAACTTTTTCCATTCTAGTTCCAAATCACTTTGTTTAAATGCTTTTGGAACAAAAGAAGTACTAACAACACATGTATAAGAATTCATTGCTTGCTGATTAAATAAATTACAATTAGAATCATATTTTTTATCATCTGTAAGTTGTCTATAAGCAAGATATAATTTCATTGTATCATTCCATTCAGGTTGAGCAACATCTTCACGAACATTAGTATAAACTTTACTATATAAATCTTTAACAATAGTTGAATCTAAATCAAGTTTTTTCTCATCGCTTGCAGAACTAATAGGCGTACAATTATAAGTTAAATTCTGAACTAATGATTTATTATTAAGTGATGAGTATAAAATATAACCAATCAAAATTAAAACAATTATAAATAGTACCGGTGTTACTTTAGATTTTTTTGTAATGAATTGTACATTTGGTGCTTCTTTTGACTCTGCCTCTATAACAGTAGTAATAGTTGGTGCATCATTACCATTTGGTGCTGTACTATTATTTGTTTGAGATGTCTGAGTTGATTGTGTTTGCGGTGTAGAAATCACTGTTGGTGTAACACTAGGTGTAGGACTAGAAACAGTTGAAGTTGCATTAACACTAGTATTAGTCGTAGTAGTACCTTGTCCATTCATTACAGGAGGAGCAATTCTAACATTAGCTCCATAACTCATTTGATTAGTAGTACCTAATGTTGGTGGTGGAGTTGGAACTGCTGTAGTATTTGAAGTATTTCCACTAACACCAATATTATTCCCGTTACTTATATTATTAACCCCATTATTATTCATATA